>JAGBAS010000025.1 GCA_017938885.1 Clostridia bacterium
ATCCGAGGCGCGCACGGACGGGAGAATGCTCCGGTCCTTCTCCCGCTTGTCCATCAAAATTTCATTGGAAGGCGGTAACACCATGAACTACAGAATTGAAGAAAAAGACGAAATGATCCTGACCGGCTACAAACGCCGCTTCAACGGCATACCCGGCGAGCGTGAGGATCAAGAACGGGAAATGTACGTAAAAACCCGGCCGTTTCAGTATATCTTGAAAGGCCTCTCGGGCGATGTCGTTTCAGACTTCAACGTCATCACCAACGTGGATGACAACGGCTACGACTTCTATATCGCCCAGCAACTGAACTCCTATTGTCGCAACAACCTCCAAAAGGACGGCATTTTGGGGAAGGAATACGCGCAGTATTACGAAAACGTCACCATTCCCAAAGCCACCTACGCCATCTTCGAGACCGAGCGGTGCGCGTATCCCACCACGGTTTTCCTGGAGCTCCGCAAGCGGATCGCCTCCGAGTGGCTCCCCGCCTCGGGCTACCAGCTCGCAAATGCGCCTGAGCTGGTGGTCACACATTGGTACGAGGGAGACAAAAAGAAGGAGCGATACCGTGAGCTTTGGATCCCCATTGAAAAGAAATAACCGTTCCCTGCCCCGCTGCCGCGCGGGGCTTTTTCCAGCTATCCAAAAACTTTTCAAGCAATTTACCCAAATCCCTTGACACTTTTCCTCCTTTCTTGTATAATAAAGCTACAAATCCGATATCCCTTCCGAAAGGAGATTCCCTCTATGTATATCTGGTGCAAGCCCGCCTCAGCCCAAGTGTTCAAGCACACCCGTATGTGGCCCGAGGATTCCACTGCTCTGACCCTCCACACCGCCCGAAATATGACCGTGTCGGGACAGGTCTGTATGCGGGATGTGGAGACCGCCTTTGACGTCACGGGATTGGAGGTGACAAGCCTCCCCGCCGGTGTCACCGCCAAGACCTATATCACCGATTACATGGTATACAACGACGGCGTTCCCTACCCCGATATTCTCTCCACCAAGACCTCCACCCACGTAGCCATGAACGCTACCCAAAGCCTCTGGTTCTGCTTCACCGTGAGCGAGGATGCTCCTGTGGGTACCCATACGGTGACGGTCATGGTGAAAACCAACCTGGGGGAGTACAGCATCGACTGGAAGCTCACGGTCTACCCCGTGACCCTGCCCGCCCCTAAGGACTCCTCCTTCGGGCATGAATACTTTCTCGATACCACGAGCATCTTCCCCAAGGATCACCCCTACGACAAGCCGCCCTGCGAGCCCTTCTACACCCATATCCGCTATGACGAGGGGTGGTGGGCGCTCATGGCCAATTTCGCCAAGACCCTGGCGGCCATGCGGGTCAACAGTCTGAACATTCCCGTCATGGCTCTGCTCTCCGACGGAGGCTCCAAACGGATCAGCTCCACCGAATGGGAGCTGGATTTCGGGCTCTTTGACCGATTCGTGGAGCATTTCCTGGCACACGGCTCCTTCCGCTACCTCACCATCTGCGCCGTCATTGGCGCGGTGAACGGCAAGACCATGCAGGCCATCGGCGAGGACGGCGGCGTGACCTGGCTCACGATCTTCACCCCCGAATGCGAGGCCTGGGCCAAAGCCTTCTACAGCGGCATCTACAAGCACTTTGAGGAGAAGGGCTGGCTCCCCATGCTCCAGATGCGCCTCCAGGACGAGCCCCATTCCACCGAATACTGGAAGTGGGCCAGGGATCTCTGCCGCGAATGTATGCCCGGCGTGGTCTGCGGCGAGCCCTTGGACACCCACACCGTCTCCCGTGCGCTGTGCGGCTACGTGGATCAATATATCCCCCGCATTGAGGTCTACGAGGAGGGCAAGGACTACTACCTGGAGCGCCAGCGCGCCGGGGAGCAGGTCTGGTGCTACTCCTGCTGTTACCCCTTCGTCATGGGCTGGATGAACAAGTTTATCGATATGCCGCCCATTTACTCCCGCCTCATGAAGTGGGCCTGCTTCACCCACGGTATCACGGGCTTCCTCCACTGGGGCTTCAACTACTGGGGCATCTCCCTGTACGGTCTCCATCCCGACGCCCGCTTCAAGGGAGACGGCTTCATCGTATACCCCGACGCCGAGCACAACAGCCTCATGCTGTCGGCGCGCGGTCTGAACACCATTGACGGCCTACAGGATTGGGAGCTTCTGAATCTCCTCCGCAAGAAGAACCCCGCCGCCGCAAATGCGATTACCCGCCGCGTGGCCTTTGGTTTCACCGATCTGCACACCGATCCCCTGTCCCTTGAGGCAGCGCGGGCTGAAGTGTTGACCCTTCTTTGCTGACGCCTCCGTTTCGACAGCATTGGGTCCCCGGTCCCATCGTATTCCCATAAACACGATTCCCCACGGACAGCCGAGGCTTTCCGTGGGGATTGTAAATTTGGATTTGTCGGTGGGTTTCTCCGTGAGCCTTTCCCAGCGGGGAAGGCAAAGGAACGGACCGATAAACCCCAATTTGAAACATCGGCTGAATAGTTACACCCAAATTAGAAAAGTAAAAAAATCTTGCAACCAAATTCCCCCTCCCCACACTATATGACCGAAAGGAGTGAGGAACATGACCGCTACCGCACAAAACCGCCTGGCGGAGGAGTACGCCCGTGACTACATGGGCAAGGTCTTCTACTTTTGCCTCCGCAAGACAGGCGACTCCCATGAGGCCGAGGACCTGGCTTCGGATATCACGCTTCAGATCCTGACCGCCCTTCACGAGGGCGTGGAGATTCTGAGCTTCCCCGCCTGGGTATGGCAGATCGCGCGCAACCGCTATGCCCTGTGGGCCAAGACCAACCGCCGCCGAGGGGAAAACGAGTCCTTCATCGACCCCGACGATCCCGAGACCGAGAACATCCTGACCGCGGGGGGCTATAACACGACCCCATCCGTGGCCGAGGCATACGCCCGCGACGAGGAGATGGCCGTCCTGCGCCGTGAGCTGGCCTTTCTGGGTCGGGATTTCGCGAGGTGGTGGTGGCCTACTACATCGAGGACAGATCGGTGGGGGATATCGCCCGCGCCCTGGGCCAGCCCGAGGGTACGGTGAAATCCCGTCTGTTCCGCTCCCGTAATCTTCTCAAGGAGGGAATGAAAATGGCAAGAGAATTTGGACCTAAGAGTTATAAGCCCGAGGAGGTGCGCTTCGTATCCAGCGGAGGTCAAATCAGTGGTCTACCCTGGTCGGCTGTTGAACGTATGCTCCCCAAGAATATTCTGCTGGAGGTAAGCAACAATCCGTCTACCGCCGAAGAGCTGTCGGTGGCCGTAGGCGTAGCGATGCCCTACATGGAAGAGGAGATCGCCGCGCTGGTGGATGCCGGCCTCCTCAAGCAGGTTGGCAATCGCTACATCACCAACTTTTTCATCGAAAGCCGCGATCTCCAGGTCGCTATCCGCAACGAGCTTATTCTCATGACCCGCGACTGGGCAGAGCGGTACAACACCATTATGGACAAGTCCATCCCCATCTACCGCACCGGGTGCTTTGTGCCCGAAAATATGACCAACGGGGAGTTGAAATGGCTGATGGCGTTGGAGCTGCTGGATCAGCTGGTCCACGGCTGTAAAGGCCACACCCACGATTTCCCCGTGAAGCACAAGCACCCCGAAGACAGCTGGGGCTTCATCGGTTACGAGGGCGAGGGCATCGAGGAGGAGTGGTTTGTGGGACAGACCGGTTCCATGATGGAGACGGGCACCCAGTTCTGGAGCTACCAGATCGGCAAGTGGGACATGTGGAACCGCGCCGCCACCTGGAACTCCCCCGCCATCAAGCTCATTGGCGAGCTGATTTCAGAGGATCGCAGCGTGAACACCCTGACCCCCACTGAAAAAGAAATTTTCGACCGCCGCAACCCCTACACCTTCTCCATCGGCGAAGACGGCCGCGTAATCCCCAACATCATCACCTTCCGACGCGAAGAAAAGGGCGCCATCCGTGCCAAGATCGCCGAACTCCCCGAGTACACTGCCTTGCAGGAAGCCGCTCAGACCGTCTTTGACCGCATGGTTGCCCTGCTCCGCCGCGAGGGTCACGCCATTCTGGAGGAGCAGCTTCCCTACTGCGCCTCCTCCACCATGTGGAAAGTACGCGGCATTCTGCTGGACGCCATGGTGGACAAGGGTATCCTCGAAATCCCCGCCGAGCCCGCCATCAGCACGGTGGCCATGGAGCTGATCGTGAAGTAACCCCCGTTTCCATAGCAAAACCCACCCGTTTTTCGCGGGTGGGTCATTTTTATGCCGTTTTTTTCCTTGCGCGGAGGTACTTGACCCCCATCTGCCCGAGGTACACCGCCTCGTAAATGCCGAAAGAGATCAAAAACACCGCCAGCGATTGCAGGTAGAGATTCTCCATCACCACGAATCGCGAAAGCGTCACCGCCACGACCATGTGGAGTATGTAAACGTAGAAGGGCGCGGATTTGCCGATCCACTTGTAGTAGAAGGAGCACTCGGCGCGGCGGATGCAGAGGAAGAATTGCAAGAGACACACGGCGGCCATAACACCGCTGATATACATTTCGATCTTGCAGTTGGGGGTGCGCCACAAGGAATCTTCCACCATCTGTAACCCGAAGAAGACCACGCCCAGCACACCGTAGATCACCTGTGCCAGCCGTCCCCGCGGCCACCTGATCCCCGCGATCAAGTACCCCAAACCAAAGCAGGGGAGGCCGAAGAACCAGGCGTTGCGCATGTACCGCATCTGCACGGCGGTCTCGGGCTGGAAGAAGTAGACTCCCGCCGTGAAGAAGAAGTAGCAGACAAAGCACACGGGGACCATCCACTTGTACCACCACAGCTTCCCGCTCTTCGCCAGCAGGTAATGCACCAACGAAAGAGTAAACAGGGCGATCAGGAACCAGGTCTGGGCGCCCACGGTGTAGTAAGGAATGGGGGCGTTCTCAAAGAAGAAGCGGAACCAGAACTTGGCGGGATCGTCATAGAACAGGGTGGTGAGGAGCCAGCCCACGCTGGTGCCGTCCACGAGGTAGGCGATGACCTCATACACCGTATGGATGGCGATGCCCACCGCCATGTAGGTGGCACACCGCCGGACAAAGCCGGGGGCGCGGCTCTTGGCTCTGTCGGGATCGGGCGTGTAGAGGAAATACCCGCTGATGAGGAAGAACATGGGCACCGACAGGCGGTACAGGGGGTAGATAGGGTAGGCCGTCTGCACCAGATGGATGCAGATGACCATGTAGCAGAGGAAGAATTTGAACAGATCGAGGTAAATATTGCGCCCCGAGGGCTTGGCTTGAGCGACGGTCATGTCGTCGTTCCTCCTTGTGCAAAAATACGCCGCTCGGATCACACGGGTGGGGGCGATTCGGGCGGCGGTATGGATCTGCTATGGAATTGCGGGGGTGCGGAAGTTCTCTCGGGATAGACGGCGGGTTCAGCGGATGGAAAACACCTTTTTTGCGTTCTCCGAGAGGATCATGCGGTTTTCTGCGTCGGTCAGCCCCATCTCAAAGAAGACGGCCAGATCGTCGGCCTGGGACCACATAGGATAGTCGGTGCCGAACAGCACCTTCTCCGCTCCCCATCGGCGGATGAGTGCGGCGGTATGGGCGGGGGTCAGGGAGGTGACGTGAGGTTCAATGCCGTAGTCCTTCACCGCCGTAGCCATGCTGGAGGAGGTGTCCACGTATAGGTTTCGGAAGTCGGAGAGCCTGTCGCAGGCATAGTCCCAGTTAGCCCAGCCTCCCATGTGGGCGCCCACTACCGTGAGGGTGGGGAAATCGGTCAGCACACGGTAGAGACGGTCGGGATGGGAGTAGTCGAAGCGGGGATCCCCCATGTGCATGAGGATGGGGAGATCATACTCCGCGCAGAGCTTGTAGATGGGGTAGGCGTGCTCGTCGTCGATATGGAACTTCTGCATATCGGGATGGAGCTTGACCCCGTGGAGGCCGTGGGAAATGATCTCCGCTACCGCGCCTCGCAGATCGGGATGATCGGGGTGGAGAGTCCCCAGCCCCGTCAGCTTTCCACCGTGCCCTTGGCTCTCGGCCTCGGTGATGGCGGTAGCGATAAAGCGGTTGATGGACTCCACGTGATGGGGGGTGGAAGCCACCGACTGGATCACGTAGCCGTCGCACCCCGCCGCTCCGCCGACAGTGAGAAGGTCGGCGACGGTTCCCTGCCCGTGAGCGTGGGTATTGTAGAAATGATCGGTGGACTCCACCGCCCTCGCCGCGATCTTTTCGGGGTAGACGTGGCAGTGGGAGTCGATGACGGAATATTGACGTATCATAGTGCTTGGTTAAGATACAAAGATACAAGATACGAGATACAAGATAGAGGCGGGGCTCCTGCCATTTCTATCTTGTATCTTGTATCTGCCGAGCCCTGCTCGGCGTGTATCTTGTATCTCTCTTTGTCCTATTTTATTTTTTCAGCCCCAGTCTCTCCGCGGCCTCTTCCCTCATCTTGTACTTGAGGATCTTACCGGCGGCGTTCATGGGGAATTTCTCCACGAAGTCGATGTAGCGGGGCACCTTGTGGCGGGCCATGTGGTCCAGGATGTACTGCTTCATCTCCTCCACGGTCATGGTCTCGCCCTCCTTGAGGATGATGCAGGCCATGATCTCCTCGCCGTACTGCTGGTCGGGGACACCGATCACCTGGACGTCACGCACCTTGGGATGGGTGTAGATGAACTCCTCAATCTCCTTGGGGTAGATGTTCTCGCCGCCGCGAATAATCATGTCCTTCAGTCTGCCCGTGATGAGGTAGTTTCCGTCGGGACGGCGGCAAGCCAGGTCTCCCGTGTGGAGCCAGCCCTCGGCGTCGATGGTCTCGGCGGTGGCGGCGGGCATCTTGTAGTAGCCCTTCATGATGTTGTAGCCACGGGCGACGAACTCGCCGTTGACTCCGTCGGGGCAGTCCAGACCCGTCTCGGGGTCGATGATCTTGCACTCCACATTGGCAAAGGCAGAGCCTACGGTCTCGGTTCTGACCTCCAGGCTGTCGTAGTAGCTGGACATGGTGCATCCGGGGGCGGCCTCGGTCTGACCGTAGACCGACACGATCTCCCGCATATTCATGACGTCGGGCTGAGCCGCCTTCTTCATGAGATCGGCGGGGCAGTTGGCACCCGCCATGATGCCGATCCTCATGTAGGAGAAGTCGGTCTTGGCGAAGTCCTCGTGCTGCATCATGGCGATGAACATGGTAGGCACGCCGTTGAAGGCGGTGATATGCTCGTTATGGACGCAGGCCAGCGCGGGCTTGGGGGAGAAGTAGGGCAGGGGGTACATGGTGGTACCGTGGGTCATGGAGGCGGTCATGGACAGCACCATGCCGAAGCAATGGAACATGGGGACCTGGATCATCATGCGGTCGGCGGTGGACAGCTCCATGTGGTCGCCGATGTACTTACCGTTGTTGACCACGTTGTAGTGGGTCAGCATGACACCCTTGGGGAAGCCCGTGGTGCCCGAGGTGTACTGCATATTGCAGACGTCGTCCTTGTGAACGGCGGCGGCCATGCGGTGGACCTCCTCCACGGGAACCTGGACCGAACGGGCGACGGCCTCGTGCCACTCCATGCATCCCTTCTGGCGGTAGCCTACGGTGATGACGTTGCGGAGGAAGGGCAGACGGCGGGCGTGGAGGGGAGATCCGGGGCGCAGGGTCTCCAGCTCGGGGCAGAGCTCGGCCACGATACGGCCGTAATGGCAGTCCTTGGCACCCTCAGTCATGATGAGGGTATGGGTATCCGACTGGCGGAGCAGGTACTCCACCTCGTGGATCTTGTAGGCGGTATTGACGGTGACCAGCACCGCGCCCAGCTTGACGGTAGCCCAGAAGGCGATGTACCACTGGGGCACGTTGGAGGCCCAGACCGCTACGTGGGTGCCGGCCTTCACGCCCATGGAGATCAGGGCGCGGGCGAAGGTGTCCACGTCGTCGCGGAACTCGGAATAGGTGCGGGTGTAATCCAGAGTGGTGTATTTGAAGGCGTACTGGTCGGGGAACTCCTCCACCATGCGGTCCAACACCTGGGAGAAGGTGAGATCAATGAGCTGATCCTTTTCCCAGATATACTCACCCGTGTGGGCGCGGTTGAAGTACAGGGTTCTGCGCTTCTTGGAGGGATCGTCGAACTGCTTCATGAAGCTTCCGAACTGGGAGAGGATGATCTCCATATCGTCCAGCTCCTCGCACCACTGAGGATCCCAGACCAGGGAAATGTAGCCGTCGTAGTTGACCGAGCGGAGGGCCAGCATGATTTCGGCGATGGGCAATTCTCCCTCGCCCGCCAGGCAGAATTCCAGTCCGTCGTCGGTGCGGCGGGTGTCGCAAAAATGGACGTGGCGGACGTAGGCGCCCAGGTTCTTGATGATGGTCTCGGGGGTCTCTCCACCGCCAAAGTTAGCGGCAGACAATTGCCACAGTGCGCCAAAGCTGTCGCTGGCAAAGCGATCCAGCAGATCGCGCAGGGTGGAGGACTTGCAGAACAGGCCAGAGGTCTCCATCAGAAGGCACACCCCTCTTGCCTCGGCCTCGGGGAGGATGCGGATCATGAGGGCGGCCACGTTCTCAATGGCGGTGGGGGTATCTGCTTCGGTGGCGGCGGCGGTGCGCAGACGGATGTTGGGAATGCGCAGATTTCCTGCCACATCCATGCAGTGAAGGATCTCAGCCTCGGCCTCGGCGGCACGGGCTGCATCGGATGGGTCGATCAGGCAGTCGATGCAGGGGACGGCCAGCTCCTTCTCGTACAGGCGGCGCAGGGTCGCGGCGGCGGCGTAGTCGTAGAAGGCACCGTCGCGGTCGGTGAACATGGCCCCGTGAATGTTGTGAATCTCGACGCCCGCATAGCCCAGAGATGCGGCCATATCGCAGAACTCGTCGAAGGTATGGTTATGCCACCCTTTGGTGGAAAATGAAAGTTTCATAGTAGTTTCCTGCTTTCTCGGAGGGATCAGACGGACTGCTCAAAAACGATCTTGTTGACGGCACTCAAGTAGGCGCGGATGGAGGCACCGATGATGTCGGTGGAGATACCCGTGCCCGCATAGAGCTTGCCCTCGGCGCGGAGCTTCACCAGAGCCGAGCCCATGGCCTCCTTGCCCTCAGTAACGGCCTGGATCTGGAAATCGTCCAGCTCAAAGTGACAGCCCATGATCTGCTCCAAAGCCACGAACGCGGCATCGATGGGGCCATCACCCATGGAGATACCCTGGAGCTGCTCTCCCTTCTTGTCCAGCACGATCTGGGCAGAAGCGGCCAGGGCGTTTCCGCCCGAGCTGTTGACCATGTAGCTGACCAGGGTATAGGTGGGGGGCACCTGCATGGCCACGCCCGAAATGATGGCCTCCAATTCCTTGGCACCCACGGTTTTCTTGGCGGCCACCCGGACGAACTCATTGTACACGGCCTCCATGTCCTCCTCGGACAGATCGTAGCCCAGCTTGGCCACGGCAGCGGCCACGGCGTTCTGATCGTCCTGCGCGTCCAGGGTAAAGCCGCTCTCGGCAGAGGTGGCAATATTCACGGAGGCCGAGCGGTCAATGCCCTTTCCCGCCACGATGCGAGAGATCTGGCGGAGAATGCGGTGGTACTCGGTGAGCTGAACACCGGCGGAGAAGCCGTAGTGATTGCCGCAGTTCTTGATGATGCCGCAGAAGTCCTCCAGGGATACGCAGGCGCCCTCCACGGCGGTCTTGACGGTATCAGCCCCCGCGCGAACCGCCAGGATAGCGGCGGCGGCGGCCATGGCGTTCTTGTCATCACAGGAGACGCCCACGGGCACGGTCACAGTGTCCATGACCCCCTTGACAAAGGCGGCGAACTCATCGGGCATCTTCTCGCCGGTGCTGTCGCAGATCGTAACAGCGGTGGCTCCCGCCTCCACGGCGGCGGTGAGGATGGCGGGCAGGAAGGCGGGCTCGGCGCGGGTGGCGTCCACGGCGCAGAATTCCACGTCGGCGCAGACGGTTTTCGCCTTAGCCACGGTAGCAGTCACCCACTCGATCATCTTGGGAGGCTTCTTATGAGCACCGTACTCCATACCCACGGGGGACACGGGCACCTCGATGCGCAGTCTGGCGCGCTTGGCGGCGGAAATGGCTTGGACTGCCTGCTCAAAGCTCTCGGCGGTCATACCCACGCACACCGACAGAATACAGCTTCCCACAAAGGAGGAGGCGGTGCGGACGAACAGGATATCCGTCTTGGGGTTGTCGATGGAGGGCAGCTCAATGACATCCACCTTCAGCTTTTCCAGCTGACGGCAGATCTCGATCTTTTCCTTGAAGCTGAAGGTGCAGTTCTCACGGCACAGGGTACGGTCGGCGATTCTCATGGGGAATCCCTCCTTGAAAAAAAGAAATTATCAGCAGAAAAACAAAAACCCCGAATGTACAAACGTACATCCGAGGACGAAATTCATTCGCGGTACCACCTCGGTTATCTCATAGCGAGATCACCTTATCGGAGCCCATCAGCTCCTTTGTCTTGTAACGGGACAAACCGGAGAGACTTACTTCTTTCGGTTCGGTCTCTCTGCTCGGGAATGAGACTTACTTCACCCTCTCTATCGGCTCGCACCAACCGCCGACTCTCTGAAAGCAGGACAGGCAAAGAATAATTCCTTCGTTGCATTTCTGTGATGTGGTGTATTATAACACACTTTCCCCCGTTTGTCAAGGGGGTTGCGTGATTTTTTCAGCAACTTTTTACCCGAGTAAAATGTGTTTGATGGAAGAAGGAAAACCGCGCCGGTCGGACGCGGTTTTCGGGATTATTTATCAGTCGATGGGCAAAGTCCAGCCGAAGGTGTCCTCGATCTTCCCCCACTGGATGCCCGTGAGGGTGTCGTAGAGGTGCTGGGTGACCTCGCCGATCTTGCCACCGTTTACGGTGTACTTCTTGTCCTTGTAGCACAGCTCGCCGATGGGAGAGACCACAGCGGCGGTACCGGTGCCCCAGGCCTCCTCCAGGGTGCCGTTCTCCATAGCCTCGGCCAGCTCGTCCACGCTGATGAGACGCTCGCTGACCTTGTAGCCCTCGGAGCGAAGCACCTCCAGACAGGACATACGGGTGATACCGGGCAGGATGGAGCCCGAGAGCATGGGGGTCACGACCTCGCCATTGATCTTGAACATGACGTTCATGGCACCGACTTCCTCGATGTACTTGCGGTGGACACCGTCCAGCCACAGGACCTGGGCGTAGCCCTTCTTCTCGGCGCGGGCACCGGCGCGGTTGGAGGCGGCGTAGTTACCGCCGCACTTGGTGTAGCCCGTACCGCCCTTGACGGCGCGGACGTCCTCGTCCTCGATCATGATGCCAACGGGGTTGATGCCCTCCTTGTAGTAGCTGCCCACGGGAGAGGCGATGATGAGGAAGGTGGTGTGATGGACGGCGTGCACGCCCAAGGTCTCGTCATTACCGAACATCAGGGGACGGAGGTAGAGAGAGGTGCCGGGGGCGGAGGGAGTCCAATCCTGCTCCATGTTCACGAAGGCGGTCAGCACCTCCATGCCCAGCTCCTCGGGGATCTCGGGCAGGCACAGACGCTCGGCGGAGCGGTTCAGACGGCGGATGTTCTCAATGGGGCGGAAGAGCTGGACCTTGCCGTCCTCGCGGCGGTAGGCCTTCAGGCCCTCGAAGATCTCGGAGCCATAGTGCAGGACCGTAGCGGCGGGATGGAGGGAGAGGTTGCCGAAGGGCACGATGCGGGCGTCGTACCAACCCTTTTCGGGCTCGTACTCCATGAGGAACATATGGTCGGTAAAGATCTTACCGAAGCCCAGGGTGGAAGCGTCGGGCTTCTCCTTAGGGCAGGTCGTCTTGGTGATGGAAATATTCATGATAAAGTTCCTTTCCAAATAATGAAGCAAAATGATTGGAATATCCCGAGGATCATTCAAGCAAACACGAGCGGGCGCACACGCAGGTGCGCCCCTACCGAGTTGCACCGAAACCGAAGCGTACAACCAAACGGTAGGTGGGTAGGGGCGCACCTATGTGTGCGCCCGTTTTTTAGTAGTTCGCTCCCAATTCCAGAGCCTTGTAGTTCAGCTCCAGCATATCGGCGCGCTTGGCCGAGATGACCTTGGCAAGGGCGGCGTTCACACCAGCCTCGTTGTACTCGCCCAGAGCAGCCAGGATCTTACCCACCAGGATCATGTTGCCCAGGGTGGGGAAGCCATTCTCACCGGCCAAACGGGTGGCGGGGACGGCGTAAGCCTTGACGTCGGTGCGGGTCAGAGGACGCTCAATGAGGGAAGAATCGTAGAAGATCATGCCGCCCTTCTTGACGGAAGCCTCGTAGCGATCCAGGGAGGGGAGGTTCATAGCCACCAGAATGTCGGGCTTGGATACGATGGGGGAGCCCACCGCACCGTCGCTGATGATGATGCCGCAGCTGGCAGTGCCTCCGCGCATCTCAGGGCCGTAGGAGGGGAGCCAGCTCACGTTCTTGCCCTCGGTCAGACCCTTGTAGGCGATGAACTTACCCGCGAACAGAATACCCTGTCCGCCGAAGCCGGAGAAGAGAAATTCTTTGGTATCGGTGCTCATTTAGTTTTCCTCCTTCTCGACTGCTGCGGCAGCAGCGGTTCTATCCTTGTACACACCCAGAGGGTAGTAGGGGATCATCTTGTCGTCGATCCACTTCAGTGCCGCCTGGGGAGTCATACCCCAGTTGGTGGGGCAAGTAGACAGCACCTCGATCAGAGAGAAGCCCTTGCCCTCCACCTGATTCTGGAATGCCTTCTTGATGGCTTTCTTGGCGTTGCGGATCTGCTTGACGTTATTCACGGTGACGCGCTCCAGGTACTCGGGGCCGTCCAGGGTGGCCAGCATCTCGCAGACGCGGATGGGGAAACCACACTGCTTGACGTCACGGCCGTAGGGGGAGGTCTGGGTCACCTGCCCGGGCAGGGAGGTGGGGGCCATCTGCCCGCCGGTCATGCCGTAAATGGCGTTGTTGACGAAAATGACCGTGATGTTCTCATTACGGGCGGCGGCGTGGACCGTCTCGGCCATACCGATGGAAGCCAGGTCGCCGTCACCCTGGTAGGTGAAGACGATGCTGTCGGGCAGGGCGCGCTTGACACCCGTCGCAATGGCGGGTGCGCGGCCGTGGGCGGCCTCGATCATATCGCAGTTGAAGTAGTTGTAGGCCATGACCGAGCATCCCACAGGGGCGATGCCCACGGCCTTGCCTTCGATCCCCAGCTCGTCCATGACCTCGGCCACCAGACGGTGGATGATACCGTGGGTACAGCCGGGGCAGTAGTGGAAGGGGATATCGTTGAGTGCATGAGGTTTATCGAATACGACCATTAGTTGTTACCTCCGATTCTGGCGGCGGTCTCTTTGATGCTCTCCAGCACCTGCTCGGGGGAGGGGATCATACCGCCGACGCGGTTGCAAAGGGTGACGGGGGCCTTGCCCTCGGTGGCGAGCATCACGTCCTCGATCATCTGACCCATGGACAGCTCCACCGAGATGTAGGCCTTACAAGTAGCCAAAGAATCCTTGAACGCCTTCTTGGGGAAGGGCCACAGGGTGATGGGACGGATCATGCCCACCTTGATGCCCATCTCGCGGGCAGCATCCACGGCGTTGCGGGAGACGCGGGAGGCGATACCGAAGGCGGCGATGCAGATCTCAGCATCCTCCATGCGGTAGGTCTCATACATGACCTCGTTCTCCTCGATCACCTTGTAGCGCTCGTAGCGGGCGAAGTTCAGCTCCTCCAGCTCCTCGGGGACCAGGGAAAGGGAGTTGACGATGTTGTGGACGCGCTCCAGCTTGGTGCCGGTGGTGGCCCAGGGCTTCTCCACGGGCTCGCCCACCTTCAGAGCATCCAGAGCCACAGGCTCCATCATCTGACCCATGGTACCGTCGGCCAGGATCATGGAGGTCATGCGGTACTTGTCGGCCAGCTCGAAGCCGTGGACGGTAAGCTCGGCCATCTCCTGCACCGAGGAGGGAGCCAGGACGATCATGTGGAAGTCACCGTGACCGCCGCCCTTGGTGGCCTGGAAGTAGTCGGCCTGGGAGGGCTGGATACCGCCGAGACCGGGGCCGCCGCGCTGGACGTTGACCACCAGAGAGGGGAGGTCTGCGCCTGCCAGGTAGGACAGACCCTCGCTCTTGAGGGAGATTCCGGGGGAGGAGGAGGAGGTCATGACACGGGTGCCGGTGGAGGCTACGCCGTAGACCATGTTGATGGCCGCGACCTCAGACTCAGCCTGGAGGAACACGCCGCCGATCTTGGGAAGACGCTTGGCCATGTAGGCCGCGATCTCGGTCTGGGGGGTGATGGGGTAGCCGAAGTAGTGGCGGCAACCCGCGATGATGGCGGCCTCCGCAATGGCCTCGTTACCCTTCATAAGTACCTTATCTGCCATGTCGTCACTCTCCTTTCTCTACCTTGATGATGCAGTCGGGGCACATGGTGGCGCAGAAGGCGCAACCGATGCAAGCCTCGGGATTGACAGCCACCACGGGGTGGTGACCCTTCTTGTTGATCTGATCCTCAGCCAGTGCCAGCACGTGCTTGGGACAGACGTCTACGCAAAGGCCGCAGCCCTTGCAGTTGTCGGTTTTGAAAGTCAATTTACATTTTGCCATATGTTTACTCCTTATTCATTGAGCAAATTACGATAGAAGACCCGTTCCTGTGCGGAGCGGGCGCACACGCAGGTGCGCCCCTACCGAGATCCTGACCCACCCATTACGGGGGGTAGGGGCGCACCTATGTGTGCGCCCGTCGGTACGGTATCAAAGATACTTGTTTTTCTGCAAGCCCAGCGGGAACGCGTTCGGCACCTTCCCCACCACAGCGGGGTACAGCTCCTGTCTCACGGTGGTCATGACCACAGGAAGACCCGAAAGGCCGCTGACCTCCTCGGCATAATCCCGAGAAGCCAGCACGTCCTCGACGGTGGTCATGGCGCCCAGGTTGGAATTGTTCACCAGACCCGTGAAGCGGATGCCGCCCGCGTACTCGATCTCCCGCAAAACCTCTATAGTGGAGGCGGCGTCGCGGGTGAGGGGACGGTAGCCGTTGATGACCATGAGCATCTCATAGTCGTTTTCCAGCAGGATCTTGGGAGCCAGGCGGCCCAGTACCAGCGCGCCTCGGTCGTCGCCGCCGATATCCAGGACGGCGGTCATGGAGCGGTCGTCGGTGAGGGCGTACATCTCCTGGGGGAGGGCGGGGATATCCACGTTTGAGTTGGCGTAGGCCGAGCAGATGAGGCGGATGCCCTGCTCCTCAAAGTAGGCCGCGCTGTCCTTGGTGCGAAAGTAGGGATTGACGATATCCAGATCGGCCACGGTCACATTGTCATGGGACTTTTTCAGCTCAGCGGCAATATTCACCGCCACGTTGGTCTTGCCGCTGCCATAGTGGCCGCAGAGAATGGTTAAACGCTTGAAGGGATACATGGTACTGCCTCCCATCAGAGCTTGTTGCGCTGGATCTTACCGCTGGTGGTCTTGGGCAGCTCGTCGCGGAAGACCACGATACGGGGATACTTGTAGGGAGCGGTGCGCTCCTTGACGTAGCGCTGGATCTCCTTTTTCAGCTCCTCGGTGGGCTCGGTTCCCTTCACCAGCACGATGGAGGCCTTGACCACCTGGCCGCGCACCTCGTCGGGCTCGGCGGACACGCCGCACTCCAGGACGAAGGGCAGCTCCATGATGACCGACTCGATCTCAAAGGGCCCGATGCGGTAGCCCGAGGACTTGATGACGTCGTCCACGCGGCCCACGAACCAGTAGAAGCCGTCCTCATCCTTCCAGGCGGTGTCACCGGTGTGGTAGTAGCCGTCGTGCCAAACCTCGGCGGTCTTATCGGGAGCGTTATAGTAGCCGGTAAACAGACCGCAGGGAGCGCCGTCGGCCACGCGGATGCAAATTTCACCCGTTTCACCCACAGGGACAGGCTTGCCGTCGGCATCCATGAGGGTCACGTCGTAGATGGGGGCGGGCTTGCCCATGGAACCGATCTTGTGGGGGGCACCCGTGAGGTTACCGATAATCATGGTGGACTCGGACTGACCGAAGCCCTCCAGAATTTGCAGGCCGGTCGCCTTCTCGAACTGGCGGTATACCTCGGGATTCAGAGCCTCGCCTGCGGTGGTCATGTGGCGCACCGAGGAGAGATCGTACTTGGAGATATCCTCCTTGATCATCATGCGGAGCATGGTGGGGGGAGCGCAGAAGGTAGTGATCTTATGCTTTGCGAACATAGGAAGAATATCCGCAGCGTCGAAGCGATCGAAGTCGTAGACAAAGGTCGCCGCCTCGCAGAGCCACTGTCCGTAGAGCTTACCCCACATGGACTTGGCCCAGCCCGTATCCGAAATGGTCAGATGGAGACCGTCAGGCTCCACGTTGTGCCAGTAGCGGGCGGTATGGAAGTGCCCCAGGGGGTACTTGTGGTTGTGTGCCGCGATCTTGGGGTAACCCGAGGTGCCCGAGGTGAAGAACATGAGGAGCAGGTCGTCGCCGCAGGGGGAGTCCTCGGTGCGGTTGTAGTGAGAGGAATACAAGGTATACTCCTCGTCGAAGGTGCGCCAGCCCTCACGCTCACCGTTTACGATGATCTTATGCTTCAGAGTGGGGCTGTTCTCGGCGGCGATGTCTACCTGGTGGGCGGTATCGCCGTCGGCGGTACAAAGGATAGCCGAGACGCCTGCGGAGTTAAAGCGATATTCGAAATCGTGCTCCTGGAGCTGGTTGGTGGCCGGAATGGCGATGGCGCCCAGCTTATTGAGACCCAGCATGGCGAACCAGAACTGGTAATGACGCTTCAGAACCAGCATGACCCGGTCGCCCTTCTTGATCCCCAACGACTTGAAGTAGTTGGCGCATTGAGCAGAAGCCCGCTTCATGTCCTTGAAGGTGAATCGGCGCTCGGTGTGGTCCCGGGAGACGTGGAGCATGGCCAGCTTCTCGGGATCCTTCTCGGCCACAGCATCCACCAGGTCGAAGGCAAAATTGAATTTGTCGGTATTCTTGAATGTGATGGAGGTAGGCGTACCCAGCGCGTTCTCGGTGACGTCGATGAATCTGCGCCAAACGCGGTCGCGGTCGTCCCGCTCGTCGCGGCGGGTGATCTCCTTCTTGGCGGTGGGAACCGCCTCGGTGGGAGCCAGCTCGGGAATGGGCTCGCCCGTAGGGTTCAGAACAATGGCGTAGAACACGCAGTCCTGACCGCCGACGGCGATCATACCGTGGGGGGTATCCGAGTCGTAGTATATGGTATCGCCCGCGCTCAGCACCTCGGTGTGCTCGCCCACCTGCACCATGAGCTTACCCTCAATGACGATATCCAGCTCCTGTCCCGCATGGGTGGTCAGCTCGATATCCTTGTGCTGGGCCTCCTCAGAGTAGGCAGAGCGGACGAACAGAGGCTCGGCGATACGGTTCTGGAAGGCGTAGGCCATGTTATAGTACACCATGCCGTGAGCCTTGGCGATCTCCTGCCCCGCACCGGCACGGGTAACGGTGTAGGACTTCAGCTTGGGGCTGTAGCCCTCGATGATCTCGGTCACGTTGACGTTCAGAGCCAGCGCACAGCGGTAAATGAATGCGAAGTTGAGGTCGCTCTCGCCGCTCTCGCAGCGGATGTACTCCTCGGTAGCGATGCCCGTCTTAGCGGCCATCTGAGAGGGCTCCAGGCCCTCGATCTCACGAAGGGCACGGATACGGCCCGCCATCTCCTTGATCTTGAAATCCAATCCCGACATGGAGGAGGCTTCTGTTGTTCTATTGGTCTGATCCATGTGAAAATCCTTTCTCGGGTGCCGTGAAAGCCCCAAACAAGTGAGCGCACCCGTCCCAAAGTGTGATGACTTTGAGACGAGCGCGCATAAATCTCTTATACAGCACCCGCGGTACCACTCAAATTGCGGATCTCTCCGCCACTTAGTCGGGTCGTATAACCCGTAGACGCTAACGCGGTCTGACACGGGACGGGTCTACTTTCACAGGCCGTAATTTCTTCCGTCCGGCTCGGGAGCTACAAATACCGCGACCGTGTCTATGGCTCGCACCAACCGCCAATTCTCTGAAAACCGTGTCGTGGCATCCTCTCTGTCAATGCCTTTTGATACAGATAATTATATCACATCTTTGCTGCTTTGTCAATTCTTTTATTTGGGTAAAACCACGCAAAATTTCTTGTCATCACAAGCAAAATTTTGTTGTTTTTTACACTTACAGCTTATTGCGCTGGATCTTGCCGCTGATGGTCTTGGGCAGCTCGTCGCGGAAGACCACGATACGGGGGTACTTGTAGGGAGCGGTGTTCTTCTTGACGTAGTTCTGGATCTCCTTCTTCAGCTCCTCGGTGGGCTCGGTACCCTTCACGAGGACGACGGAGGCCTTGACCACCTGGCCGCGGACCTCGTCGGGCTCGGCAGACACGCCGCACTCCAGGACGTAGGGTAGCTCCATGATGACCGATTCGATCTCGAAGGGCCCGATGCGGTAGCCGGAGGATTTGA
>JAGBAS010000026.1 GCA_017938885.1 Clostridia bacterium
CCGCCCCTCACGGTAGGGGCGCACCTGTGTGTGCGCCCGAACATAGGAAAAGAACCCAACCGCCGGCGGAAGGGTTCTTTTGCTTTTTCGGAAGGAAGGATTACGCGGCTTTCCGCGCCTCCCGCTCCTTCAGGATCTGATCGACGATGATTACGACGGAAAGGGCCAGAATGCCAAGAAAGATCGTGCCCTCATTCCAGCTCTGGTAGTATTCCCAATGCACGCCGTCCGAGGAGCTGGCACCAAAGGAAACGCCAAAGCCTACGGTCAGAACGGCGATCGCATACAGAAGAACGTTCCTCACCGCCACCCGCGTTATGGCGCGCTTGCCCTTCGTCCATTCGGCGGCGGACAGATTGCCGCTTTCAAGAAGGGCGCGGTAACCGATGCGGAGCAGGAAGGGGGCGGCGATCACTGTCAGCGTACCGAGGGCAAAGAAAATGATGGCGGTGAGATTGTAATGTGTGTTATCCTCCCCCCAGTAGGTCAGCCCCCATTCAAAGCCCGTGAAAAGGGTCGTAAGAACAACGCTGAAGACGATCCCGACGGCTTGGGTGACGTTCAACCAGAGGGTACGTCGCCCGATGGCTTGGGGCGCGGGGAGCAGGTAGGGATCGGGGAGGATCAGCCCCGCCCAGGGCTTCAGCATCCACGCGGCGTAGGGCTTCTGGAGCCACAGCGTCAGCACCCCGCAGATACAGCAGAGGACCAGAGCGACGGGAAGATAGGACACGGAGGACAGCACGCTATTGAGATAATGGTGATCCCGCATCAGGACCAGAGGAGTGCTCAGGATCAACAGCTCGGCGATGACCACAAAGGCGCGGTAGGACCAATACGTCAAGGTGCGGCAAGCAGAGGTCAGCTCGTTGGCGGGGAGGCGGACGCCGTCTCCGTCGATCTGCTCCGATAGGGTGTCCTTCAGGCGCATGGTAGCCATCACCGCCAGGACCACGGCGGCCACGGTAAAGGCCACCATGCAGAAGAAGCCGATCACGGGGCGGTAGAAGCCGTAGCTGACGGCCAGATGGACCACGTACCCCACGCAGGACAGGGCGATGGCGATGAGCAGGGAGGTGCGGAAGCTGGTGAGGGAGCGCTTGGTCATGCTCCGCAACCCCCGCAACGCCCGGGGATCCGACGTGGGACGGGCCTGCGTCGGCGCGTTTTCTTCCTTATGTACAGGGGTTTCATGGGTGTAACCCCCTTCGTCGGTGCCGTGAGAATCCGCGTCGGGATCGGTCATAGCAGGGGTCGATCCTCCGGGCGTAGCCTCCCGCATTCTCTCTCCTCGGAGCAATTCATCCACCGTCACCCCAAAGAGATCGGCGATAGCGGGGAGCAGCAGGATATCGGGCATGGCCTCGTCCCGCTCCCAGCGGCTGACGGCCTTGTTGGATACAGCAAGGCGGTCGGCGACCTCCTGTTGGGTCAGCCCCTGCGCCCGACGGAGGGCGGAGATAAAGGAGCCGAGTGTTTTCTTTTCCATAGTGGTATTCCTTTCGTGGTAAGATGCGACGTGAGCTCTTGTCTGGCTCCATTCTACCACGGCGGGACACAAATTGCAAGCCCCTGTTGCGGGAAATGTGTCTCGCGGAGCGGGAATTCCTGCTTCCCGAGGAAATGGGAGCGGAATTTCCGTGAGAACTCCCCCAAATTAGAAAAATTTCCCACAAAAATCGCAAATTCCCGCAAAAAATAAAAGTAAAACCCAAGACTTTTGCGTATATTATAAATGAAAAGAAAAGCGCGGCCCTACAGGCCAAGATCATTGAGTTAAGAAATGGAAAAGGCTCTCCCTTTGGGAGAGCTCCCGCCGAAGGCGGGTGAGAGGGCAAATAGCGTTTGAAATGCCTTCTCCGTCACGCTTCGCACCGAGCTTGCTCGGAGGACACCTCCCCCAAAGGGGGAGGCTTAACTTAATGGTATTGCCCCTACAAGCCGGCAGAAAGGAAGGACCACATGGACATGAATCTCCACGACTGGCTGGACGAGCGGGAAGCCCTGCTCCTCTCCTCTGTCGCCACCCGATCCTCTGCCTCTCGCGGGCGGGAGCATCCCATGGAGCCTTGCCCCATGCGGAGCGAGTTCCAGCGGGACCGCGATCGCATCATCCACTGTCAGTCCTTCCGCCGCCTCATGTACAAGACCCAGGTGTTCCTCGCCCCTGCGGGGGATCACTACCGCACCCGCCTGACCCATACCCTGGAGGTCACCCAGATCGCCCGCACCATGGCCCGCGCCCTTCGCCTCAATGAGGACCTCACCGAGGCCGCCGCCCTGGGCCACGATCTCGGCCACACCCCCTTCGGACACGCGGGAGAGGACGCCCTGACCCGTTGCTACGATCCCGATTTCGCCCATTACCGCCAAAGTTTGCGGGTGGTGGAGAAGCTGGAAAAGAACGGCCGAGGTCTCAACCTCACGTGGGAAGTGCGGGACGCCATCGTCAACCATACGGGCTCCTCGGTGGCATCCACCCCCGAGGGCCAGCTCATCAAGTTTGCCGACCGCATCGCCTACATCAACCACGATATCGACGACGCCATTCGCGCGGGTATATTAAATAAGGAAGATATTCCCTCTGGGCTGACGGCGGTGTTGGGGGAGACCCACGGTGAGCGCATCAATACCATGGTGCAGTCGGTGCTGACAGCCAGCCAAAGCTCAGCAACCATCGCCATGACTCCCCCCGTGCAGGCCGCCACGAGCGACCTCCGCGCCTTCCTTTTCGAGCGGGTCTACCTCAACCCCAAGGCCAAGGCCGAGGAGACCAAGGCCAAGGAAGTGGTCTACGCCCTGTTCACCCACTACGTCACCCATCCCGATAGGCTCCCCGAGCGATACAAGAGCCGCATCGGCACCGCCGAGGGGGAGACGGTGGAGCGGTCTGTAGCCGACTTCATTTCGGGCATGACCGATCGATACGCCATTGAGACCTATGAGGAGCGCTTTGTTCCGAGGGTCTGGAGGGGGTTGCACGAATGAGTCTATACCCCAGAGAGATCGTGGAGGCCATCAAGGATCGCTCGGATATCGTAGACCTCATCGGTACCTACGTCTCCCTCAAGCGGGCGGGTTCCAATTACAACGGCCTCTGCCCCTTCCACAGCGAGAAAACACCATCCTTTACGGTGTTCCCCGATAACCAGTCCTTCTTCTGCTTCGGCTGTGAGGCGGGCGGTGACGCCTTCACCTTTATTATGCGCACCGAGAACCTGGATTATAAGGGTGCCATAGAATTTTTAGCCAAACGGAGCGGCGTGGACCTACCCACCGACGGCCGCGAGGAGCGGCACGGTGTTTCCCGTAAGCGGGTCTTTGAGATGAACCTCATCGCCGCCCGCTTCTGGCGGGAGTGTCTCTTCGACCCCCATATCGGTAAGGCAGGCATGGACTACCTCACCGAAAAGCGCGGTCTGCCCCTGTCCATCATCCGCCGCTTCGGCATCGGCTACGCTCCCAACGATTTCGGTGCCCTGACCGCCGTTCTGCGCAAGAACGGTTTTGCCGATGAAGAAATGAAGGAAGCCTTCCTCTGCGGTATCAGCCAGAAGTCGGGACGGGCCTTCGATATGTTCCGCGACCGCGTCATGTTTCCCGTCATCGACAATACCGGCAACGTCATCGCCTTCTCCGGCCGTGACGTGGGAGGGCAGGACAACCGCAAGTACGTCAACAGTTCGGACACACCCGCTTTCCAGAAGAGGCGGAATCTGTTCGCGCTCAACTTCGCCAAGAACCACTGCGCCGATCAGCTCATCCTCTGCGAGGGCAACATCGACGTGGTCTCCCTTCACGCTGCCGGATTCGAGAACGCCGTGGCCTCCTTGGGCACAGCCCTCACCGACGAGCAGGCGCGGATCCTTTCGAAATACACCAAGCAGGTGATCCTGGCCTACGACTCCGACGAGGCGGGTCAGCGCGCCGCCCACCGCGCCATGGGTATTTTTGCCAAGGTGGGGTTGGACGTCCGCATCCTGCAAATGCAGGGAGCCAAGGATCCCGACGAGTATATCAAGAAATTCGGAGCGGAGAAATTCCGCCAGCTGGTCAAGAACAGCCGCACGGGCTTTGAGTTCAAGCTCCAGTCGGTCCTTACGCGCCACGATCTGAGCATCCCTGACGAGAAGATCAAGGCCGCCGCCGAGCTCTGCTCCATCATATCCAGAGTCTACTCCTCCGCCGAGCGGGAGGTCTACGTCCATGCCGTGGCCGAGCGGCTCTCCCTCAGCGAGGACAGTCTGCGCAAGGACGTGGAGGGGGCTATCCGCCGCAACGCCAAGGCGGGGAAGCAGCAGGAGAGCCAGCAGGCCCGGTTGTCCGCCATGGGTATCCGTGACAAGGTCAACCCGGAAACCGCAGGCAATATCCGCGCCGCCGCCGCTGAGGAGGCCATCCTGGGCTTGCTTCTGCTTTACGGCGAGCACCGCAAAGCGGTCGCTACGGGGCAGGTGCCTCTGACACGCGAAAGCTTTGTCACCGCCTTCCACCGCAATGTCTTCACCGTCATCATGACTCTGGAGGAGTCCGACGGGGGCTTTGATTTCGCGCTACTCGGCGAGTATTTTACGGTGGAGGAAATGGGACGGCTGGCCAGGCTCGAGCAGGCGAGACGGGCTCTGACCGATAACGGCACCTCGGTGCTGCGCGCCGCCGCCGAAACGCTGGCGGAGGCCAAGGAAAGCTACGCCGCCAAGGAAGCACCCCCCGTGGATAGCATCCAGATGATTCTGGCGGGCAAGAGAAAGCGTCTGAAGGAAGATTCGGATGATAAATAATAAACTATAAGTTTAAAAATAAATCAGTCGTTAAAACCCGTGTGACGGGAGAGAAAGGAAGTACAGACACATGGAAAAGAAGACTATGAACGTCGAGGAAATCGACGAGGTGGCGGTTAAGGCCGCCAAGACTGAGGCTGAGAAGAACGCCAAGATGAACGACCTCGTTGCCAAGGGCAAGAGAGGCAAGCTCTCTGAAAGCGACCTGGATGCCGTTCTGGAGGAGAACGACTACGATATTGATTCCCTGGACAAGCTCTATGAGTCTCTGGAGGACAGCGGTATCCCGCTTCCCGAGCTGTCGGGCTCCGAGATGAGCGAGATCGAGAACGAGGTGGAGCAGTTCGGGAACAGCGAGAATATGCAGCGCATCCTGGAGCAGGAGGGTCTGGTGGACGACCCCGTCCGCCTCTACCTCAAGGAGATCGGCCGCGTGCCGCTGCTCACCTCCGAGCGGGAGCATGAGCTGGCCGAGCGTATGGCCGAGGGCGATATCGAAGCAAAGAAGGCCCTGGTGGAGGCCAACCTCCGCCTGGTGGTCTCCATCGCCAAGCGGTACGTGGGGCGCGGTATGTTCTTCCTGGATCTCATCCAGGAGGGTAATTTGGGCCTGATGAAGGCTGTGGATAAGTTCGACTACACCAAGGGCTACAAGTTCTCCACTTACGCTACCTGGTGGATTCGCCAGGCCATCACCCGCGCCATTGCGGATCAGGCCCGCACCATCCGCATCCCTGTGCACATGGTGGAGACCATTCACAAGGTGTCCCGCTACTCCCGCCAGCTCCTCCAGGAGTACGGCCGCGAGGCGACTGCCGAGGAGATTGGCGAGAAGATGGGCATGAGTGCCGAGAAGGTCCGCGAGATTATGAAGATCGCCCAGGACCCCGTCTCCCTGGAGACCCCCATCGGTGAGGAAGAGGATTCCCATCTGGGCGACTTTATCCAGGACGAGGACACCCCCGCTCCCGCCGACGCCGCCTCCCAGACCATCCTCCGCGAGGTCATCGAAAGAGAGCTTCACACCCTGACTCCCCGCGAGGAGCACGTCATCAAGCTTCGCTTCGGCCTCTACGACGGCCGTACCCGCACCCTGGAGGAGGTGGGTAAGGAGTTCGACATTACCCGTGAGCGTATCCGCCAGATCGAGGCTAAGGCACTCAGAAAGCTCCGCCATCCCAGCCGCGCCCGCCATCTGAAGGGCTTTTTGGACTGATTTGTCTGATTTGACAACGTCCGCTTGGCGGATCAACGGAATTTTTCGTGATTCGGCTGAAATCGATAGACGAAAAAACGGCAATCTGAACAATAAAATCGGCGCAAGATACAATTATACGGCACGTACTTTGTTTGTTATGTATCAAAACGGTCACGGTTTTGCCTGTGATACATCCCTTTGGGCGCAGGAAAAACCGCCGTTGTTCACAAGTGTTCAAAAATTTCACTTGACAGATTCACAAAAATAGTGTACAATAATTAGGTATTAAAACGCGTACCCGCGTGTTGCGGCGGGTATGGCGCACAAGGAGGAACCAGTATGAACAAGAAACTCGTATGCTTGACTCTGAGCATATTGATGTTGCTGACCTGCGTTTTCGCAAGCTGTTCTCCCGCTACCTCTACCGAAGAGGGTGACGGCGAGACGGTGGATAACACCGCGAAGACCATCACCATGTGGGTCGTCACCGAGGACGAGACCACCGACAAGGCCAAGGAGGCCGTCAACGAAGCCTTCTCCAAAATCACCAAGGCTAAGTTCAAGACCAACGTGGTCATTCAGTTCTGCACCGAGGATGAGTACTACGACAAGCTTGAGGGCTCTATCAAGGCGGCTCAGGATCTGATCGAGCTGGAGGCTCGGTGTGCCAAGGAGCTGAGACAGTACATCAAGGCTCACAAGGGCGAGGGTAAGGATAACGCCACCCTGACCGCTGAATTCTACGCCGCTCACCCCGAGTACCAGCAGTTCCAAACGGTCGAAGAGGACGAGGACGAGGATGCTCCTGAGACCGAAGAGGAGACCGTGGTCAACGAGTTCGGTATCACCGAGATCAAGTACCCCGATCCCAAGGAAAACCAGGTTGACATCTTCTATCTGTCGGGCTACGACAAGTACATGGAGTACTACGAGAAGGAGTACCTCTCCTCCCTGAGCGAGGAGCTGTCCACCTCCTCCAAGAAGCTCAATACCTATATTTCCTCCTCCCTGCTCAACGGTGTGCAGATTGAGGGCGGCGTCTACGCCATCCCCAACAACGTGCCCATCGGTGAGTACACCTACATGATGATCGACAAGGAGCTCTTCGATACCTACTATCAGAAGATCGACAAGGTCGGCTCCGTGCTGGATCTGTCCACCTTCCTGAATGATGTCAAGAACTACAACGGCGATAAGACCCCCGAGGACGAGGGTTACGTGGTTCCCCTGGCCTCCACCTATGAGGAGTGCATGAAGATGCTCTGCTGGTACTGGGATCTTTCCTATACCGATCAGTCCGTCTATGAGATGTACTTCGATGAGGAGACCGGCCGCAGCTACGTGGTGCAGCATCAGTACGAGGTCTCCATCGAGACCACCGATGCCAATGGCGAGACGACCACCAAGAAGGAAACCCGCGTGGCCGCTCTTGTCCAGGGCGACATTCTCTACAAGACCAACGAGGCCGGTCAGTTCGTGGATGCCGACGGCAACGCGCTGAACTACCGCTACGAGGTCGATGCCGAGAAGGGCTGGCTCTATGATGAGAAGAAGGATAAGTACACCTACGATGCTGCCGCTAAGGGCGCTCTCTACCTCGTGGACGAGAACGGCGATGCCGTCACGCCCGATAACGACAAGCGCGTGACCATCGAGGGCGAGACCAAGACCGATGCCGACGGTAACGTCCGTCCTACCTACTACTATTCCTACGATACCGAGGCTGAGTTCTCCATCCTGGGTGCCATGATGAAGGACGCTTCTACCCGTACCCGCGGCGGTATCAACCTGGGCTTTAACGCTCTGTTTACCAATACCGAGTATCACGAGCTGTTCGCGACCTTGAAGAACTACGAGTACGAGGAGTACTACGGCGAGGTCAAGGAGGGTCAGCGCGCCGCCGTTTCCTTCATGAAGGGCGATTCCCGCATCAAGCAGACCTACGAGGAGAACGGTGTTTACGTCGGCGAGGACGGCAAGGAGTACTACGTTGTGGTCGCCGAGTATCCCGAGGCTACCGAAGAGGAGCTGTACGGTAATATGTTCGCCGTCTACGCCAACAGCAGCCATCTGGCTCGCGCCATGAAGGTCATTACCTACCTCAACACCAACAGTGAGTTGCGCAACCTGCTCCAGTACGGTATTGAGAATCAGCACTATGAGCTGAACGAGGACGGTACCGTCAAGCTTCTTTCCAACGAGAAGTTCGGTATCTACCGCATGGATCTGGAGAAGACCGGTAACTGCTTCATCGCTACTCCCACCGAGGAGCTGGGCGCAGATGCCTGGACCTACGCAAAGATGCAGAACAACGATTCTCTCATCAATCCCCTGCTGGGCTTTGATTTCAACCAGGCTACCGCTGACAGCGACTACGCTCTGGACGTTGCCCTCATCGATCATATCAAGACTCTGAACGCTGAGACTCTGGCTCTCATCAATGAGTGTGCTACCAAGGAGGATCTCATGAGCCTCATGAGCGACAACACCGACGGTCTTATCCGCAAGCACGCTTCTTCGGCCGGCGACGTCAAGCTCAACAAGGCAACCAATCCTACCTACGATCCCGAAATGCCTCTCGGTCCGGAGGTTCAGGAGCAGACTCCCGATACCTCGGGAAGCTCTCCCTACGCCGTCTACCAGACCTGGCTGACTACCTACGGTTATCTGTATACACCTGCGGTAGAGGATTAAGGCTGTACGGCATTCGTTGGCTTTGGCTTTCGGATACCCCGAAATCAAAAAGGGCGGCCACGCTGTGACCGCTCTTTTGCTATCCCTGTGAAAGGAGCTCGGAGCATGACATCCACCCATACCCACTTGATCTGGGATTTCAACGGAACCATTCTGGACGACGTGGAGCACGGTATTCGCTGTACCAACGCTATGCTGACCGCCCGCGGACTTTCCCCCATTGCCTCGGTGGAGGCCTATCGGGACATATTCGGTTTTCCCATCGATGCGTATTACCGACGCTTGGGCTTTGATTTTTCCAAGGAGGACTACGATGCCGAGCTCGCTCCCGAGTGGGTGGCGATGTATCTGGCCGGGGAGCATACCTGTACCACCATCGAAGGCGCGCGGGAGACCATCCGCCGCGTCAAGTCCATGGGAATCCCGCAGATCCTGCTGTCGGCTACCGAAACCGAGATGTTGACGGCACAGTTGGAGCGTCTGGGGCTTCGGGAGGAATTCGACGAGATTATCGGCTTGGACAACATCCACGCGCGCAGTAAAAAACAGCAGGCGTTGGCCTGGCGGCAACGGAATCCGCACGCTCGCCCGCTGTTTATCGGGGATACTGAGCATGATGCGGGGGTTGCTGATGCCGTGGGCGGTGACTGCGTGCTCTTTGCGGGAGGGCATCAATCTGAGACTAGGCTGAGAGCCTGCGGAAAGCCCGTGATCGGCCAGATCGGCCAGATTGTGGCGTACCTGTAATGGCACGCTCGGATAGAATATGGTATACAACGGATTCTATTATATACATTATATATAATGATGAAAACCTGAAATCTTATGTATTTTATCCGTCACGCTTTGGCGTGCTGATTCCCGCACGGCGGGTGAGAAGGCGGTTTTGATTCACAGTTTAAAAGATAACAGTATCCTGTGAAAAAGCGGCAGATCGGGAAGATCTGCCGCTTTGAGCTTTATAGGGGAGATGCAGGCGCGGCCCTTTGGTTTTTTTTGGGGGGGTAGCCTTACATCAGACGGTACTGCTGTGATCGGGATCGGTGACGACGGTGCCGTCCGGATAACGGATGGTGAAGGACTCTGCATCGAAGTCGCACTCCACGGTGGTTCCGTCTGAGAAGGTAGAACGGCGGCGGCGGGGATGGCCGTCCACAAGCTCGTGGGAGACCAGCTCGCACAGGGCGATACGGCGATGGAGTTCCAGGGCGATCTTGCCGTAGGCAATGTCCTCGGCTGAGGCGTCTACGTCGTAGTAAATGGTTCCTCCGCAGAGAAGAGCCCACAGGAATCCGCGATCCGTCGAAGCGATGCCCCATGCACCCTTCTGATGAATACCGTACCAAGGAATGATAATACAATCGTGGTAGACCAGGTTGAAGAAGGGAATGGGGATCCCGACGTTCAAAGCCTCGGGGTCTTCCCAGTTCGTGGTATAGAAGGGGGAATGGTGGCAGAGTACAATGGAATTGACCATACAGCCAATGGTCTCCTCAGAGGAGGGGATAATACCGCGATCGGTCAGCAGATTCAGACAATGGGCGCGGGCGCGGGCGCATTCCTCACGAGTCATGGGATGGCGGGGGTGGAAGCACTCGTCCAGCTCCACCACCGAGAAAACATCCAGGTAAGAGCCGTCCAGCCGGATCCCCAGACGCTCGAATTCGTCGTAGTTCCTACGCACGTAATCGGCCGCCAGCTTGGCACAAAGGAAGCTGTGGGGGCCGCCGAACCAGTAGTCGTGGTAGGGAGTTTTTCCGTGGATGTCCACAATGGCGTTATCCAGATCGAAATGGGGGGAGTCGTAGTAGTAATCGCGGTACTGATCGTGGATGCCGAAATAGTATCCCAGCTCGGTACAGGTCTCCTGCAAGGCCTTCATGCCTGCGGCACCGCCGGCTTCTTCGTGGACGGGGAAGGGCTCGGGGTGAAGATTATCGTAGCCGTGGTGTCCCCATCCGTCCAGATGGAGGTAGACCTTATCGGCTCCCCGCTCCTTGAGTCCCTTTAAAAGCTCGCCCGTGGCGGCGAAGGAGAAGCAGGAATCGTTGTTCTCGGGATGGTCGGGGTCATAGAAATGGGAGGCGGGATGAATGTGGACGGCGATGCCCGTGTGGACGATGGGACAGCCCAGGAGGTATTCGGCTTTCGGATTGCGAGCCAGTTTTTCCCGCAGGGTCACGAGCTCCCCCCGCTCCGAGAGGTAGGCACGGTAGATTTTGGCGATGGTGTTGTGATCGCCACGGGCGAAAAAGCTGTACAGCATGGCGCGCCCGTAGCCCATGCGCCCCAGGGAAGGAACGAAATACGGCTGGATCTCCTCGCCGACCAGGCTGTAACGGGCGTCGTAGGGGGTATCGTATATGGCAGCGTAACCATGGCCGTCCTCGACCTGGCCGTAGACGGGAATATAGGCGTCCCGCTCGAAGATCAGACCGTCGCGGAGCTTGATCCCGTGTCCTGCCGGCAGGATGGTTCCTTGCATACGGGGCAGGACGGTATAGCCGTGTCCTGCGGGGGCGTCGAACGCCATGCGCGGCGGGTAGGCCAGGGCTGTGATCTCCCCGGGCTTGTCGCCCGTTACGCGGGCTTCGGCACGGAGCATACCCGTGGTGAGATTTATGGCGACCTCTGTCTCAACGGTGAAAGGGTATAGGCGGCCGGCTCCGTCGCGGAGCTCGGTGTAGGTTGTCCGCACGCCGCGAGAGACCGCTGTATCGTGGGGGGTGCTTGTGCAGGAGGCGTTGGAAAACTCGATGGAGCTCCCGTCTGCCAAGACGAGGAAGGGTTGGTTCGCCCAGGACCAGGCAATGTCGGCGTTCGGGATGCGGACGGTCAGGGAGGAGGTCTCGGGGGAATATTCCAGCTTCAGAAAATCGGTATCCAAGGTATAGTGCATACGATGCCCTCGCTTTCTTGGTTTGTGATGGCCGTATTACGATTGGCCTTTCCGTGACGGTTCCGGAGAAGCGATTTGTTGGGTCATGGGGATGCGTGGGTCCTTGTGATTGGCTCGGGGGATGGATGCGCGGCGCGCTTACCAGATCTTTCTGTAAATCTCAATCACGTCCTCGGGCGTCGGGGTGCGGGGATTGGTGGCGGTGCAGTTATCGACCAGGGCGGCGGCGGCCATGTCGTCCAGGGCGGCCATGTATTCGGTCTCAGTCAGCTTGGGGCAGGCCTCGGACACCTTCGAGGGGATACCCATCTCGGCGTTGAGGAAGTGGAGGTAGCTGATGAGGGCGCGGATGGTGGTAACCTCGTTCATATTGCTGACACCCAGGATGCGTGCCAGGTTGCAGTACTTCCGCACGCAGGAAGGATACTCCTTTTGCGAACGATTGGTCAGAGTCACGCCGCTGTTGTATTCGATAATGTAGGGAAGCAGGATGGCGTTGGCGCGGCCGTGGGGAATGTGGAAGCGGGCACCCAACTGGTGGGCCATGCCGTGGTTCAGTCCCAGGGAGGCGGAGTTGAAGGCCAGGCCGGCGAGACAGGAAGCGATGTGCATCTTGCGGCGGGCGTGGGTGTCGTCGCAGCTGCTGTAGGAGCGAATGAGGAACTGTCCCGAAATTTCCACCGCCTTTTCGGCCAGAGCACCCGAGAATTCATTGTTTTCGGTGGAAACGTAAGCCTCGATGGCGTGAGTCATGACGTCCATGCCCGTATCGGCGGTGACAGACGCAGGAACAGACTTGACCAGCACCTCGTCCAGTATGGCCTCGTCGGGGAGAAGCTCCTCGTCCACCAGGGGGTATTTTCTTCCCTCGGCGGGATTGGAAATGACGGCGAAACGGGTGACTTCACTGCCCGTGCCCGAGGTGGTGGGGATGGCGATGAGGTGAGGGGTGTAGTTCTCGTCAAACTGTCCTGCAAACTTTTTGACGGCTTTGGCGGTGTCGATGGCCGAGCCGCCGCCCACTCCGATGATGCAGGGGGGCTTGCTCTTCATGACGGCGGCAACTCCCGAAATGACCTTTTCTACGGGAGGATCGGGAACCACGTCGGTGAACAGCTCGTAGCGGATGTGGGCCTTATCCAGGCGGGCGGTCAGTAGGGTAATCATACCGCTGGAGACCACGAAGGGGTCGGCGATGATGAGTGCCGAGTCGAAATGCAGAGCGGAGAGCCTGTCCAGGGCGTTTTCGCCGAAGAAAATTTCTGTGTTGATGTGGAAATCCTTCATGATTGTATATACCTCGTTGTGATGGTGCGGGGGGATAAGAGTTGTCAGTCACTGTTGCTGTCCAGGGCTTTGCGGGCCATGTGGAGCAGCTTTTCCCGCAACCAGGCGGGCTCGACGATGCGGATGCCTGAGCGGGCTGTGAGAATAGCACAGAGGAAACGGTCGATGTTGTGGAATTCACAGAGGAACTGGCCTCTTGCCTCCTCGGAGATGATGTAGGAACGCATTTCCAGTACCGTCAGCTTATCGCTGATGCCCAGAGTGGCGGTGTAGGGGATCTGACCCTGGATGATGACGCTGTCGGCCTCGGAAAGATCGTCGGTGAGATCCTGCCCGAAGGGGTTCAGAGGCGCGCGGGACAGACCGCCATCGTTTTCGTTCTTGACTGATACAGGAAGCGTGAAGGCTTGGGTGTAGTGGTATCCCATGACGCGTCCGTCATACTCGATGGGCGCGCCTAACTGTTTTTTCAGAAAGTCGATGTCTCTCTGCGCCTGGCGGCGGGAAATGTGGAACCGCTCGGCCAGACGGGCGGCGTTGGGGTAGGTGTTGTGCACCAGCTCCTCGTGCAGCCATTGGATACGGACGTTGGCGGATGCGCGCATGGTGGCTCCTCCTTTACACGGCGTTGGGGGAATCGGGGCCGTCCGGCCGGGTCTGTCCGTCGTCTTCTACATCGGGCGTATCGGATTCGGGACCGTCCTCGGTTTCCTCTCTCTCGGAGGGAAACCAGGTGAACTGGAACAGGGTGTAGAGTCCGTATAACCCGCCGCAGAGCAGGACGATGGCATAGAACAAATGGAGGGTGTTGTCCAGGATATGGGCACCCGTTCCCAAAAGGATCGGAACCGAGCCGTTCAAGGCCAAGAAGCTGCCCGTACCCATGAAGGCGACGGCTCCTCGGGGGAGTGCTTTCCCCAGGCGGAAGCGAAGCTCGGAGACCAGGATGAGAGCGAGGCCGATGAGTCCCATTTGCAGGCTGATCTTGATGGGACTATTCATGGTGGTGTACTGATCGGCGTAGGTCTCCCAAATGCCGCAGAAGCACCACAGGACGGGGACGAAGCCTGCCAGCGAAAGCCAATCGGGGTAGAGACCGCTGCGATCCGCCGAGATGAAGAAGAAAAGGGAGGCGGGGAGGCCCACCAGAATGGGAGCCAGAATGGCGTCGTGGGTGCGATCCTTGTAGCAGAACAGGAGGGCAGCTACCGTGAATGCGGCGAGGGACGCTCCCCACAGGAAGGCGGCGGGGAGGCGGAGGCGGGTGTCCAGGGTGACGGGCAGGGATCCCTTGGGGATCAGGAGCGCGCCTGCGATGGCAACCGCGACGGCTATGAAATACAGAACGTTGGACAGGGTGGGCAGAGGGCCGGGATTGAAGTAGCCTACGGTCTCATCGAATTGGGTCAGCATACAGACCGACCGCAGGGCAGAGCTCGCGAGGGTCAGAAGAGCGGTCAGGACAAAGCAGAGGCGGGGCATGGTACGGGAGCGATCCATGGGAAAACCTACCTTTATCAGTTGTGGCGAAACACGTTTGCGGGTGTTCGCATATTCCTCTTTATTATACATCACAAATGTGAACAAATTGTAATAAAACAGGAGAATTTGAGGAGTTTTCTTCATTTTTATTTATACGCGCGCGTTAGGAGCACGGCAGACGCGATGCAAAATATCCGAACTTGTTTAAATTGTACAAAAACAAGTGCGAAAAATCTCTGAAATTCATAATGTGTTAAGTGAAAAAATATTTCGGAAAGTATTGCTTTTTTGAAGGTTTTGGTGTATAATAGGGAGGCATGATGTGCGTAGATGTGAAAGGTTGCCCGCCGGAGTATCCGACCCTGCGGGGGAATTTTCACGGAGTATGTCCGAAAATCGGGCGAAAACATTGTTTCAGCCCTCTGCGCTTCCGCGCGTTCCGAAAACAGATCGGCGGTATCCGCCGCTTTTCTCGGGAAACGCAAGGAACACGCGGAACGGTGTTGAATCGGATCGCGCCCCAATTTCCCAACTCGCACAAGCCGGTCCTTACAATTATATAAAGACTGCGTGCGAAATCTGAAAAGGAGGCAAAAACAATGGCAATCAAGGAAAAGATCAGAGTTCGTCTGAAGAGCTACGATCACACCCTCATCGACACCGCCGCCGAGAAGATCGTGGCTGTCGCTAAGGCAAACGGTTCCGAGGTTTCGGGTCCCATCCCGCTGCCCACCGACCGTGAGATCGTGACCATCCTGCGTTCTGTCCACGTCAACAAGGACAGCCGCGAGCAGTTCGAGACCAGAACTCACAAGCGTCTGATCGATATCATGAAGCCTTCCCAGAAGACTGTGGACGCTCTCATGAGCATCGAGCTCCCTGCCGGTGTTGAGATCGAGATCAAGCTGTAATCGGAGTAACAGCGAGAGATCGACAAGCACATAACCCTACGGTCGTTTAGCCGCGACCGTGCGGCTCCCGCGAGGGCCGCAGCTGCAACCCCATGCAGCAGACAAAGACAACAGCTGACATCGCGCGAAGGGATTCCGCAGCGCGGTGGTTCGGTAACTTTGTAAGTCAAGTTGACGGGAGGATGTCGGATCTCGACTGGATACCGCCTGCCAACCAATAATTTACAGGAGGAAAAACACAATGAACAAGGGACTTATCGGTAAGAAAATCGGTATGACTCAGATCTTTGACGAGAAGGGCAACGTAATCCCTGTTACCGTCATTGAGTGCGGTCCCTGCGTCGTCGCGCAGAAGAAGACCGTGGAGAAGGATGGTTATGACGCCATTCAGCTGGGTTTCATGGATGCTAAGGCTAAGCACATGACCAAGGCTGAGAAAGGTCATTTCGAGAAGAACGGACTCCAGATCAAGAAGCACCTGAAGGAGTTCCGCTATGAGGATTGCGCTCAGTACAATGTCGGTGACGTCATCACCGTCGATACCTTCGCCGCAGGCGAGAAGGTCGACATCACCGGTATGACCAAGGGACACGGTTACTCGGGCGTCGTCAAGCGTTGGAACTGCCACAAGCTCCGCATGACCCACGGTGTGGGCCCTGTGCACCGCCAGCCCGGCTCCATGGGCGCTAACTCCAGCCCCTCCCGCATCTTCAAGAACAAGAAGATGGCCGGTCAGTACGGTAACGAGCAGGTCACCGTTCAGAATCTCAAGGTCGTTAAGATCGATAGCGAGAACAACCTGATCGCCGTCAAGGGTGCCGTTCCCGGCGCCAAGAATGGCATCGTGTTCGTTCGCAACTCTGTGAAAGCATAAGCGGAAGGAGGAATAAACCATGCCTAATGTAAAGGTTTTTAACATGGCCGGTGAAGAAGTCGGCACCATGGTGCTCGCGGACAGCGTCTTCGGCGCTGAGATCAACGCGGCAGTTCTTCACGCCGCTGTCAGAGCATATCTGCTCAACCAGAGACAGGGCACTCAGTCCACTCTGACCCGCACCGAGGTTTCCGGTGGCGGCAGAAAGCCCTGGAGACAGAAGGGAACCGGTCGCGCCCGTCAGGGTTCTACCCGTTCTCCCCAGTGGACCCACGGTGGTATCGCTCTCGGCCCCAAGCCCCGCAGCTACCGCACTGATATGAACAAGAAGACCAAGCGCGTCGCTCTGTTCTCTGCTCTTTCGGCTAAGGTTGCCGAGGGCAAGCTCATCATTGTGGACGATATCAAGTGCACCGAGTATAAGACCAAGACCATGGTCAATATGCTGAAGGCCCTGGGCGTTGACAACCGCGCTCTGGTGGTGCTGGATGCCGTCAACCCCTACACCGTCAAGAGCTGCGCCAACATCGAGCGCGTTGAGACCACTCTGGCTACCACCATCAACGTGTACGAGATCATGAAGGCAGACAAGATGGTCATTACCGCCGCAGCCGTTAAGAAGCTCGAGGAGGTATACGCATAATGAAAATGATCGAAGATATCATCATCAAGCCCGTGATCACCGAGGCTTCCATGGATATGCTGGCTGACGAGAACCACAAGAAGTACGTCTTCAAGGTCCTCCCCTCCGCTACCAAGCCTGAGATCGCAACCGCTGTTGAGACCATGTTCCCCGGCACCAAGGTCGCCTCCGTGAACGTCATCAACATGAAGAGAAAGCCCAAGCGCATGGGTGTCCACTTTGGTTACACCTCCGCTTGGAAGAAGGCAATCGTGACTCTGACGGCCGACTCCAAGGCTATCGAGTTCTTCGAAGGTCTGAACTAATGAAGGAGGTTGAAGTACATGCCTACCATTAAGTATAAGCCTACGACCCCTTCGAGAAGAAATATGTCCGTTCCGGCTTACAGCCAGATCATCACCAAGGACACCCCCGAGAAGAGCCTGGTCGTTATCAAGAAGAAGCACGCAGGCCGTAACAGCTACGGCCGCATCACCGTCCGTCATCGCGGCGGCGGCAACAAGGTCAAGTACAGAATCATCGACTTCAAGCGTCTGGATTCCTCCGCTTGCACCGTGACCGCCATCGAGTACGACCCCAACCGCTCCGCTTTCATCGCACTGCTGGAGAACGAGGCCGGCGTCAAGAGCTACATCATTGCTCCCGAGGGTCTGAAGGTTGGCGACGTGGTCTCCTCCTCTGCCGAGGCTGACATCAAGGTCGGTAACAACCTGCCCCTGGCCAACATCCCCGTTGGTACCTTCATTCACAACGTCGAGCTCTACCCCGGTAAGGGTGCTCAGCTCGTCCGCGCTGCCGGTGTGATGGCTCAGCTCATCTCCAAGGACGGCGGCGTCGCTCAGGTCCGTCTGCCCTCCGGTGAGGTCCGCATCGTCCGTCTGGACTGCAAGGCCACCATCGGTCAGGTCGGCAACTTCGAGCACAACACCATCAAGGTCGGTAAGGCCGGTAAGACCCGCCACAAGGGCTTCCGCCCCACGGTTCGCGGTTCGGTCATGAACCCCTGCGATCACCCCCACGGTGGTGGTGAGGGGCGTTCCCCCATCGGTCATCCCGCCCCTGTTACCCCTTGGGGTAAGCCCGCGCTGGGTTATAAGACGAGAAACAAGAAGGCTCGCACCGACAAGTTCATCGTCAAGCGCAGAAACGCTAAGTAAAGGAGGATATATCAATGAGCAGAAGTAGCAAGAAGGCTCCTTACGTGGAAGCAAAGCTGTTCGCACGGGTTTGCGCCATGAACGAGAAGCAGGAGAAGAAGGTTCTGAAGACTTGGTCCAGAGCCTCCACGATATATCCGGAATTTGTTGGTCACACCATCGCCGTCCACGACGGTAGAAAGCACGTTCCGGTGTATATCACCGAAGATATGATCGGCCACAAGCTGGGCGAGTTCGCTCTGACCCGTACCTTCAAGGGTCACGTCGGCTCCAAGACTTCCAACAAGTAATCAAGAGGAGGATATGAAAATGCAAGCAGCAGCACATCTGAAGCATGCACGCATCTCTCCTCGCAAGGTCCAGATCGTTCTGGATCTGATCAGAGGCAAGGATGCCGATGCAGCCATGGCTATTCTGAAGAACACCCGCCGCGGTGCTTCCGAGTACCTTATCAAGCTCCTGAAGAGCGCAATCGCAAACGCTGAGAACAACTTCCACATGGACGGTTCTAAGCTGTACGTTTCCGAGTGCTTCGTGACCCCCGGCCCCACCATGAAGCGCCTCATGCCTCGTGCCAAGGGTAGCGCAGACCGCATCCTGAAGAGAACGAGCCATGTCACCATCGTGGTCGCCGAGAGAGACTAAGAAAGGAGTAACGGTAAATGGGACAGAAAGTAAATCCCCACGGTCTTCGCGTGGGTGTCATTAAGAACTGGGACTCCAGATGGTTCGCAAAAGACGAGGTCTTCGGCGATACCCTGGTCTCCGACTACAACATCCGTAAGTATTTGAAGAAGGCCCTCCAGGACGCCGGCATCCCCAAGATCGAGATCGAGAGAGACAGCCACCGCGTTCGCGTCTTCGTTCACTGCGCTAAGCCCGGTATGGTGATCGGTCGCGGCGGTGAGCAGATCGACAAGTACAAGAAGGAGCTGGAGGCTATGGTCGGTATGCCTGTCGCCCTCAACGTGGTTGAGGTCCGTCAGCCTGATCTGAACGCTCAGCTGGTCGCCGAGAACATCGCTTCTCAGCTGGAGCGCCGCGTTTCCTTCCGCCGCGCCATGAAGATGGCCATCCGTAACACCATGAGAAACGGTGCTAAGGGTATCAAGGTCAACTGCGCAGGCCGTCTGGGCGGCGCCGAGATCGCACGTGCCGAGCACTATCACGAGGGCACCATCCCGCTGCAGACCCTCCGCGCAGACATCGACTATGGCTTCTGGGAGGCTAACACCACCTACGGTAAGATCGGTGTCAAGGTCTGGATCTACAAGGGTGAGATCCTCAACGAGGTCAACCGTCCTGCTCAGGAGAACCGTGGCGACCGCCGCGGCGACCGCAGAAACGGCGACCGTCGTAACGGTGGCGACCGCCGCCAGGGTGGTGACCGCCGTCAGGGTGGCGACCGCCGTCAGGGCGACCGCCGTAATGGTGGTGACCGCAGAAACGCCGCTCCCGCTGAGCGTCGTCCTGTGGAGAGAACCCCCAGAACCACTACTCCTAAAGAAGGAGGAGCAAACTAATGTTGATGCCTAAGAGAGTTAAGTTCCGTCGCGTGCAGCGCGGACGTATGAAGGGTAAGGCCTCCCGCGGCACTACCCTGGCCTACGGTAAGTACGGCCTTGTGGCAACCGAGCCCGCTTGGATCTCCAGCGTGCAGATCGAGGCAGCCCGTATTGCTATGACCCGTTACATCAAGCGTGGCGGTAAGGTCTGGATCAAGATTTTCCCCGACAAGCCCATCACCGAGAAGCCTGCTGAGAC
>JAGBAS010000004.1 GCA_017938885.1 Clostridia bacterium
AGCGGTGGATGAGGAGAGTGAATTACGGTTTGGTATCGGGTATAATTTCTCTTGGCGTATCAAGGGTTTTACGTATACACCCGTATGAAAGACCAAACCCGCTCTCCTCATCCACCACCTGCGGTGGTCCCCCTTCCCCGCTGGGGAAGGCAAAAGAACGCACCGACAAACCCAAATTTGAAAAATCCTCCCGAAACGAGGTTAAAAGCCATGAAGACCCGCTACCTCCGCGTTATGGAAGCGTCTCTTTCTGCGTATTCTGATCCCCACATCCGCCGCTACTTCGACGAGGTGAAGGAAAAGGGCCTTACCGAGCACGGCTTTCCCCGCCTTACCTCTAATATCGGTATCCTTCTGTCCCATGGGGTCCGTACCGACCTGGTGCCCGTTTTCCGCGAGATGATGGACTTCTGCTGTCAGCAGATCCCCCGAGTCAAGGCCGCCAACGATTTCTCGGTACGGGAGATGATCTGCTGCCTCTCAGAGCTGGAGGAAGCGGGGCTGTGCCCCGAGGATGTGAATCGTTGGAAGCGTGAGCTTTCCGCTATCGTCCCCGAAAGCTGCTATAACTGCTACGCCACCACTCCCGACTCCTCGGTCCGCAACTGGGCCCTGTTCTCGGCGGTCAGCGAGTATTTCCGACAGGATATGGGGCTGTGCGATTCCGCCGAGTTCATCGACCTCCAATTACAGGTTCAGCTCAAATGGCTGGACGAAAACGGCATGTACTGCGACCACGCGGGGGCGTACCCTCACCAGCCCATCATGTACGATCTGGTCTCCCGAGGTCTTTTTGCTCTTTTGCTCCATAAGGGGTATCGGGGCAAGCATTATAAGGCCATCGACGACGCCCTCCGCCGCGCGGGGATGCCCACTCTTGCCATGCAGTCGGTCACGGGAGAGATGGCCTTCGGCGGGCGGAGCAACCAGTTCCTCCACAACGAGGGATGGCTGGCCGCCGTTCTGGAATACGAGGCCAACCGCTATAAGAGGGAGGGAGACCTCCCCCGCGCAGCCGCCTTTAAGTCCGCCGCTCTCCGCGCCCTGGAGACCGCCGAAGCGTGGCTTTCCCTTACCCCGATCCGTCACGTCAAGAACCGTTATCCCACCGAGACACGCTTCGGCTGTGAGGACTACGGCTACTTCGATAAGTACATGATTACGACTGCATCCAACTTCTATGCGGCCTGCCTCATCTCCGATGGCTCCGTCCCCGCTGAAACTGCCCCCGACCCGAAAGCCTCGGTATTCCAAACCTCCGACCGCTTCCACAAGGTCTTCCTCAAAAGCGGCGGCTACAGTCTGGAATTTGATTTGAATGCCGATCCCCACTACGATGCGAACGGTCTGGGACGAGTCCACCGCGCGGGTGCGCCTTCGGCTATCTGCCTGTCCCTGCCCTGTCCCGTCAGTCCTTCTTATACCCTGGATGTTGCGGGAGAAGTCCCCGCCGAGCGCGTTCCTCTCTCCCTCTGCCCTGCGATCCGTCGGGGAGGGAATTGGCTGTTCGGTGCCGATCCCGCTGTGACCTGTGTAGCGGAGTCTATGACCGAGGACGGGGAATCCGCCGGGATTGTCCTGCGCTATACCTTCCCTAAAGCGGACGGCTTTGAAGAAAAGACGATCACCGCCCGCTATACCGTCTCGGGTGACGGTGTCACCATCACCCTCAACGGCAACGGCGTGATCGCCCACGCCCTCCCCGCCTTCTGCTTTGACGGTGAGGAGTACCCCGTCATTACGGTAAAATCCCATACGTTGACCGTAGCCTACCGGGGCTGTCTCTGCCGCTACACCGCGAGCACCCCCATTTTCGACACGGGCAAAAACGCCGCCAACCGCAACGGCCGCTACCGTGTTTTTTGCGCCGAAGCCGAGAATACCATGACGGTTCATATACATATCCTGCAAGCCTGAGTACATATCCGAGGAGGTACCCATGCCCTCTCCCGAACAGCACCGCGACCGCAAGGTTCGCCGTAAGATCAATCCCGCAACGGCTCCCATCGAGGAGCTTCTGCGTTATTTGGCCGCCGATCCCGTATCGGGGCTCTCCCAAAAGGAGGCCGAGCGCAGATTGGCGGCCTCCGCCGCCCGCCCGCTCTACCGCACCCCCGCCCGCTCCTATCCCGCGTGCCTGAAGCGGATGGCGCGGGAGCCTGCCCTGTGGTTGCTCCTGGCGGTATCGCTCATATCCCTGTTCTTTGACCGTATCGCCCTCGGTCTTATCTGCTTTTTGCTGGCAGGCGGACATATGGTGCTTTGCGCCCTGCTTCTGTGGCGCGCCGACCGCATCGACGCCTCCTTCTCCGCCTATGACGCCCCCCTGTCCCGCGTGCTTCGCGGCCGCCGCATTCACAGGATCGGTGCCTCGGAGCTGGTACGGGGAGATATACTGATCTTCCATCCCGGTGATATGATCCCCGCCGATTGCCGCCTGCTTCGCACCGAGGACTTTACCGTTACCGAGCGGGAGATCGCCGCCGATCCCGATCGACCTCAGATCCGCCTGAAAAAGGATGCCGATGCCCTGCCCGAAACGGCGGGAAATTTCAAGCTCTCCCCTCCGAATATGGTCTTTGCGGGAGGCGTGTGCGAGTCAGGCTATGCCATCGCCGTGGCCGTCGCCGTGGGAAGCGAAACCCATCTGGGTGGTCTTACAGGCGGATTGAGTTCTCCTCACGCAGGCAGAAATCCCGAGTTTTTGCGGAAAGCCACCCGCTATCTGTCTTTGTATAATCTGGGGCTGATCTGCCTTATCCTTCCTGTGACGGCCGTGGGGATCTTTTCCCTGGGGGATCGCTACGAGCTTTTGGATATTTTCCTCAGTACCTTGGCGCTGGCAGGCTTGACCCTGACCGAGCACGTCCTGGCAAAGGGCATCTACCAGAACGCCATGCTGCGCCGCGCCGCCGCCGTGGATCGGGATACCGCCAACACCGCCGATATCCGATCGGCAACCGCTCCCGAGACCATCGTGCGGCTCACAGATCTCATCCTGGTGGGGAGTGCCGCACTTCACGACGGGCAGGACCACGCTGAGACGCTCCTGGTGGGGGATCGCCTCTACCGCATCGACCGCCCCGAATCTGATGATGAAGCCCGTGCCGCCGCCGAGCTTTTCTATCTCTGCCGTCACGGTATGCTGGCTTACCCCTCGGTCGGTGAGGAGGGGGAGGGGAGCATCCCGACGGATACCCTGGTTCCCCTGGCCGACCGACTGGCCGACTGGGCTGAGATGGATACCGACGCCCTCCTGGTACGCGCCAAGGAGCTCCGTCCCGAGACCGAAGGGATCTCCGCCATCCTGCCAACCCCCTCCGGAAATGCCCGTGTAACCGTGAGAGTCACCGCTGATTTTGAGGAGACACGCGCTTGCCGTGCCTGTCGGCAGGACGGGATGAACCTCCCTCTGACCGAGGAACGCCGCGACGGTCTCTACCGCGCCTACCGCGAGGCTATCCGCACAGGGAAGCACGCGCTGTTTCTCATCACCCGCTCGGGAGGTGAATCGGCCGTCCGTGCCATGCTGACCTATGCCCCCCATACCTGCCGAAAAACGGCGGGAGCCATTCGAAGCCTGGAGTCTGCCGGCATCCGCGTATCGGTATTTTTACGGGATGCGAGCGACGTCAGCCTCCGCGCCCTGTCGGAATGCGGGTTCTCCGAGCCTCGCTCTGCGGCGGATATCCATGACTCATCCGCCGTTTCCCTTCTGGACAGCGGAAGCCGCGCCTTTACCGCCTGTGACACCCATTTGATCCTGCATACGATCCAAGCCCTGAAGGAGCAGGGAAGGACCGTGGCCGTCCTGTCCTCCGACAGGGAGGATACCGTCCTCTTGAGCGCCGCCGATCTGGCCGTCACCTGCTCGCCCTCTCTGTTTACTACAGCCGAAGGCGGCCATCCCCGCCTGCCGACTCGTGCGGCCTCTCCCCGCGAGCCTTTGGCCGCTCCCGACGGCACACCCCATTCCCCCATCGCCACAGACCTGTGCCGCCGCCGCGCCGACGTGGTGGTGCGCCGTACCTCCTCCGAGGGAGGCGGTGTCGTGGGTCTGCGCCGCGCCATCCTCTGCGCTGACCGCATACGAAACGCTGTTTCGGAGGTTTTCGGGTTCTTGCTTCTGTCCCAGGCCGCCCGCCTGGGTCTGACGGTGCTCCCTCTCCTGCTGGGGCTTTCGGCTCTGTCGGCTCCGGCTCTTCTGGTCTCGGGGCTGGGGGTGGATCTGCTGATCCTTTTGTCTGCCGTTTCCCTGCCCCTCTCCCCGGCTCCCGAGAAGCGGAGCTCTATGGCGGAGGTGCTGAAGTCTCCCCATCTCACCCATCGTAACGGTCTTATCGCCATGGCCGCCGCCACCGCCGTCCCCACGCTGATCGCCGCAGTTTGGTACTATCTGGCTCCGGATATGGGCGGCGATCCGGCCCATTTCCTCTGCCTCTGCCTCCTGGGGCTTCAGACGGTCGTCTATCGCCTGGCCCCGCTCCCCCGCCGCGACCGTACCGTGTTTTTTACCACACTGACCCTGGTGCTGATCTACGTTGCTGCTCTGGCGGTAGCTCTGGGTGCAGGTCTGGGATTGATCCTGTCTCTGGTACTGCCTCTTCTCTCACCCGCTCTCTACTTGGCGGTCAAGCTGATTCTCGACCGTGTCACAAGCCCCAAGTGAACCGCCTCTGAACCGACAAAACAGGCATGATGCTCTTTTTCTCCGCATATCCTCTACCGTATTAACTATGGAAGGAAGAGATCATGAGAGAGATCACCACCGCCGACCTCTTTTGCATGGAGGTCATCAACCTCTGCGACGGCGGAAGGCTGGGCTATCCCAATTCCCTGGAGCTCTGCGCCGACGACGGAAAGGTCACCGCCCTCATCATACCCAAGGAGTGCGGTTTTCTCGGCTTTGGGAAAAGCGAGCATTACCGCATCCCCTGGTGCCGCATTGAATGCATCGGTGAGGATGCCGTTCTGGTCAAGCTTACCGCCGCCGAGCTACAGGGATGCCTGCGAAAGGGAAGCGGAAAGAAAAAATAAGCCCGGCTCCTCCCCGCTTTACGACGGGGAGGAGCCCTCTGTTTGTAAACAAATTGTAAAATCCAAAAATACCTCTTGCGAAAATATGAGTTGTATGGTATAATACACCAGTGTGCGCAAAAAGCCACACGAAATACTACACACACAGACGCAATCGGCGGCTCGGTGTCCCGGAAACGGCTTTCCCGGATCAGCCCGCACGTGCCTCTGTGGTGGAAAAAACCGAAGGAGGACATAGAAAATGTCTATCATCACCATCAAGCAGCTGCTGGAAGCCGGTGTGCATTTCGGCCACCATACCCGCCGCTGGAACCCCAAGATGCAGGAGTACATCTTCACCGAGAGAAACGGCATCTACATCATCGACCTTCAGAAGACCGTCAAGAAGTTCGAGGAGGCCTACAACTTCGTTCGTGACCTCTCCGCTCAGGGCGGCACCCTCCTGTTCGTCGGTACCAAGAAGCAGGCAGCCGAGGCCATCAAGGAAGAGGCTGAGCGCTGCGGCCAGTACTACGTCAACGTTCGTTGGCCCGGCGGTATGCTGACCAACTACAAGACCATCAAGCGCTCCATCAGCCGCCTGAACGGTCTGAACAAGATGCAGGAGGACGGCACCTTCGATCTGCTCCCCAAGAAGGAGGTTGCAGGTCTTCAGAAGGAGATCTTCGATATGGAGAAGTCCTACGGCGGTATCAAGACCATGGAGAGACTGCCCGACGCCATCTTCATCGTTGACCCCCACAAGGAGCACATCGCTGTTCTCGAGGCTAAGAAGCTGGGTATCCCCGTGATCGCTATCGTGGATACCAACTGCGATCCCGACGACGCCGACTACGTCATTCCCGGTAACGACGACGCTATCCGCGCCATCAAGCTCATCTCCTCTGTCATGGCTGACGCCGTCATCGAGGGCCGTCAGGGTGAGCAGACTGCCGAGGAGGCTCCCGCAGCCGAGGCTACCGACGCTGAGTAATTCTTTCGCACAAAACCCCTATTCTATAAAAAAGAGGTAAACTATCATGGCAAACATTTCCGCAAAGGACGTTGCCGAGCTGCGTAAGCAGACCGGTATCGGTATGATGGAGTGCAAGAAGGCACTCGTTGAGGCTGACGGCGACTTTGAGGCCGCCATCAAGCTGCTCCGCGAGAAGGGCGAGCTGAAGGCCGCTTCCAAGATCGCAAACCGTATCGCCGCTGACGGTATCGTCTCCATCATGAAGGAGGGCGACCTGGCCGCTATGATCGAGGTCAACTCTGAGACCGACTTCGTGGCTAAGAACGAGTCCTTCCAGGAGTTCGTTAAGGATCTGCTGAAGACCATCCTGGCTACCAAGCCCGCAAACGTTGAGGAGCTCATGACCGCTCAGTATATCGACGGCACCTGCACCGTCGAGGAGAAGCTCAAGGAGCAGATCTTCAAGATCGGCGAGAAGCTGAGCATCCGCCGCTTCGCTCTGGTCGAGGGTCTGACCGCCACCTATATCCACGGCGCAGGCTCCATCGGTGTTATCGTTAAGTTCGACACCGACTGCGGTGACAAGGAGGGCTTCGCTGAGTTCGCTAAGAACATCGCTCTTCAGATCGGCGCATACCCCACTCCCTACCTGACCCGCGACGACGTTCCCGCTTCTGTCATCGAGGCTGAGAAGGACATCATCAAGGTTCAGCTCGCTAACGACCCCAAGATGGCAAACAAGCCCGAGAAGGTTCTGGACGGCATCATCATGGGTAAGCTGGGTAAGTACTACGAGGCAAACTGCCTGGTGGATATGGCTTACGTCAAGGAGGACGACATGAAGGTCGGCCAGTACGTTGCCAAGACTGCCAAGGAGCTGGGCGGCTCCATCGCCATCGCTTCCTTTGCTCGCTTCGAGAAGGGCGAGGGCATCCAGAAGAAGGAAGAGGACTTCGCAGCCGAGATCGAGAAGCTCGCCGGCGGCAACAAGTAATATTTCTTTGCTACCCCAAGAACGCTCTGCTGCGGCAGGGCGTTCTTTTTTGGGCATTTTTCGACTCGTTTCGCCTGCGTAACCCTGCTGTAATACAGAATAATTCGCAGTTCTGAGGTGAATATTCGTCAAAGCTCTTGACAAACCGCGCGTTATCGTGTATAATATCATTTGTATGCTTACCTATTGACATATGCCATCCCGGCATAGACTCCATAAAACGCGCAGAGAAAGGAAAAGTGTATTTATGGCAAATCGTTATATCAAGGATCAGCAAAAGGGTCAGGTCGATCTGAATCTGCTGTGGCGAGTTCTTCAGGGTAATTTCATCAAGATCGGAATCGTGGCCGTTCTCCTGGCAGTAGCCGTCGGTGTTTACCGATATACGAACGCCGATCCTTACTATACGGTCGATGACAAATTCCTGGTAAGTGGCGTTGACATTTATTACGACACCAAGAATAATATGGAATTGATCGGTGCCGTTGCCGACAGTTCTGCCAATAATGCCGCCAGTATTGCCTACAATGCGCCTTATATTATCAATGAGGATAAGGCACTGAACAATATCTGTGAATATCTGAAGAACAATTACGGCGATAATTACAAAACGGTCACCCGTAGAGACATCCGCGCGATGCTGAATATTAGCGTGGATAATCAGATCGTAACCGTAAGGGTCGCGTCTCCCAATAAGCAGGTTACCCAAGATGTGGCAACTGCCGTCCAGAATACGGTTCCTGCCTCCATGGACTACTATTTCGGCGTGGAGAATAAGGAAGGTGTCGAGAAGATCGGTAGCGTGGCCAAGGCCATTACCATGGTCAGCGAGGACAGCGTCGTCATGGTGGGCCGAAACGTCACCCTGTATACCCTGGTGGGCTTAGCCATCGGCCTGGTGCTTTCCTACCTGTTCTGCCTCCTGCGCACCTACTTCGACTACACGATCTACCACGAGGAGGACCTCAAGGACCGCTTCACTGTTCCTGTGATCGGTCAGATCCCTACCTGGGAGAATTCCAAGGTCGGAGATAAGTCCTTCAAGGATAAATCCCGCCGCGACCACATCAAGGGAAGCAAGGATTCCAAGAGCCCCGACGGCGGCAACCTGATGTCAGATCGCGACTATGAAGGCCGTCTCCTGAATAAGAAGACCCCCTTCGCCATCACCGAGGCCTTTAAGGCTCTCCGTACCAACATGTGCTACACCACGAAGGGCGAAAAGTGCGCCGCCTACGGTATCACCTCCGCCTACGTCAGCGCAGGTAAGTCTCTGATCATTTCCAATTTGGCCGTTTCCTTCGCGCAGATGAATAAGAAAGTCCTTTTGGTGGATGGTGACCTTCGTTGCCCTGTGATCCATAAGATTTTCAATCTGGACAACAAGGTACAGGGTATGAGCGACCTGCTGGCCGGTCTGTGCACCTACGAGGACATCTACCGTCGTAACGGCGGTTTCGAAAACCTCAACATCATCACCAGCGGTAAGATCCCTCCCAACCCCGCGGAGCTGCTCGCCTCCGAGAATATGAAGAACTTCATGAAGACGGCCCGGGAAGAGTACGACATGATCTTCATCGACCTGCCTCCCGTTTGTGAGGTCAGCGATGCCGGTATTCTGTACGACCAGGTGACGGGTTACGTATTCGTGGTGCGCGCCGGTTATTCGGATCGCCGTATGATCGAGCTGGCTGTGGAGTCCATGGACGGCTTCGGTGCCAGCCTTTCGGGCTTCATTCTCAATGATATCGATATCAAGTCCGGCGATTACTACAAGAACAAGTACTACAGCAGCTACGGAAAATACCGCTTCCGTGTCGGTAAGTCCGGCTACTACAGACACTTCAAGTATGGCTACTATAGCCGCTACGGTAAGAGCCGCTATGGCTATGGCTACCGCTATGGCTATGGTTACGGCCAGAGACAGCAGGAGAACCGCTACGCCCGCTCCCACGCGGATGCCAACTCTGAGGCGGAAATCGAGCTTTCCGAGAACAACGAGGAGCTGCTTCGGGATACCGATCTCAATACCGTGAATCATGACAACGATGTTCCCGCCGAGGTAAAGGCCGTCGATACGGAGGAAAACGTCGCGGAGATCCCTGCTGAGACCGAGCCCACTGTCGAGGCCGATCCCGCCGCCGAGGCTGAGCCCACCGTCGAGGCTGAGCCCACCGCCGAGACCGAGCCCACTGTCGAGGCCGATCCCGCCGCCGAGGCTGAGCCCACCGTCGAGACTGAGCCCACCGTCGAGACTGAGCCCGTCGCCGAGACCGATCCCGCCGCCGAGGCTGAGCCCACCGTCGAGACTGAGCCCGTCGCCGAGGCTGAGCCCACCGTCGAGACTGAGCCCGTCGCCGAGGCCGATCCCGCCGCCGAGACTGCTTCTGAAAAAACGGAGTCCGAGGAGGCCCCTGCTGCCACCTTTCCCGAAGCACCCGAGCAGAACTGAACCGAGCCATACGCGCTTCATCAAGCGCGCCCCCTCTGAAAAACGGCTTCGTGCCGTTCGCAGAGGCCCCGACGGGACAAAGCGCACGGTGAATCTTTCCCACGGATATCGGGTGTTATCCCGATCCAACCCCCAAAAACCGAAATACACCCCCAAGACCCACAACGTACACGCCCGGGCCAAGATCGCCAAGGTGATCTTGGAACGCCGCGACGTGAACCGCTCCTGAGTATATTCCCCACGGGCAGGATACCCTGAAGATAGAAAGAAGGAAACGGCTATGAGCGAGTTATTGGATTTCCATGCGCATATTCTTCCGCACATGGATCACGGCTCGAGACATACGGAGACTGCGACAGCTCAGCTTTCCCTGATGGCGAAGGCAGGCGTCGGAACCGTATGCGCCACCTCCCACTTCTACCCGCAGGATATCCTGCCCGAGGTGTTTTTGGAGGAGCGGCAGAAGAGCCTACAGCTCCTGCTTCGAGCCCATGGAAAGGCAAACCGTCCCGAGATCCTTCTGGGCGCCGAGGTCTTGATCTGTGCGGGGCTGGAGAATATGGAGGGACTGCGGGAGCTTTGCGTTGAGGGCACCGACGTGCTTCTCCTGGAAATGCCCTTTACCAAGGACGATTGGGATCACAGCCTGTACCATACGGTGCACGAGATCCTCATGCAGGGCATCCGTCCCGTTCTGGCGCACGTGGATCGGTATCCGCCCCATGCCATCGAGCAAATGTTCGACATGGGTCTGTACGGACAGGTCAACTGTGATGCGCTGAGCAAGCTGTTCAAGCCAAAGCACCTGCTCCGTTGGATGGAGGAGGGGAAGATCGTCGCTCTGGGAAGCGATCTCCACGGCGCGGAGGAAAAAGCCTATACCCCCTTCACAAAGGTTCTGCGCACCATGCCCGAGCAATCCGAGCGGATCATGCGCACCGCCCATACCCTGCTCAAGCAGGCCAAACGATACTGAAACACCATCCCCATTGCGGCGCAAGCCGTATGATGGGGATTCTTTCAAAAAGAAAAGCCGTCTTGCGGTAGAAAGGAAGCCCCGCGTTATGGGGCTGCGGTCATCACCATGGAATACCTGATCGGCATTGACGGCGGCGGCACCAAGACCCTGGGTGTCCTGGCCTCCCCGAACGGCACCGTCCTGTCACACCATACCGTAGGCGCAACCAATCCCAACGACGTTACCCTTCCCGTTGCCGCCGAGCGGCTGGGCTCGCTATGCCGAAGCTTGCTTCTTGCGGCGGGATTGCCCGAGACGACTCTGCGGGATACCTCTCTGTTCTTTGGCATCGCGGGAGGCATCAATTACGGTCCGGCCCTGGAGGAAGCCCTGCGGGAAAGCTTTCCCGAGGCAAGGGCACTTGCCGTTCGCTCGGATATTCACGTCCTTCTGGCGGGTGAGATCCCCGAGGGAGACGGTGCCTGCATCATTTGCGGAACGGGAAGCGCCTGCTTTCTGCGAAGGAACAGCGACATCATCCGCATCGGAGGGTGGGGGTATCTTCTGGATAGCGGCGGGAGCGGCTACGATATCGGCCGTGACGCCCTGGAGGCCGCCCTTCGCCACTTTGACGGCCGAGGAGAACCCACCTTGCTTTCCTCTCTGCTGGCTGAACGCCTCGGCGGTGCCGTGCAAACCCGTATCACCGACGTCTACCGGGAGGGTAAGCCTTATATTGCCGCCTGCGCTCCGTTGGTTTTTGAGGCAGCCCGTCAAGGAGACCGGGTAGCCGAGGCGATCTTGGACCGCAATGCCCGCAAGCTTGCCGAATACGCCGAGTGCGCTTGGCGGTGGCTGGGTGAGGGAGCCAATCCCCTTCCGTGTACCCTGACCGTGGTCATGGGCGGAGGCATCTCTTCCAACGAAGCCCCCGATTGGCAGGCACGCGTCCGCCGCCTGACCGACCCTGCCGTTCCCGCTGTTTTTACCGTGGCGGCCATGCCCCCTGTTTTCGGGGCAATCCTGGAGGCAAAGCGGCTCACGGAATCCGTGAGAGCAGATGAATTTTCCCGTATGAAGCACAGGTTTGCGGATAGCTTCTCCCTGTGAGACTTGCCGGTTTCTCTTTTCTTTACCACGTACCATTATCACCGAAAGGACAGAATCATGCTCCAAACCAAACAATCTTCCTCTATCCGTCGAATGCTGCGGCTGGTGATCGCGGTTGCCGCCCTGGGCTTTGGCATCAAGGCACTGCTGCTTCACCCCGTGTACATACAGCTCGCCTCCAACATCAGCTACAGAGATACCTGGTATACCACGGTTCTCTACTATCTCATTGACGGCGGCCTCATCGACCTGGCCGTGTTCGCCGTTTGCTATCCTGCAACGGTGTACGCCATCTGGATGAACGGCCTCAAGGAAAGCCGCCGTATTCCGGTCTCCTTCTCCCTTTTGACGCTGGCCCGATTCATTCTCAACTACGTCATGTCCTGCCTGACCGATACGGGCTTCCCCGATCTCGATGAGCTGTGGCGGGATATTCCCCCCATCCTCCTCATGCTGCTCCTGGAGCTTTTCCAGTATGCCGTCGTGATCCTTGCAACCGTGATGGTCAAGCGGCACTATGAAAACCGCGTAGCCGATGCCGACGTACAGGCTGAGATGGCTGGGACGGATGCGCCCGCTCCCGTTTTCCCCTTTACGGGCTTGTTCAAGCTGCAAAATCCCCTACAGCTGATCGCCTTCTTATCGGCTCTTGTGCAGTTTGTCCTCCGTGAGGTGAATTACCACGTCTACCAGATCACCCTGTACCGTCTTTTCGGCTCCACCGACGGGTGGGCGGATATGCTGTTCACCTTGCTGGGAGATCTGATGCTCGGCGTGCTGCTCTACTTTGCCGCGATCCTCCTTCTGTCCCATTTCCACAGCAAGGAGAGCGATCCCGCATGAACGGATAAAAGGGAGGTCTCGGCCTCCCTTTGTGCTATTTTTGAAAAATACGGCGTAGGTCACGGGTTTGATCCCGCCCCCAGACTCCCGTCAGCCTGCAAAGCACTGCATAGAGTACAGCGCAGACCGTGATATGGCCCGCAAGCTCTGCCGCTCCTTGGATGGAAAGGCGCAAAAGCAGACCTCCCATCCGACACAGGACGGTTGCGCCGACGGCACACAGCAGAGGTCCGAAGACCTGCCGCCAAAGCCTGATGGGCATACGGCTCATGCGGAGCATCCGACAGAGAGACAGCGTGGTGTTCAGGGTCTCGGTGGCGTAGATCGCTACGACGTAGCCCATAAGCCCCATGCGGGGAAGCAGAAGCCACACCAGCAGCACCGAGGTGCCCGCGTCGATGATATTGACGTTCATGGAGTAGACCTGCTCACCCATGCCCTTCAGAAAAGCATCCACCGAGCTGTCCACGTACATGATGGGGATCAGCGGTGCCAGCATACGGATATACGTCCCTGCCTCCCGACTGCCGTAGACCGCTTCCCCCAACTCGCTTCCGAAGCAGGCCATGATCCCCGCGACCCCAAAAGAAAAGATCAGGGCCGGGGTGATGATCCGTTCTGAAAGTCTCGCTACCCGCCCGTCATCCCCCCGTGCGATGGATTCAGCCACCTCGGGCACCAGGAGACCCGAGAAGGAGGAGATGAAAGCAGAGGGGAACAAAACCACAGGGAGAGCCATGCTGTGCAGGACGCCGTAGGAGGTCAGGGCGGTTTCCCAACTGGCTCCGCTCTGCTTGAGCCCACGGGGGATGAGGATATGCTGGAGCGTCAGCAGCCCCGAACGCAGACAGGCTGACAGGGTCACGGGAACCGTGATGCCCAACAGCTTTTTGACGGAGTCGGCATCTCCCGTGTCTATGATGGCCAATTTTTTGACCAACAAATACCGCCGACGGTCGAGCAGGTATGCAACTACGGTGAAAAGAAGTCCGCAGAGCTCGGACAGAGCCCCGCCCAGCACCAACGAAAGACAGGTCATCTCCACCCCCTCGGGAAGCCATAGAGTCAAGAGGTAGGCGCAGAAGCCAATTCGGAGAAATTGTACCCCGATCCCTACCGCCGCCGTCTTGGCTACCCGCCGTACCGCCGTGAAATATCCGTTCAGACAGGAGCAGACCGCAATGGGAGGCAGAGTCAGGGCCAATACCCGCAGGGACAGCACCGTTCGCAGATCGTTGAGCCATACCGCTCCGATCCACGGCGCGGCGATGAACATCAGAAGACCCGCGCCCAGACTGCATACCAGGCTGTAGCCAACACAGCGAAGAAGAACCCGACGGATCGCTTGACGGCAGGTATCTCCCTCGAGGGTATCCTCCGGATCCCGTCCCTCCGCCATCGGGCAAAACCGCCCCATCACGTCGGCTACCATGCGGGTGGTTCCCAGGTTGATCCCCGCGCTCCCCAGGGTCATGGCCAGCCCGTAGACCCCGAACAGCAGAGAGTAAAGCCCCATGACCTCTCCCCCTGCCCGTCCCGCCAGATAGGCGTTGAAGGCCACTCCCACCGTTCGCATGAACAGATTAACGGCAATGAGCAAAAGGGCGTTGACCGCAAAACGCCGCGCAGTATGAGCCCCTCTGCGGCGAGGGAGGGAAGCTGAGAGCATAGGATCATCCTTTCCGTGGTATGTGGGTTTGTCCCGATTCTCTACAACTTATGCCACCCTTCCCATGAATATACACGTTGAAACGTTGACACACGTTGACACGTTGATACACGTTGACACGTTGATACAGAAAGGAATCACCATGAAGCACACCGTTCTCTGCGGCATCGACCGCATAAGCGACCTGAGTACCCTGATCGGCGGGAAAAGAACCGCCCTACTGACCGCCGCCTCGGGTATCAATAAGGCGGGTCTTTCGACCTATCGGATCCTTTCGGAGCGGAGCGATCTCCGCCTCCTCTTTGCCCCCGAGCACGGCCTCGCATCGGCGATGCAGGACGGGAGCTTTACCAAGGAGGATGGCGTTCCCCACCCCGAAACGGGTGCGCGGCTCTACGATATTACCGCTCTGCGGGGAACCAATCGCTTGGCTGAACTTCTTTCGGAGGTGGATGTGGCCGTCTACGATATCCAGGACGTGGGCGCGCGGTTCTATACTTATATTTGCAACCTTACCCAGCTCATGCGGGCGGCTAAAGCGGCGGGAAGGCCCGTTCTGGTGTTGGATCGTCCGAACCCTATCGGGAATCACCTCTGTGAAGGCTTGCTTTTGGACGAGAGCCGCTTTTCCTCCTTCGTCGGTGAGTTTGCCGTCCCCACCCGTTACGCCCTCACAGTGGGCGAATACGCCCGCTACGTCAATGCCGAAAAGGGAATCGGGTGCGACCTGGCCGTGCTGTCCTGCGAGGGCTGGAGACCCCATATGTACTACGACGAGACCGACCTTTTGTGGGTCAATCCCTCCCCCAATATTCCCACGGTGAACTGCGCCATCAACTATATCGGCTCCTGCATTTACGAGGCCACCAATCTTTCGGAGGGGCGGGGAACCACCAGACCCTTCGACTGGCTGGGAGCACCCTTCGTGGATGAAAATGCCCTGCTGAAGGATATGAACGCCCTCTCCCTTCCTGGCGTGACCTTCCGCGCCATGACCTTTACCCCCGTTTTCAATAAGCACGCGGGGGAGGTCTGTCGGGGTGTCGAGCTTCATATCACGGATCGGGATACCTATCGCCCCTTCGAGACCATGCTCTGGATGTTCCGCCATTTCAAAAAATACCCGGCCTTTGCGGTCAAGCAAAGCGGTCTGTCCCTCCGCTTGGGGCAGGATATCCTGACGGGGGATTTCGACCCTGCAAGGGTCGCCGCGACCGCTGTCGGAGAATCCGAAAGATTCTGTGAAATTGTTGAAAAATATCGCCTGTACAGGTGACTGAATTTGTCAAATCAAGAAAATTTCATGAAAAATCAAGAATGCTCTTGACAAAACGCCGTCTATGCTATATTATATACTACGGACATTTTGAGGAGTCTTGCTCTGTGGCTCTGAAAAATCACGATCACCATTTGGAAGGAGGGAGAGGAATGAGCGTATATGCTTGCGAGCTGTGCGGTTATGAGTACCGTCCCGAGGTTGGCGATCCCGATAACGGTATCGACGAAGGCACCGATTTTGAGGATCTGCCTGCTGATTGGGTGTGCCCCTTGTGCGGCGCGTCCAAGGAGGACTTTGACAAGGTCGACGGCGATTACTCTGACCGTGACGACGGTTGATCTCTGACGAATCAGCAAGTTCGCCCGGTTCCATGCCCCGCAGGTCTACCCAACCTCGGTCGGCATCCCAGAAAACGTCTCTGCAACACCCAACGCAGAGGCGTTTTTCTTTATTATTCATGGAATCCATCGAAAAAAGCCACCCGCCGAAGCGGGTGGGGCAGGAAAGATCAAAGGACAGACGTATTCCGGGGGCTTCTCTGCATCCCGCAGGCGCAGATCATGGGTGCTTGCCCCGGGGATTGCAGGGCAGACGTTCCGCTCAACCGTTGCACCCACACTTGTTGCGGTCAGCCGAAGGAAGCGGCATGGGAGCGGGGGAAAACTCGGTAATGGGGAAGGCCATGGAGCGGAAGAGATCGCAGGGGTTCCCGGGGGTGCCCGAAACACATTCCTTGTCGGGAATGATGAATTCCGAGGCGGTGATGAGATACTGAGCGGGGCGCACCAGACGAACCAGAGAGAAAATGCCCAGGGATACGGTCAGAATGCGGCCGCCCCGATCCTGCCCGTCGCAGTCCTGCGCCTCGGTGTAAATGGGCGCTGACAGGCATCCTGCGATGGAGGGAGGAATGTCACAGGCACAGCAGCAGCAGCACACGGGCTCGGGGCAAAGAGGCTCCAGTACGCGGACACCCAGAACGATGGGATCCACTACCTCCACGACGGCGGTGGGAACGCTGCGCTCCTTATAGCAGGGCTCGGGCTCGGCGCAAAAGGCAGAGCCATCGGCACTGGAGCGGAAAACGCTTACCGAGCAGTCTCCGCCGAAGAGAACGACCTGTTTCTCCAGTACCGCGATACCGTCGAACTCCTGGGAACGCCCGGGGCAGATACAGGCCTCGAAAATGAGCTTGACATAGAAGCGGACGTGAATGGTGTAGAAGCCGCGGTTGAACTGGACGGGGTCGATGCCGATGTAGGTCCAGGCGATGCAGGCATCCTTGACCCGAACCTGGGTGGTGTGGTCGATGATGTCACGGCCGAGATCGGTCAGGAAGACCCGGACGTTCTCAAAGCAGTCGCGGTCACGGCAGGAATCCAGAATGCGGTTGGTCTCCACGCAAACGGTGCGGGTGTCTCCGCCCTTGCCGCAGCCGTTCCCGTTGCCGACGCAGGGAATGAAACGGTTGTCAGACATGATGTATACCTCCGTATGGAAATTGAGCCGACGGCAAGAACCGTCGTTCACAGGCAGTATATGCCCGACGACCGGAATTTGACAGGATTCTACAGAAAGCCACGCTGGGTGAGCTCTCACGTCCCGCCGGCCGAAATGCTGAAAAACTCTGAAAAAACACAAAAAAATCATTTGGGGGTATTGCATTTTCCTGTATAATGTGGTATAATATCCCTACCAAAAAAACATCATAAGATTGGAGTTATACCATGAACAAGAGCCAACTGATCAAAGCCGTTGCCGAGAAGAGCGAGCTGTCCCAGAAGCAGGTCGCTGAGACCTGGAATCTCATTGAGGCAACCATCCTGGAGAACCTGACCGCCGGTGAGAAGGTCCAGCTTTCGGGCTTCGGTACCTTTGAGGTTCGTGAGCGCGCCGAGAGAAAGGGCCGCAACCCCAAGACCGGTGAGGTGGTTTCGGTCCCCGCTTGCAAGTATCTCGCTTTCGTGTCCGCTAAGGCCGTCAAGGAGAACCTGAACTGATATGCGCCTCGATAAGTACCTGAAGGTGACCCGTATCATCAAGCGGCGCACCGTGGCCAACGAGGCCTGCGACGCCGCCCACGTGACGGTCAATGGCCGCCCCGCCAAGGCCTCTTACGACGTCAAGGTAGGGGATATCCTGGAGATCACCTTCGGTGCCAGAACCCTGCGTATCCGTGTCCTGGAGGTCAAGGAGACTGTGGGCAAGGATGCAGCCTCCACCCTCTACGAGGTCGTGGAATAACCGTACGTTTGTCATATTCCTGCCTGCCCGTGCATAGAATTCCATGGATTTCAGCAATGGAGGCAGGATATGAACGATACAGTACAGCCCCGCGAAGGGGGAAACGGTAAGGAGCATTGCCTGACCGCTAAGGCGCGGGAAAGCATCGCCGTCACAGGGGTTTCCGAGGTGGTCAGCTTCGACGAAGCCAACGTTCGCTTGGTGACGTCCTGCGGTATCCTCAACCTGGAGGGCGAAGGGCTCCGCATCCACGTTCTCAGCACCAGGGAAGGTACGGTTTCCGTGACGGGGAAGCTCAACGGCGTGCTTTACGAGGAGCCGGGGCAGTCCTCTGTTCCCGAGAAAAAAGCTCGCTCCCGCCGCTTTTTCGGCTCATGAGCGGGCTGGATCTCTACCAGACACAGCGCGCTCTTGCGCTCCTGTTCGTTTACGCCGCCTGTACGGGCTTTGGCTTGGGTGGCGTATACGAGGTCTTTCGCTTTCTGCGCATTCTTTGCGGAGAACCCCTTGGGAGTCGGGATGCATCTGCGGATGGAACGGGAAGCGGATCTCTGCCTTTGGGGATCATCCGCTTTTCAGCCGACCTGCTTTTTTCGGTCATAGCCGCCATTGTATGGGTCCTGCTCTGCTACTACGCGAGCGACGGGAGCTTTCGTGCGCCTGCCCTCGTCGGAATGGCAGGGGGCTTCTTTGTCTATATGCAAACCCTGGGACGCCTGATGATTCCTGTCGAAAACGCCTTGACCCGACTCTTCAAAGCGATGGTTCGCCCTCTTTGGAGGATGGCCGGCCGCGTGGCCGGTTTCGTGGGTACCGTCAAGCAAAAAAGGACGGAAAGGATGCGCGAAAGACAGGAAAGAATACAAATGGCTAAAGCCACCAAAGTGCTCGCAGCCGCAGCCCGACGCGGCTTTGATGCCCTTGCCGAGGAGACACCTCCTCCAACCAGTCGGGAATGATCTTTTGTATAAACACGCGTAAATACGGCAAAACTTCCGATGTGCAAAGCAACATGATGATGAAAGGAGGCAGCATGGCTTACAGACCCGATCCCGAGAAGAACGAGCTTGAGCTGCAAAACGAGGCTCAACCCCGTCCCGAAGTGCCCGAATCCGAAAAGAGCTTGGGACGCTCCATGCTCATGAAGGTTGCCCTGGCGGCCCTGTTGGTCTCTGCTTTGGTCATCAGCATCGCTAACGTCATGCGCGCCAACCAGCTCCGTGCCCAGACCGAGGAAATGCAGGCGGAGTACGATAAGCTGAAGGAAGAGAACCGTAAGCTGCAATATTTTCTGAATAAAGAGGTAGACGAGGACTACATCATCGAGTACGCCCGCGACGTGCTGGGGATGTATTTCCCCGACGAGGACGTCTACTACAACGACGTCAACGAGTAAGATCCCCCAACGAACCTCAAAGACCCCGGGAAAGGAGGCTCATCCCATGGCTGAAAAGCAAGGCATCAAAATCATCACCCAGAATAAAAAGGCCTGGCACGACTACTTCATCGACGAGAAGTACGAAGCGGGCATCGAGCTCTACGGCACCGAGGTCAAGAGCATCCGCGGCGGCGGCATCAACCTCAAGGACTCCTACTGCCACGTCAAGGACGGTGAGCTGTACGCCATCGGCATACACGTCAGCCCCTACGAGCACGGCAATATCTTCAACCGCGAGCCCCTCAGAGATCGCAGACTCCTTATGCATAAGAAGGAGATTATGAAGCTCCAGGGCCTCATGACCCAGAAGGGCTACACGCTGGTGCCCCTCCAGGTCTACTTCAAGGGTCCCCGCCTCAAGGTGGAGATCGGTCTCTGCCGAGGTAAAAAGCTCTACGATAAGCGGGACTCCATCGCCCGCGCCGAATCCGACCGCGAGATCGAGCGGCGTCTCAAGGACAGAACCTACCGCAATTAACCTTCGCCACCCAATAGTAAACGACCACGATCCAAAAAGCAAACGCTCTCCACTCTACCACCTCACGACCTCTTCACTCTTCACTCCTACCTTTTACTTTAATCATGGGGGTGTACCGGTTTCGACGGGGATCATGAAGTGCGATAAGCGGGTCAGGCCGGGTAATCCTGTCAACTGCCCAACCTTTAAAATTAAACGACAACAATTCTGTTGCTCTGGCTGCCTAATTGGCAGTGCCGCGGCTCATAATGCCGCCCGTTCCCCCCGGGAGTACCGCGACCCGAGGCTGAACGTCATGTAGCGGTGCCCGTGCATCGGTGGTTCGCCATTGAACCGATCACGCATAAAATGGCTGCCTGTGTCCGGCTTTGCGTCTGAAACCGTTCACAGGGAGAAATAATCAGACGATGCACCCGGAGAAAGTCGCATGGATCGGTTTTCGGACAGGGGTTCGACTCCCCTCATCTCCACCAGCTCAAAAAGAGCCTATATATTGTGTTTTGGACGAATGTTGGAACACAATATATAGGCTTCTTTTGCTTTTTGGCACACTTTAGGCACAAGCCGTTTTAGGAACTGTTTGCGCCTATTCGTTTATGGATTGGAGAACCTTAACGACGATCGAGCATATCGGCATTCTCCTTGCTTGCCGATGCTTACTCCCCGTCAGCCTGCTCCGGCACACCGCCCGTCAGCGCGCAGGGGATCCGATCAAAGGCGTCCAGCTCGGCAAAGCCGATATCGGATGCGGTCTTTTCGATGCGGAGGGTGTGGGTACCCTTGGTCAGGGTGAGATGGATTTCGGCGTAGATATCCTCGCTGAAGTTACCCCAGCCCAGGGACTTACCGTTCTCGTTGTACCGCAGGACACCCCGCTTGACCCCGTCCACGTAGACGGTGTGGGTGGCCAGACCCATGGGGGCGGCGTAGTAGAAGCGAAGGGTATAGTCTCCTTCCTCGCCGACGACCAGCGCGTCGAAGGTCAGGGAGGAGCCCACGTCGTCAATGCCCGCGACGTGGGTGCCCGGGGAGTAGGCCGAGCCCGTCAGCTTGGCCTTTTCGGCCTCATAGCGGGTGATCCCGCTGTCGTGGATCGTCACGGACAAGGAGATAGTCAGATCTGCGGGAATGGCCGAGCCGTCCTCGGTGGTAAAGCAGATACGGTTATGGCGGTCAGTACCCAAAAGCTCGGTGTCCAGCGTGACGGTACCCGCGCCCTTGGTCAAGGTGACCGTACCCGCGTCCTTGCGGTTGATCTCTACGTTGAGAGTCAGATCGGCAGGGGATTCATAAGCCAGCTCCACCGTGTAGGACAATTGCGCGGTGCCTGCCGCCTCGCCCTGCGCCTCCAGAGGGACGATCACCGAGGGGAACAGGAGCGTGCCTTCATCGGGACGCTCGGACTTGGGGGCTTGGGCCTCGCCCGTCCAGGGCATCAGGGTGATGCGGAGGCGGGTATGGGCATAAGGAACCAGCCGCACCGTGACGGTCTCCTCCCCCAGTCGGTCGGCGGCCACGGGGGAAACGGGGGTATCTCTCGCGATATCCAAGGCGGTGTTCAGCGTCCAATCCTTGACGGCTCTGGCTTTGGCCTCCAGCACCAGGGGAACGTCCGAGAGCTGATACCGCATCTCGTCGGTGATGGGGTTGCGGATGACCGTAAAGTTGGAGGCTACGTCCTCGAAGTTGAAGTTCTCCAGGGCGTAGTTCCAATCGGTGGTGGGGGTGATGTCGTAGGAGGGGTATTTCCGGCTGATGCGCCAATTCAGGGGATCGTAGCCGATCTTCTTCCACTTCTCCCCGATCTCCAGAGCGAACAGGACGGCACCGCGGCGGATGCTGACGCTGTTGTTGTCGGTGATCGTGGCGGTGATTTCGGCGGGGAAGGTCAGGACGATCACGTCACCGTCCTCCCAGGCGGCAGTCAGAGCGGCGTACTCACCCGCGATCAGCTCGGTCTCTACGGCGTGGCCGTTGACCGTGACCGAGGGCGCGGAACACCATTTCGGCACACGGATATAGAGGGGATAGGTATCGGTCTTGTCGGCGGAGAGGGTTAGGGTGACCGTATCCTCGTAGGGGTAGTTGGTGGTCTGGGTGACGGTCAGCTTGGTGCCGTCTCCCACCGTGGCGGTGATGGTATTGGGACCGTAGGCGCCCACGGCCAGGCCGCCGTCCGAGGTGGCCATCCACATGGAGGCGATGAAGAGGGGCCAGCCCATCTGGTAGTTGTGGACACAGCAAGGGTAGCCGCCGGGGAGGCCGTAGACCGAGCGGTCGCCACCGTCGCTGGTAAAGCCGTGGACACCCAGGTTGGCCATGACCTGGTTCTGCATGGTGAAGTAGACCTGACCCTTTCCGTCGGGGAGGAGCTGCTGGGGCAGGGCGTTGTAGGTGATCTCCTCCAGATGGTCGGCGACGGTGGCATCGCGGAGGAGGTAGAGGGCGATCTAGTCGCAGAGCATCCGCTCCACCACGGCGCAGGTCTCGTTGCCGTACACGCCGTCAATGCCGCGGCTCATTTCGTCGCCGTTGGACATCCCATCCTGCCGTCCCGAGGCCATGTAGATGTTCTCAATGCCCTCATAGTAGACGTCCAGGTAGTGCTCATCCCCCGTGACGGCGTACATGACGGGGAAGAGCTTGAAGCTCTGCTGGGCGTTGACGATGTGGTAGGTACCCATCCACGCCTCCTCGTCGTAGGCCGTTTCCCAGTCGAAGGTCTGCTGATAAAGCTCCTCGCAGAGGTCGAGCAAGGACTCGTCCCCCGTCTTCTCGTAGAGCCACAGCACCGCGAAAATGTTGTCTCCGCCGCGAACCCTTGCCCAGGAGGTCAGCTTCTTGGTCTTCAGTGCCTTAGCCTCCCACGCGAAGTAGTTTTGCAGGAAGGGGATGACCCGCTCATCTCCCGTAGCATCGTGGTACAGCTCCAAAGCCATCAGCATGGGCATCAAGGGCCAGTAGTCCAGCTTTTCGGGGTCGTTTGCAAAGGGACCGAAGGCGCCGCTCTCGACCTGGCTGTTCAAGGTCCAGTCGATCCATTTCTGCGCCTGCGCTTTCATGTCGGCATCGTCCAGCACGTAGGCCGAGGCGATGAGACCGCGGGTATAGTAGGAGCCTCGCTCCCAGCTCTCGCCCGTGCCGCCCAGCCAGCCCGAGCGGTCGCCGCCTTCGGATTTGCAGTCGGGAGAGAGTGCTTCAAACTGCTTGGTCACCTGTTCGGCTTGGAGGAGCAGTTGGTTTCTCAGCCAGCTTGCGGCCTGCACCTGCCCCAGGTGAAGAGGAGAGAATTTCACGTTGTCTACAGCTCCTTTCGTTGTAATAAGGACGTCCCGCGGCTCTCCGAGCAAGACGGGAGGCTCGGTTTCGGTTTCGGTCTCGGATTCCGTGGGCTCGGACGCGGGTGGCTCCGCATCGGTTTCATGGGGGGGTGATGCGGTGTCGCCGGGCGTCACACCTCCCGTACAGGCGGTGGCCGCCAGCATGGACAGGGCGAGCATCAAACAAAGTATGCGTGACAAAAATCTGGACATAACGGATCCTCCTTTACGATCACCTTAATTTTATCACAGATCACAGCAAAATTACAGGAATATTTCCGCAAAAAACCTTGCAAAAATCAAACAAACGCGGTATAATAAGAGCATGATCCGTAAGGAGGTGACCGCCGTGCCCACTGGCATATCCATGCAAACCGTTCCCACCTATCGCCTGTCCGCCTTCCGCAAATTCCTGCCGGGCGAGCGGCACATCACCCGAGTGGAATCAAGCGATATCCTGCTTCTGATGCTGGACGGTGTGCTCCGCTTTACCGAGGACGGTGTGCCCGTAGAACTGACAAGGGGGGAATACTACATCCAGCAGAGGGGCCTTCTCCAGGACGGCCCCGAAAGCAGTGACTGTCCCTACTATTTCTATCTGCATTTCGGGAATTGTGTCTGGAGCGATGAATCCCCCAATCTCCCCCGTTGGGGATCATTCGATCCCGAGATGCTTCTTCCTTTGCTTCGGGAGTTGAATCATGCCGAAAACGAGGATGCCCCTCGGATCGTCAAGAACGGTCTGCTCTGTACCATTCTCACCCGCCTGTTCCGTGACCAGGTTCGCAGCGAGCGGGATATGCTGGTGGATCATATGGTACGCCGCCTGACTCAAGATCTGCAAAGCCCGCCCTCGCTGGCCGAATTGGCGGCATCCTTTCATTTCAGCGAGAATTACCTCATCCGCATCTTTCGGGAGACCCTGGGAACCACCCCTCACGCCTACGTGGGTGCCGCGCGCATCCGTAAGGCCAAGCTGCTCCTGTCCACCAGTAACATCACAGCCGAGCGCGTAGCCTACGAGTGCGGATTTGCGGATTACGCCCATTTTTATCGGACGTTTCGACGGGAGATTGGTTGCACACCGAAGGAATACCGCCGGGAAATGCTTTTAAAGAGAGGATGAGCTTGGACATAGGCATTGATGGCGGCAGTTCTTGCGGTTAGGGTATTCGACTTTGCCACGCTTATCTCCACCAAACGTGTATTGGACGAACACTTACTTTTTCAGCGGCGGCTTCGCCGTTAAGGTTTCGCTCTAATACGAACAAAAAAACGCCATCTTAGATGAAAGTCTAAGGTGGCGTTTTGCTATTGTCTCTATCTACTTCTGCACTTCACTATCGCTTCGGTAACATCGGTCAAAACAAGTACACCGTCTTGGTTATAGGCTTCGATCGTGACCTCTACAAGGCCGTTCTTGGCGTTACGCTTGACAAGATTGGTTATTGTAGCTTTTCCCGTAAGCACATCGTCGGCAAAAACAGGTTTTAACCATTCGATCTTGGTGGATTTTCCTGCAAGCAGTTCCTCACCGAAGAAATCAACCTCCAAATACCTTGCCCATACCGACATAAAGGACATCACCCCGGGGGCAATCAGTTTACCGAATGGCGTGGCTTTGGCATATTCCTCGTCAGTATGAAGCGGAATATTATCATAATCGCGAGCAAAAGCCAGCATTTTTTCTTTTTCAATTACAGCAGATGAAATATCCACCATCATACCGATCTTCAAATCATCAAAATACATATCTCTTTCACCTCGCGAGTATCCCGTCAATAAACTGCTTTGCAAGTCTTGCACTTCTTCCGCCACGTTCAAGCGCAAAGCGCTCAGCAAGCAGATCAAGCTCATCTGTCGGCATATCTATGCTATTTTCATTGGCTAAGTGATGAACGATGTTTAAGAAGGTCTGTTTGTTCGGCTTGGAGAAGGTGATATGGATACCGAAGCGCTCCGAAAGAGATATAAGCTCTTGCATCGTATCGTTGCGGTGAACATCATCTCCCTCTCTATCAGAGAAGGTTTCTTTTATAATGTGTCGGCGGTTGCTTGTAGCATAAATTACCACGTTACTTGATTTTGCCGTAACCGAGCCTTCGAGCACAGCCTTTAGTGCGTTGAAATTGTCATCGTCCGCGGGGAACGAAAGGTCATCAATGAACAACACGAATTTCAGCGGATTGCTTGAGAGCTCGTCCAAAACCTTTGGAATACTGCGAAGCTGATCCTTCCGCATTTCCAAAATGCGAAGTCCCTCATCCCACAGCGCATTGGCTATTGCTTTTACAGTTGAGGACTTGCCTGTACCTGCGTCCCCTGTCAAGAGAATGTTCGCGGCGGGCTTGCCCGCGAGTAATGCCTTGGTGTTGTCAATCACGATCTGACGCTCACGTTCATAGTCAACGAGATCGCAAAGCTTGGTCTTGTCGGGATGGAGAACGGGAACAATACAGCCGTTCTCATCTACGTAGAACATTTTGTGCTTTGCATAGATACCGTAGCCGTATTTCTCAATATTCTCTGCGCGATGCAGATAGATGTCCTTCAAGCGGAGCTTGGTGGTTGTAAAGTCGGGGAGAAATCCATTGTACTTCAAGGGCGCGCAAAGGGTTTCCTTATCAATCGAGGATACCTCTTGCAAAACCTCCAGCTCCGCTTCCACGGCATCCCGCATATAGCTTGGTACGGATTTCTTTGCCCCAATCGTTTTTACGTAAACGTTTTCGCTGTTCAGGCAAAGCTCCTTGACGTATTCTCCGAGATCGCCGCCGTTGGCCGCATACAAAAGAGATACGAATTCGGCGTAGCTTACGACGGAGGGGTGCTTGATGTGGGAAAACAACGCATCAAGCACTTGATCCTCCAAAAGATCGCGGAAAATACAAAGAGCGAATAATTTGTCCTTGAGTTCTTTCATCATCAATTCAGTATTGCCCCCGAAGCACCGCCCGAAACGAGGGCGGCATAACGTTTCAGATACCCGGTCAGTTCTTTTTTCTTGGGTACGAAGTTCTTCATGCGCTCGGCAAGGACATCGGCATCCACCTTCAGCTCAATGGTGTTTTCGGGAATATTGATCGAGATGATGTCGCCATCCTCAACCACGCCGATCATACCGCCCGACGCGGCCTCGGGGGTAACGTGACCGATGCAAGCGCCGCGAGTTGCCCCGCTGAATCGCCCGTCGGTGATGAGGGCGACGCTGTTGCCAAGACCCATGCCCATAATGGCAGAGGTGGGATTCAGCATCTCCCGCATACCGGGACCGCCCTTGGGGCCTTCGTAGCGGATGACGACCACGTCGCCCGCTATGATCTTCCCGCCGTTGATCGCCGCCTGTGCTTCCTCTTCGGAATCAAATACCTTAGCGGGGCCCTCGTGTACCAGCATTTCGGGAAGTACCGCAGAACGCTTAACCACACTGCCCTCGGGGGCCAGATTGCCCTTGAGCACCGCGATACCGCCCGTTTCGCTGTACGGATTATCCACGGGGCGAATGACCTCGGGATCCAGATTGATACAGCCCGCAATGTTCTCGCCCATGGTCTTGCCCGTGACGGTCATGCAATCGGTGTTCAATAGACCCTTTTTCGTCAGCTCGTTCATGACCGCATACACGCCGCCCGCCTCGTTCAGATCCTCCATATAGGTGCGGCCTGCGGGGGCGAGATGGCAAAGGTTAGGGGTGACCGCGCTGATCTCATTGGCAATATCGAGATTTAACTCCACACCGCACTCGTGGGCGATGGCGGGCAGATGGAGCATACTGTTGGTGGAGCAACCCAGCGCCATATCCACGGTCAAGGCGTTCATAAGTGCTTCTTTGGTCATAATATCGCGAGGGCAGATATTCTTGCGGACAAGCTCCATCACCGCCATGCCCGCGTGCTTGGCCAGCTCAATGCGCGCGGAGTACACGGCAGGGATGGTGCCGTTCCCGCGAAGCCCCATTCCGAGTGCCTCGGTGAGACAGTTCATGGAGTTTGCTGTGTACATACCCGAGCAAGAACCGCATGTCGGGCAGGTCTTGCATTCGTATTCATAGAGCTTTTCGTCGGTGATCTTACCCGCATTGTACGCGCCGACCGCCTCAAACATCGAAGAAAGACTTGTTTTTTTACCTTCCACTCTGCCTGCAAGCATGGGGCCGCCACTGACAAAGACGGTAGGAATATTGACTCTTGCCGCCGCCATGAGCAGTCCGGGAACATTTTTATCACAGTTGGGCACCATAACGAGCCCGTCAAAGCCGTGGGCCAGGGCCATCGCCTCGGTGGAATCGGCGATCAGATCACGGGTAACGAGAGAGTATTTCATGCCCGTGTGCCCCATGGCGATGCCGTCGCAAACGGCAATGGCGGGAAATACAATGGGCGTTCCCCCTGCCATGGCGACACCGATCTTGACGGCATCCACGATCTTGTCGAGATTCATGTGCCCGGGCACGATTTCATTATAGGAACTGACGATACCGATGAGCGGCCTTTTCTGTTCCTCTTCTGTCAGACCCAGGGCGTGAAATAAACTGCGGTGAGGGGCGTTGTGCACGCCCGTAACGACATTTTCCTTCGGCATAATGATACCTCCTATCAGTTATTGATGAGCTTATCCTCGTCGCTCCAGCTGTACAGCTTGCGGATATCCGCACCGACCACCTCGGAGGGATGCTCGCTTGCCCGCTTTCTCATGGCGTTGAAATGAACCTGTGCGCCGGCGGAGGACATATCCAGCAGGAAGTCCTTGGCAAAGGTACCGTCCTGAATATCGGAGAGGATCTTCTTCATAGCCTTCTTGGTGTCCTCGGTGATGATCTTGGGACCGGTTACGTAGTCGCCGTACTCGGCGGTGTTGGAAATGGAGTAGCGCATTCCTGCAAATCCACTCTGATAGATGAGGTCAACGATGAGCTTCATTTCATGGATACACTCAAAGTAAGCGTTTCTGGGGTCGTAGCCTGCTTCAACCAGGGTTTCATAGCCCGCCTGCATCAGCGCGCAAACACCGCCGCAAAGCACAGCCTGCTCACCGAACAGGTCGGTCTCGGTCTCGGTACGGAAGGTGGTTTCCAGCACGCCTGCTCTTGCGCCGCCGATGCCGAGGGCGTAGGCCAGACCGAGCTCCCACGCATCGCCCGTGGCATCCTGCTCGACCGCGATCAGACAAGGAACGCCCTTGCCCGCCTGATACTCGGATCGAACCGTATGACCGGGGCCCTTGGGGGCGATCATGATGACGTTGACGTTCTTGGGAGGCTTGATGCAGCCGAAATGGATGTTGAAGCCGTGGGCGAATGCAAGAGTCTTGCCCTCGGTCAGGTTAGGCTCAATAGACTCCTTGTATAGAGCCGCCTGCTTCTCATCGTTGATGAGGATCATGATGATGTCAGCAACTTTTGTTGCTTCTGCCGATGTCATAACCTTGAGTCCCTGTGCCTCAGCCTTTGCCCAGCTCTTTGATCCCTCGTAAAGACCAACAACGACGTTGACACCGCTGTCCTTCAGGTTGAGGGCGTGGGCGTGTCCCTGGG
>JAGBAS010000027.1 GCA_017938885.1 Clostridia bacterium
ATCTCTCTGGCCGGCCTGGAGGGTGAGAACTCCATCCGCGTGCTGTACAAGAACGCTGAAGGTGCCGAGGCTTGCCTGTCCGAGTTCACCGTGACTCTGCCCGAGAAGCCCAAGGATATCACCAACACCTTCACCTCCGACTTCGCTTCCCAGACTGTTGATACCCCTATCAACTCCACCGACCTGGCCGGTGCCTTCACCCCCATGCTGAACCTGGGCGACTACAAGACCCTGGCTAACGGCTACAAGCTGGACGGTATCTCCGAGCTCTTCGCTGACGTCAACGGTAAGTACGCTCTGACCGTTAACTTCGCCGAAGGCAGAAACGGCAACTACTACGCCTTCGCCCGCGGTGTCCACGCTGTGGAGACCAACGCTACCGAGGGTGTCAACTTCACCATCAAGAACTTCTACGAGACCGACGGCACTTCTGCCGACATGGGCGGTGCCGGTATCTATGCCCGCATCGAGGGTACGGATCTGAAGATCATGATCAAGGTCTACGACGGTGAATCCAACGTCCGCGTCAAGAACGTGTACTACACCCTGCCCTGCACCGGCACGACCCTGACTCTGGCCGATGACGGCGAGACTGTCTACATCCTGGTGGACGGTGTTACCTACGCGACCGTTGCCATGAGCGGCGAGACCGAGTACGACGGCTTTGCCAATGTCTCCCCCGCTACCACCTTTGCCAAGACCGCTGTCGTCACCCTGATCGACGGCACCACCGAGACCCTTACCGATACCCTGATCGACAGCACCTGCGACACCCAGACCGGTCTGGTCGTTCGTTCCGGTTCTTTCGTCTTCGATGTGCTGAACCTCACCGCCTTCTCCGCTGTGGAGATTCCCGAGTTTGAGACCCCCGACGAGCCCGAAATCATCGGCGTTCCCGGTCAGTTCACCATGGAAAAGACTGTCTTTGCCTCCGATGAGCCCATCATGGCCACCGCATCTGCCGGGACCCACGCATGGCTCGAGTTTTACTATGAATCCGAAGGCAGCTATACCGGTTTCGATTGGTGCTACGTTGGTGATGGTGGCAGTGCCGTAGACGAGCCCTTCGATCTCCGCAACGTGGTCTATTCGGCCGGTGCCGCATATTCCTTCACGGCCGGAAAATACAAGATTGCTTGGTTCCCCACCGACGATCGCGCCAATGAGGTCGTGATCGAATTTGAGATCCAATAATCTCCCATCCCCAAAGCGCGTAACCAAATAAAAAAGGGGCTGAGTCTTTTGCTTTTTTCAAAAGCATTTGACTCAGCCCCATCCTATGTTTTGTATGGGTCTTATTGCCCAAATTATGGGAAAAGCTGAGACTCCCGAGGCTTCGTTCCCGCCCTCATCCCTCATCCCGAGCAATGCTCCCGTTCCCCATCCGGGGAGTGGGCGTTATTTCGAAAAATAAAAACCAGATATGAACAAAATGTAATATATTTATTGCTTTCAGTGAGAAAACGAATTTTACTCTTGCTTTTTTCGTGGAAATGATGTATAATGTCACTACATGGGGTCATTGACCCCTAATTTATCAGAAAGGAAGTATCCCCCATGAAGAAGTTGCTGATTATCGCAATTCTCATGCTCGCTCTGGTCATCACCGCCGTAGCTTGTACCGACGATCCCGTCGAACCCGGCACCACCGATGATACCACTGTCGAGACCCCCACCGAGGCTCCCACCGCAGAGCCCGACGAGCCCGAGGAGACCACCGCTGCTCCTCAGGATGAAGAAACCACCGCTTCCGATCCCGAGGAGACCACCGCTCCCGAGGACTCCGCTCCTCAGGAGACCGAGCCTCCGGAGCCCGCTGACCGTCTTGTCATGAACAAGACCGAGTTCGAGCTGGGTGAGGCCATCCTGGTCACCGCCATCGGCGAAGGCACCGACTGGATCGGTATCGCCGAAAGAGGCGCTCCCGCCACCGTCGCTTGGTGGTACATCACCTCCATCGGCTCCGGCACCGAGGTCGATCTGACCACCGCAACCCGCAGCGACTCTGAGCCCTGGGCCTTCGCCCCCGGCGAGTACACCCTGTATCTGGTTCCCAATGACCAGTCTCTGGATTCCGGCAACAACGCCATCGATTCCATCGACTTTGTCATCAAGGCTCCCGATCCCGCCAAGCCCGTTCACCTCATCACCCCTGATTCCATCAACGAGCAGGCTCTGTCCACCGGCGGTTCTACCTTCACCAACCACATCGGCAGCTCCGAGGTCATCACCGAGGGTAACCGCACCTTCGTCCGTCTGACCGCAAACGGCGGCGATCCCTACGTGGCAGTCATCACCATCGGCTCCAACATGACCCTGCCTCAGTACATGGCCATCTCCTACCGCACCAACTCCGCCATGAAGGGCCAGTTCTTCATGGGCTCCGGCGCAGGCTGGAACGGCCAGGGCGACTGCTTCGACGTGAACTGGGAAGAGGGCGGCTGGAACCTCCTGGTCATTGATCTGACCGCCACCGGTATGACCTCCATTACTGATGGTCTCATCAACTACGGCCGTCTGGACTTCTTCGCAGGCGATAGCGCTGAGGGTGACTACTTCGACGTGGAGTTCATCGGCTTCTTCCTCTCTCCCGAGGGCGCCGCTGAGTACGACTACGAGATGCACAAGGCTCCCATGTGGAACGAGTCCGGTTTTATCCTGCACCACTCCTTTGATGAGCTGGATAAGTACGCCGGTGCAGCCAAGGTCGAGGGCGTGTTCACTCCCGGTCAGTCCGCAAACTGGGATAAGACCATCACCCTGAACGATTTCACCGTCGATACGCTCCGTTACTGGGGTTGGGTTGCCGGCACCGGCGGTCTGGGTCAGTTTGGTTACCAGATCAACGGCGGCACTCCCATCTATGACGATGCATGGACGGTCCCCGATCCCGGCCTGGAGCCTCATATGCCCGCAGGTCACGATCACTTCACCAGAATGGCCATCATGATCTCCCTGGACGGCCTGGAGGGTGAGAACACCATCCGCGCTCTGTACAAGAACGCTGAAGGTGCCGAGGCTTGCCTGTCCGAGTTCACCGTGATCCTGCCCGAGAAGCCCAAGGATATCACCAACACCTTCGCATCCGACATCACCTCGGTTGCTGCCGGTACCGCTCTCAATGCCACCGACCTCTCCAACTACTTCACCGCCATGCTGAACCTGGGCCAGTACCTGTCTGTTGACGGTGCTTACGTTATGGACGGTATCTCCGAGATCTTCGCTGACGTCAACGGTAAGTACGCTCTGACCGTCGACTTCGCCGCCGGCTCCAATGGCGCATATGCCGCCATCGTCCGCGGTGTTCACGCTGTGAACTCCACTCAGGGCGAAATGAAGATCAACAACTTCTATGAGACCGACGGTGCCGGCTTCGGCGGCGCAGGTATCTACGCCTGTGTGATTAACGGCAATCTGAAGCTGACCGTCAAGACCTTCGATCCTTCCATCACCACCTGCGTCAAGAACGTAGAGTACCATCTGCCCTGCACCGGCAATAAGCTGACCATGGCTGACGACGGCGAGACCGTGTACGTCATGGTGGACGGCGTTGTGTACGCTACCTTCGCCATCAGCGGCTCGGTTGAGTATCCCGCTGAGAACATCTCTCTGGTTTCTCCTGCTACCACCTTCGCCGAGACCGTTGTGGTCTCCCTGATTGACGGTACCACCGAGACTCTGACCAACACCCTGGTTGACAGCACCTGCGAGACCCAGATTGCTTTGGCAGTCCGCGGCGGCTCCTTCAACTTCAGTTCCGTTAAGGTCGAGGGCTTCTCCGCTGTGGAGATTCCCGAGTTTGAGATCGTAACTCCCGAGGACCCCGAGCCTGTCGATCCCGACGCGCCCGTCCTCGTTCTGACTCCCGAGTTCATCAACGGCCAGGCTCATTCTACCGTGATCACTCAGGCTCAGTGCATTGGCTCCTCCGAGATCATCACCGAGGATGAGATCACTTTCGTGCGTCTGACCGCCAACGGCGGCGATCCTTACGTGGCTCTCGTGGACCTCGGCTCCTACCTGGAGCTGCCCCAGTATATGGCATTCGCATACCGCACCAACAGCGGTACGGATGCTCAAATTTTCATCGGTTCCGGCACCGGCTGGTCCGGCAATGGTGACGTCACCTCTTTGGCATGGAACGAGGACGGCAACTGGAATTCCGCCATCCTTGATCTTGGCAACGTCGGCCTGACCTCCATTAACAACGGTATCATCTCCTACTGCCGCTTTGACTTCTTTACCGATCAGGGCGCAGAGGGCGACTACCTGGATGTTGAGTACGTGGCATTCTTCAACTCTGCTGAGGCTGCTGAGAAGTACTTCAACAATCTCCATGAGACCGAGCTTCCTCACGAGCACGTCTACGAGTCTGTCGTAACCGCTCCTACCTGCACCGAGCAGGGCTACACCACTCACACCTGTAGCTGCGGCGATTCCTACGTTGACTCCTACGTTGACGCGATCGGTCACAACTTCGTATTCGGCACCTGCACCGTTTGCGGTGAAACGGATCCCGATTACGTTCCTACCCCCGAGGAGATCGTGAACGCTGCTTACGGCCTGGCCGAAGGCGCAACCCTCTCCGGTACCTACACACTAACCGGTGTCATTACGGACATCGAGTCCGCATGGAGCGAGCAGTATAAAAACATCTCGGTTTGGATGCAGATCGGGGATATGTCAGACAAGCTTATTCTTGCCTTTCGCGTCGCAGGCGATGGTGCCTCTACTCTGAAGAAGGGCGATACCATCACCGTGACCGGCACCCTGACCAACTATCAGGGCAAGATCGAATTTGCTCAGGGTTGTACCCTGGACGCTGTAGTTCCCGGTGAGGAGCCGGAGCCCGAGGATCCTACCATCCCCGGTATGAACAACGTGACCATTGACTTTGGAGATCATACCTACCGCACCGAGGAAGGCACGGATTACCAGATCTTCACGAATGGCGATTTTGTGTTCACTCAGTCTAAGGGTAGCTCCAATAGCTGGAACACAAGCTATATCGGTCCCATCCGTCTGTATGTTGGTCATGATGTGACCATCGCATACCCCGGTATGACGAAAATCGTTATCGACGGTAACTCCGGAAAGCCTCAGTCCGGCTGGACTGATAGCATTTCCGACGAAAATGCTACCGTTACCATTAATGGTAATACTGTTACCATTGAGTTCGCCACCCCTGTTGATTCCTTTACTGTAACTTTTGTTGCTCAGGTTCGTGTCAACGCCATTACCGTTTACGCACCCGATGCTGAGGAGCCTGCTTCGAACGAGATCATCGTAACCACCACCGATATGTACACCTGGGTCGACATGATTCAGTTTACCGCTCCGGTTTCCGGCGTTTACACCTTCACTCTGCCCGCAGGTCTGGGTGCATGGGATGCAATTGAAAGCGACACCAATCCCTATAGCAGCTCTCCTTTCATCGATTTCAATACGCAGCAAGAAGGTGGTTCCTTCTCTGTTGAGATCGCAGCAAACGATACCTACAGCTTCTATATTGGTGCATTCACCAAGGCTGACTGGGTCATCACCTGGACTGTCGAGGAGAAGGAAGTTGTTGGCGGTGGCGATGAGCCCGGCACCGAAGAGCCCGAGATCCCCTCTGTTGATTTCTCCGGTACCTACTACCACGCTGACGGCTACCTCGTGATCGATTCCATTGCCGGCACCATGACCCACTACTATGATACCGAATATGTGTTTGACTACACCTTCACCGTTACCGACGGTGTTGTTGCTCTGTCCAACCAATACGGCCCCATCAACGAGGGTATGGCTGTCTATATGGGTAAGCTGGCTCTGGGCGAGGATGGTAAGCCTGTTACCTTCTGGTACAATGGCGTTGAGTACGCTCTGTCCACTGAGGCACCTGAGCCTATCGTTCCCGATATTCCTGTCGGCGGTAACGTACTGAACCTCGGTCCGAACACCGTAACCGTAACAGATGATATCATCACTGCGGGCGGCGTAGAGTACACCTTTGTCGCTGAAGCTGAGGGTACTTACACCTTTGTCAGCGATTTCTTCGTGCGTATTACAGATGCTCTCGGTATTTCCTACAACAACAACTCTAACTTGACTGCCGGCACCTATACTGTTTCTCTTGGCACTATGTTTATCAGTGAAGCCGGGAACTACACCGTCAATGTTGAGTTTGTGCCCGCCGCAGAAGATGGCGACGATTTCGTTGCCCCTGAAGATGCTGTCGAGTTCCCCTACACCTTGACTGTTGAAGGTGAACATGATATCTACTTCAATTTTGCTCCCGCAGAGGACTGCGTTGTCAAGATTACCTATACTGCTGGTAACTATGTCAGCGGTCTGACCGATTACGATCCCAACACTGAGGAGTGTTACTACATTGCTCGCTTCACCGGCAAGCAGGTATACAACATCAATCCTTGGGGTTCCTCCGCAGGCACTTACACTTTTGAATACTACACCGAAGAGTAATATTCTCAAAAGTTTCGGCAAAGGCCCCACCCGTACGGGTGGGGCCTTTGTGATGGTCATACTCGGTATGAAAGCAAGCAGAAAACGAAATGGATCCGGACATGTTTTAGAAATTTTGTTAAAATTTCTAAAACCCTATTGACAATCAGCCGATTGTATGGTATAATCTAAACACAATCCAATCAATGTGATTGATGAATCTGCAAACACCATCGAAAGGAGGTTGCACGCATGATCGCTTGCCACGTTCCCACCATACTCCAACAGACCGCCGCTCTGCTATTTGCATTTGAGTGGAAGTCTCTGGCTCTGCCGCTATTGTGGTTTGGTATCATTGTCCTGACCCTGATCGTCGAGAGCCAGACGGCAGACCTCGTAGCGATCTGGTTCGCCCCGAGTGCCTTCGTATCCCTAATTCTGTCCTTCTTCAACGTACAGTTCTGGGTACAGTTCGGCGTTTTCATCGGGCTTACCGTGGTTGGCCTTATCCTGTCCTTTGCACTGATCCGCCCTATGATGAAGAAACGGAACAAGGTGGAAAAGACGAACGCCGAGGCCATGGCAGGGAAGCTTGCCCTCGTGGAAGAGGACATCGACAATAGTTCACCTACGGGTGTCGCCAAGATCAACGGTCAGCTCTGGACGGCCCGCATGGAGAATCCCGCCGATACGGCTGTCAAAGGCGATTGGGTGGAGATCGTTCGCGTTGAGGGTTCCAAGCTTATCTGCCGTCCCAAGTCCTGATTAAACATTTGCTTGACGGTTGATCCGTCGGAAAGGAAACAATTATGCTGAATCTCCAAGCTCTTTCGTTTGCTATGGCTGTCAATCCTGCGGCCGCTATCATTGTCGTGGCTGTGGTTGCCGTCCTGGCCATCATTGTCATCGCCAACATCCACATCGTCCCCCAGGGCAAGGCCTACGTGGTGGAGCATCTCGGCTCCTATCGCAAGACCTGGACTACGGGCGGCATCAAGTTTACTGTCCCCTTCCTCCAAAGAGTTGCTAAAAAGATCAACCTCATGGAGCAGGTGGCTGATTTCCCGCCCCAGCCCGTCATTACCAAGGATAACGTTCGTATGCAGATCGATACTGTGGTGTTCTTCCAGATCACCGACTGTAAACTCTACGCATACGGCCACACCACCCCTATGACCGCTATAGAGAATCTGACCTCCACCACTCTCCGTAACATCATCGGCGAGCTGGAGCTGGATGCTACGCTGACCTCCCGCGACCTCATCAACACCCAAATGCGTTCCATTCTGGACGAGGCTACCGATCCCTGGGGTATCAAGGTCACCCGTGTGGAGTTGAAGAACATCATCCCTCCCAAAGAGATCCAGGACGCCATGGAGAAGCAGATGAAGGCAGAGCGCGAGCGCCGTGAGTCTATTCTCCGCGCTGAAGGTGAGAAGAAGTCTGCCATTCTGGTGGCCGAGGGTCAGAAAGAGGCCGCCATCTTGAAGGCTGAGGCCGAAAAGCAGGCTGCCATTCTCCGTGCCGAGGCTTTGAAGGAAGCCGCTATCCGCGAAGCAGAGGGTGAAGCCGAGGCTATCCGCCAGGTACAGGAAGCTACTGCGGCCGGTATCCGCATGATTAACGATGCCAAGCCCTCTGAAGCCGTGTTGACCATTAAGAGTCTGGAGGCCTTCCAGAAGGTCGCCGACGGCCAGGCCACCAAAATCATCATCCCTTCGGATATCCAGAACATGGCAGGTCTCATTGCTTCTGTCAAGGAGGTTGCTACAGAGCTTCCCGCTGAAAAAACTGCTCCCGTCACGCCTGCTGCTCCCAAGAAGGCTACTCCCAAGGCCAACATCCAGGACGTCTGATATCGATAAAAAATATCCATGGCAAAACTGGAAATTACACTTCGCGGTGACTTCGATACCGTTGTAAACGGAGTCACAGAAAAAATTCTCGAAACCAGTATGTCGGCTGAGTTGGAGGATTCCAGCAACTTTCGCTCCAAGGACGCCCGATGCGCCGTCCGTGTAATCGAGCGATACAGCTTTGCAGGCGGTAATCGCGTCAGTCTTACTTTGACGTTCTTTGCTGTCAAGGGTGATGACCGCATCCATGCGTCTGCTATCACCTCCGGCGGCTCCCAAGCGGTTTTCTTGAAAATGAACACTTGGGGAGAAGAGACCTTCCTGGAAAAGGCCGAGAATGCGTTCAAGCCGTATCAATAAATAAGACAATCAGAAATCCCCCTAAGCCTTAACGGTTCAGGGGGATTTCGTTTCATGAATACAAATGCTGTATTGCAGAGGATTCAGGCGGTGACCGTAGGCGGAACGGATCTTTTCAACGACAGCGTTGGCATCCGAAACCGAACACCCCTGAACAGATGCCCGGAGGTGTGGATATTCGTTACAGATTACAGATATACTGCTTGGAGGTATCGTTCTGTGCAAAGACTTGTCCGTCCGGGAGAATGACCTCACAATCCATATCAGCGCCTTCGGGAAGGGTGACGTCCAGAATCAGTTTGCCGTCCTTTTTCTCCCAAGACACCGAAATAATGCCGCGAGGTGTAGGAACGGTCCCTTTGGCCCAGTCAAGCTCGAAGCAATCCACAATGGGCTTGATCCGAACCGAATTGTATCCGTCGGAGGTGGGATAAACACCCAGAACCATAGCTGAGAACTCATAAGTAGGAGCCGAGCTCCAGCCATGGCACTCGGAGCGAGGAGAGTCGGGGTTCTCGCACCAGGTGGTGCAGTGCCAGTCCAGCATGGTCTCCCAACCCTTCAGCTGCTTGGGAGCGTACTCATTGTAGCGGCCCGACAGCTCCAGGGCGCGGAACATATAGTGGTTCATGGAGAAGGAGCAGACCGCCACGGGGACGTGACCGTCGAAGGTGCGGTCCATGAGGGCTCCTGCCTCCTCACCCGTCACGGCGCCAGACAGAATGGCCCACAGGGTGGTGTGCTGGCTGTATTCTTTGGTGTTGGGCGTATTGCGGAAGAGTTGTACCTCATCATCGTAGCAGGCCTTCTTGACGCTGTCGATCGTGGCCTCGGCGCGGGTGCGGTAGTCGGTGGCCAGACCGGGACGGCCCAGGGCATCGCACAACTCGGCGGCGGCCTTACAGGCGGCGGCGAACATGAGAGAGGTCACGGTGATGGGCTCGGTGAAGCCACCGTTGGGCACGCCTGCGTGCCAGCCGGGGACCCAGTCCACGAAGTGCCAGTAGGGGGTCACGCCGATCAGACCGTCCTCGTTCATGTAGGGCACGAAGGCCTCGATGGCCTTCTGGACCGTACCCATGAGGGCGTTGACGCGGGTCAGCTCCTCGGGGGCATCACCGGCGTAGCGGAGGTAATCACGGAGCATCAGCACCCAGAAGAGGGTGAAGTCGGGGATGATCTGGATCATGACCGAGGGATAGTTGGCCTGGAGCATACCGTCCTGGATCTGGGAATGGGCCAGGTCGGTCACCGACTTGAAAGGCATCCGCAGATCCTTACCCATACGCATGGTGAAGAGCATCTCCAGGGCCGAGTCCATATCGTACTGTTGCTGCTCGTAGTAGGGGCAGTCCACGTACATTTCGTGCATACAGCACAGGACGGTGTTTCGGCTGATCTCCCACATCTCGTTGTAGCGGGGGTTGGAGCAGGAGAAGCTGCCCGCATGGTCCAGGGGGTAGTGGTAGCTCGCGTAAGTAAAGCGCTTGATCTCGCAGTCGGGATCCTCAAACTCCACCCGGGCAAAGCGGAAGGAGCGGTACCAGAAGCTGTCGAAGGTCTGCTCCTCGCCCGTGGCGGTGAGGATATCGAAAACGCCGTCGATACGGGCGGTGGGATGATCGTAGGCATCCCGTCTGCCCTTGTAGCGCTGCCCCTGTTCGTTTTCCACGGAATAACACTCGGTGTAGATGATCCGCACCTTAGAGCCTGCCTTTGCCTTGAAGGTGAAATGCACCTTGGCGGTGGTATACTTGACGGTATCGAACTCGATAAAGCCCTCGCCGGAGCGGACAGCCTTCAGAGGCTTCTCGTCCTCGGTCTCCATCTGGGGAATGGGGCGGGGGGTCATGACGTAATGATCGTTCAGACCGAAGAGGTTGAAGCCCTTGCGCCTCAGATCGGGCTGATAGAAGTTCCTACAGACCACGGGCGTGGGCAGGGAAGCACCGTTCCAAATCTCGAAGGGAGGGATGGAGATGTGGCAATGTGGACCGGCGACGAAGGAGCAGGCGTCCTCGCGGAAGCAGGACCAGCTCTCGTCGGTGCCGATGGAGGTCTCCACACCGTCAACGGTGAGCGTACCGTCAAACCAGAAAGCGGGATGGGAGCGGCGGTACACCGAGATGAACCAGCCCTCGGTGACGTACAGCACCTTGGCGACCAGCTTGTTCTTGCCCTCTACCAGGTAGGGGGTGAGATCCTCGGTTTCAAAGTAGGTCACGTACTGAGAGCCCTGGCAGGGACCCTCGCAGACGAGGTGGCCGTTGAGGTAGAGGTGATAGCGGCTATCACCGCAGGAGGAAGCCTTCAGAGTCGCGCCCTTGGGGGCTTCAAATTCCTTTTCAAAATAGTAAAACTTGGGTGCCGACGGAGTCTCGTCGGTACGGATCCAATGACTCATATGGATTTTCCTTTCTCTGGGGAAATGACCGGGTGTAGCGAAACACCCGAGAATATTATACCTGTTTTGTGCGAATTTGTCAATAAATATTGCAAAACTTTCGCTGATTTTTTGCGAATCGCTTGACAAAACCGCGTCTCGCCGTTATAATGAAGGTACAAACTGAAAAAGGACGGTGCTACCCATGCTGTATTCCTGCCAGACCTGCCATTTAGCATCCCGCCTTGGGATCCACGCCGCCGTAGACGCCATGCTGGATGCGGGCTATCCCGCCTTAGACATATCTCTGTTTGGTAATAACGGCTTCATGCTGGACGATGACTGGAAAGAGACCGCTCAGACCCTCCGAAGCAGGGCCGAGGCTCGCGGGGCCGTCTTCAACCAGGCCCACGCCCCCTTCGGCGGCGGCTTTGAGCACTACACCAAGAATTTGATCCCCACGTTCCCCCGCGTATTTGAGTTCTGTGAGGAGCTGGGGGTCCGCCAGATCGTGGTCCACCCTCTCCAGCAGGGAAGGTACTACGGTCGCGAGAGGGAACTGTTCAACATGAACATGGACTTCTACCGCTCCCTGGTCCCGCTCTCGGACCTCCATGGCATCAAGATCGCCATTGAGAATATGTGGCAGACACACCCCGTCACTCACCGTATCTGCGACGACGTCTGCGCCAACCCCCACGAGCTGGCGGCCTACTACGATACCTTGAACGACCCCGCGCATTTCACGGTTTGTCTGGATATCGGTCACGTGGCCCTGTGCGGCAGAGAGCCCGAGGACGCCATCCGTATCCTGGGTCACGACCGTCTCGGCGCGCTTCACGTTCATGACGTGGACTACGTAAACGACCTCCACACCATCTCGTACCTGGGGCGGATCAACTGGAGCAACGTGATTACCGCCCTGGCCGATATCGGTTACAGTGGGGAATTCACCATGGAATCCGACGCGTTCCTGGCTCGCTATCCCAATGACTTTTTGCCCACGGCGACCCGCTTCATGGCGGACACCACCAAGTATCTTGCCGAGAAGTTGGAAGCGGCTCTGGCAGAGAAAGCCTGAAAAACATTGATAAATAAGGAAAAACCACCGTTCAGCGTAAGGCTTCACGGTGGTTTTTCTCATTTCAGAGAAAAGATTTAGTATAATAATGTATCGTTTCTCCAAGAATTGCGTTCATTTGACCGCGTATGTAAGGGGATTACTTGCAGCCTGCAACCATCTCCTCGACCCAGGCGACCAGCTCGGTCTGGAGCTCGGGGGTGAGATTACCACCGAACATCAGGAAGCCGCCGAAGGAGACGACCTTGGTACCCACCAGGTTGGTACCGGCGTTCTTGATGATCTCAGCGATCTTGTCAGCGGTGGCCTGATCGCCATCCACCAGCAGAGCCACGTTAGCGGCCTGGGTCTTGTTCAGACCGGCGCAGAAACGGCGGATCTCGTCAGACAGTTCACCCTTGACGGAGAGGCACAGAACCACGATACGCTCCTTGTCGCAGGGATACTCGGGGGGGAATTTTCCGCTGGTCGCATTGACGGACAGCTCGTACTTTTCAGCAATTACCTTTGCGAACTGAGCCATGCCTTTTTTCTTGGAATCGTGCAGAACACGCATCTTGATAAGAGCCATTATGAAAACCTCCTGATTCGGTGTAGCGCATTCGGCGCACACATCCGTTATTAGAAATATTATATCATAAAATGATGAAAAAAGAAAGACCTTTTCCAAAATAAATAATCTTTGTAGGAATGGACAATTTTGGCCGCTGAAATCAAGTCATATTGACGGACAGGGGCCAGGCGCATTACTCTTATGTATCCATTTAATTTTGCAAAAATTCGTTCCCTCTATTACGCTAAACTTTGATTTAGTATAATTTTGTTTTCGCTGGCTCGCAAAGAGGAGATTCCCTTTTTCATCAGTAGGTTTCGCCGGCGAAACCAAAATTAACCGCTACGCTGCCCCCGCGCGTTGAAATGCTCCTTCGTCGCGTGATGCGCGGGG
>JAGBAS010000028.1 GCA_017938885.1 Clostridia bacterium
GCCAAACTCACAGCCTCCCCACCGTCGTTGGAGAAGCCCAGCATGATCCACGCCTCGCTGTTTGGGGTATAGCCTTCCGCGAAGGAACCTCCCTTTTCTCCGTCATGTACCGTAAAAACCATATCGCTCTTCACACAGGTCACAACGCGGCTCCCCTCATGGCAGCCCTCGCGGCGGATGATGACAGAGGAGCCATCCTCAGGGAGGGTGGCGGATCCCTGCTCACAGTCGATGTGCTGACCCCGCATATGCTCGTTGGGGGAGAAATGCATGAAGGCCAACCCGCCGTTCCCGAAACGAAGAAAAATGCCGGGGATCTCGCTGACGATGTGGAGCACTGCGCCGCCCCGCAGGCGATCCTCCTCGGGGAGGAGAATGGGGCAGAGCTCACAGGTGACGGCATGACCGTCCATACACGCGCGGCTGAACAGCCCCCCGGGAATATTGTCGGCTGTGGTGGACTCATCACAGGACTCGTAGGTCAGAAGCCTACGATCCTCCCCCACCCCCACCACCATTTTGCAGAGCAAAACATGGTGCGCTCCCTGATGGTGCTCGTCATCGTAGGTCATCAGCGCCATATTGGGGTAAGCCTGCCGCATAAAGACCATGGTGTAGCCGCTTGCTGAGGCGCGCTCGTCCTGTAGGTCAAGGGTAACGTTCAACTCGGATTCGGGTCCTCTCATAGGTGGTTCCTCCTGGCTTATTTTGCCCCGGGCTTTGTTGATTCTGACGAATAACCGGCGCAATTTTCGGAAAATTTGGTTCTTTGATCTAAATACTATTATAAAGATTCTACACCGTGAGAAGAAGAGAAAAAATAGTCATTCACATGGACAAAACGGACATTTTTCATAAAATCGCAAGAAACCATCTTGCATTTTCGGGTTACTTATGATACAATGGAGCCGAGAAAGAGGCGAGATCCGAAATCCGCCACAGAAAAGAAGGAGACAGTCATTATGGCCAAGGTGAAATTCGCGGGCCGTATCCATACGCCAATCCAGACCTTCCATCTTCATTCCCACCCCTTCTGGGAAGTGGTGTGCTACACCCAAGGGTCCGGCACGGTGGAGATCGACGGCACGCCCATCAGTTTTGAAACGGGAGAGATCTTTTTTATTCCTCCCGGCAGTGTGCACTCCGACCACGCCGACGACGGCTTCAAGAACATCCACTACGAGTTTGAGGACATCTCCTTTCCCTACCAGTCTTGGATCAAATTCCGCGACACCGATGCGGGAGATTTTTTGTCGGTGATCACCAGGCTGTACAATGAATACCAGCTGAAGCGCAAGAACTATACCGAGATCGTAGATAGTCTGCACGACGTCCTGTTGCATTATCTCACGGCCTTTTCGGATGAAGTGCCCCACCATCCCTGCGTGGATATGGCCATCAACCAGATCGTGACCAACTTCTCCGATCCCTTTTATGACTTGAGCCAGACCATGACGAGCATCCACATGAACCCCGATTATTTCCGCAAGCTCTTCAAAAAAGAAATGGGGGTATCCCCCCTCAAATACCTTACCCAGATCCGTATCTCTCACGCAAAGCGTCTCCTGAGACTGAAGCATCGGTCGGGTATGTCGATTCAGGAGATCGCCTGGCTTTCGGGCTTTCAGGACAGCCTGTACTTCTCCCGTGTGTTTAAGAAAGTTGCCGGCGTACCGCCTCAGGATTGGGAATGACTTTTTTCGGTACCGTTCCTCTTCATGGGAATCTTGCCGAAAACAACTCGCAAACGGAGGCGAAAGGAGACGGGGGACAATACGGTTAGAAATGCGGGGGAGAATTTGATGGATTGTCTTAACAGATTCTCAAAGGTAAGCGATAATCCAATACAGGTATCAGCCTGAATTGAACTCTTCCATTCAAGTTGGTTTTTCTTCACAAAAAAGCAGGCGCGCAGCTCATATATGCTGCGCGCCTTTCATGATTCACTTTGACCGCGTATGATCCTTCGAAAGCGAAAGCTGAATCAATCAATGCCACGATTTCTCCGGTAACTTTCCTCCATAAGGGATAATAGATGTTATAAAACATACTGAAAAAGCATCATCATGATCGTCCCATATGCTGAACATTTTCTTGATAAGCCTTAGGTCTCGCCCATAATTCAGTTCAAGATACATTCTGCCCGGATCCGTATGCGCTCACCCAGTTCCGTATCCACCGTAACAAAGCGCGTCTCAGAGGCAAGGATCTGCCGTCCGTCGCCCATGATGAGGGTACACCCGCCCTCGGGCACCTCCAACGTCAGGGGCATCCCCCTTTCGCTCAGAATCTCGGCTTGGATCCTGCCGTTTTCCAGTTCGGCGTCGATGACGAAGGCGCCCTTCGCTCTGAGGCCGCTGAAGCGCGCGGACCGATTCTTGTCCCATACGGGGAACAGACGGATGATCCCCTCGTAGCTTTGCAAAAGCATCTCGTTGACGGTCGCGGGGATGGCCGCGCTGTTCTCCAGCCCGCCGCCCATGTAGCGGAACATACCGTTGGGCAGCCCGCGCTTCTCGATGGTCTCATGAATGTGAGCCACGATCTCATCGGGATGGTATTCCAGCCGTGCCGCCATGGGATAGTAGGAGCAGAACCGATTGTGGCTGTCCCAGATCGAAAGGCGCCTGTGGGTGTTTTGGGCCGCCTCGAATAGCTCGGGCGTGGTGTACTTCCCGATCTCGCCGATGGGATACATGTATTCCAAAGACAGCTCGCGAAGCTCCTCGCTTCCGTCGATCCCCCGCAGGATCGGCTCGCCGTTGCTCACAAACGTGTCGGCGGCGGGCAAATGATCCAGGATGTGCTGCCACTTGGGGATCTTCTCGGTATTCCGTCCCAGCGCTCCCGACAGGTCGATCATCAGCTTCATGAGCATACGGATCAGTCCCTTGGACACGATAGGGTTCTTGTCGTCGTGTCCGCTTGGCATATAATTTAAATCCGAATACCATCCGACCTCGTTGAGGGCGTCGTTGCAGATCTGGTAGGCGCCGTCCTCAAAGACCAGATAATTCTCCCAAAATTCGGCTGTTGACAGAAGATACTCGTAATACTCCCGCGCCGCAAATTCGGTATCTCTCGTGCCATACCAATGCATCATGGGAATGACGGCCGCATAGGCGGCGTTGCTCTTCTGACCGTGGAACAGATGCCCGTGCTCCTTCGTGTAAGGATGGAAATCGGTCTCCAGCCCGTAAGGGCCGATCCCGACGGGATAGTAGGCGCCGTCAATACCCAGAAAGTCCTTGGCGTACTGCTTGGCGATGGGCAAGAAATCGTTCAGCGGGGCGCTGTAGCACTCCAAGAGCTCGGTATGATTGGCCGTGGTGAGGGCGTAAAAGGGCGCCTCGTAGTTGTAATTCAAATGGTAATCCCCGAACCATCCCATGCAGTCCGCCGTAGAGTAGGCCCCCCAAAGGCCGGGTGGGAATTTTTTGTTCCGCGCACAGCACGCCACCGCATAGATACCGGCATACCAGTAGGTCTCCAGCCGTTCATCGGGAAGCTCCACACGGCTCTTGGACCAAAAGTTCTGCCACCACGCGCTGTGAGCGGCGAGAAGGCGCTTGCAGTCCTCCTCGTCCAAGACCCGCGCGCTTTCAATGGCCTGATGCCGGTAGGCGGCCGTATCGTGATTCGTGCTGACGCGGATGGCCCACAGGATCCGCTGTCTGCCGCCCGAGACGGTCCTCGAGACCTGCTTCATGGCGCAAATGCCGTAGGTGGGGAATCGGCATGCGGGGGTATCAAAGCCACGTACCGTATAGGTCACGCCATGGGACTCTCCGCTTTGGACGATGGCCTCCGCCCCTTCAAGAGGGATCAGGGAGGCCGAAGCGGATACGGCAGGATGGGGAAGATCCAGCTGAAGGAGGACTGTGTTGGACTCGGCGCATACGGTGATCCTCAGATCCGCCGTAAGCTTTCCCAGGGTCAGCCTCAATCCGATATATGCTTCGTCCAGATCCTGGACCGCGCAGTAATCCGCATAGGCCAGATGGGGCAGAAGGATCTCCACCAGACCCAGAGGGGATATCCCTCCCCACTGCTCCATGCTTGCCCGCCCGTCAGCCTTCCAAAAATCAGCCTTGCCAATATAGATACGGATCCGATCTGCGCCGCCGGCCAGCATGGCCGTAACGTCACCGTTTCCCGTAATGGCCCCGTCAAGAAGGACCTGAGAGGGAGTTTCCTTGGCAGGCTGAAGGATGGTCAATCTATGCCGCTTCATCATGAGCGATCCCCTTTCATACGCATTGCTTTGATCTTCATGGCTTCGTTCCTTTCCTTTTTAGGGTGTGTTTTTAGGGGATCATGAGTAGTAGAACATATACCGTTCCATCGCATCCATCAAGGCGGCCACGTTCTTCAGCGGCACGCCGGGATACAGACCGTAGATCATACAAAGGCCGCCTTGGGGGGTAGCGAGCGTCGAGACCTCCTTGCGGATCAGGTCGTCGATATCAGCGGGGGTGCCGTAGGGAGTAATCCGTTGGCGGTCAATGTCCAGCTCCACGCAGATCTTTCCCTTGAAGCGGTTGGCGATCCAATCGATCCCGTTGACCAGATCCTGGAGATTGATGACCTCCACACCGCTGTCGATCAGGTCGTCTGCCAGGTCGCGGATGTCACCGTCCGAATGCATATGGATGGGGATCCCCGCCTCGCGGGCAGGCTACATGAGCCGCTTGTAGGCGGGCTTTATGTACCGACGAAACATGGCGGGAGATAGCATGGGACCCAGCTGCATCCCCAGATCCTCGGGATAGGCCATGGAATCACAGCCGTTCTCCACGAATCGCTTGACCAGGGCCAGATTGAACTCGGTCAGCTGATGGATCAGCTCGTCCAGGAGCGGCTCCCCGTCCCACATATCCTCCAGCAGATTCTCATAACCCCTCAGGTCGCAGAGCTGGAGGAAGGTATGGCCGTGGCGCAGACTCCCTCGGAAGACCCCGCCAGCTGTCTTCACGGCCTTCCACTGCGCCTCTTGCTCCACCCAGTCCACGGGCACGAGACCGTCGGTGTGGTCCGGGTCGGGGATATGCCAGGTAGTGCCAAAGGCACTCCAATCCTCCAGAGGATGCCCCAGCACCGTCCCCACGATGCCGTCATCGGCCGTGTGCCAAACGCATCCCATGGGATCGGTATAGGATCTCGCGGCCATGGCGTTGGGACCGTAGGCCGGCTTCCAGTCCTCGCCCGGGCGGGTGAAGCCGGGAAACAGGCGGGGATGGGCTTCCATCAGATCGAAGAGCGCGTCCTTAGGGTAATGGTTCCAGCAGGCTGGGTTGATATGAAAGGTCATGGGAATGTAATCCGGCCCTTCAAATCGCGCAGCTCGGGTAAAATTGTCATTCATATGGTATACCATCCTTCGATAAACGTGCTTTATCGAAAATTACTTGAAAAACTTGACAGTTGTATGAGCCGTACAGCTGTCGGCATCCATTCCTCGTACGAAACCTCGGTTACAGGAGTGTCATTTCCTACCGCATCTTGCACCGGGAACGCAAGAATCCCGATCTCCCATACGGGTCACCTCACCATGCCAAGCAGCCCCTTCATCACGGGCCATGCGTCATCGGCATAGAAGCGATGACCGCCTTCACCCACCACCAGGGCACAATGTCCCGAGGCATCCGAAGCGGCATACAGCTCTTCGATGATACCATAGGTCTTGTTGACGCCGCCGAGGGGGAAGATCCCGTCCTCACGGCCGCATACGACGACCAGTTTTTTCGGAGCGATCATGACCGCCAGATCCCCCATATCGAAGGAACGGGCGATACCGGGTATATAGTTACAGACGCAATGGTGCAGGCCCACGATGGAGTCGCGGTAGGTACAGACCGCACAGGAGGGCATGAAACCGTCAAAGCGGTGCTCCAGGCAGGCGGTGTAATAGGTGGCGGTACCGCCTCCCGAATTGCCCATGAGAACTGAGCCCTTCATGGTGATCCACTCACCGAAATGAGCCTCCATGGCATCCACTACCCGCATGACGTCCCAGACCCGCTCCCCAATGAGGGTGCGCCCCAGGAGCATGGCCGTCATGGCGGGGCGTTCACAGGCAGGCCCGTGCTCCGTACCGCCGCAAAGACCAAAGCCCCGCTGCTCAATGGCCAGGGCTGCGAAGCCTTCCTGCACGGCGCGCACACAAAAATCCCGATCTCCTCCCGCAATAGTGGCCTCGTCTCCCTCGTATTTGGGCGTTCCCAAGGATATATGGGAGCCTTTGGAGTGCCCTTGAAGGCAGACACAGAGAGGAAGCTTCCCTTCTGCCTCCTTAGGGAGGAGGAGATCGCCTCGGGTATAGTATCCTTCCTCGGTCTGAAGGGTAAACTGAATATGCCGGCATCCGCAGAGCTCGCCCTCGGCGGTGATCTCGAACAATGGCTCACAGGGCATAAAGGTATGAAGCCCCAGAAGCTCCCGCAGCTTGGCGATACAGGTCTTTCGATGCTCCTCAATGGGTGTCGAGCCGTCCCAGCGGAGCGCAGGCCGAGCGTCTGCGGACAGTTGGATATGATGCAGCAGCGGTTGATGGTTCATAGTTTCCTCCATTTTTATTATTTCATGTTGCCTGTTTCAAGGTATCCGATCAGACGGGAGGGTATCGTTTTGATATAAATAACAGTCCTTATCGTGTGCATATATCACGCCGATCGCTTGCAGATAGGAATAGATGGTAACCGAACCGACGAACGTCATGCCTCTGCTTTTCAGATCTTTTGAAATCGCATCAGACAAGCCGTTGGTTGTCCGATCTGTCTCGTATACGGTTACATCCCGCGTAAAGGTTCTCAAATAATCGTGAAAAGAACCGAACTCATCGACAATTGTCTTGAAAACCCTGCTGTTTCGAATACTGGCCATGATTTTTTGCTGATTGCGGATGATATGCGGATTTCCAAGCAGATCACGCACCTTGTTTTCCTCGTATGAAATGACCTTGTCGATCCGAAAACCATCATATGCTTCCCGGAAGTATTCCCTTTTATTCAGCACGCATTCCCAGGACAGTCCGGCTTGAAAGCATTCCAGGATCAGCATTTCGTACAAATACGCTTCATCGAAATTCGGTTTGCCCCACTCTTCGTCGTGATAGGCCACGTATCGGGGGTTTTTCAAATTGCACCATTTGCATCGCTTCTTGCCATCCATTTTGGTTTGACCTCGCATCGTTTCAATATGCAACAATTGCATTATACCATATTTTTTACCAAAAGTAAATAGGGCGGCATCGTTTTACGTTCCGTTTTTGTAGGGCGTTCATTGAGCTCCCGCAGGCGATCAACAGCCTCCTTCCGCAAAACAACAAAGCTCCCACCGTAGTGAGAGCCTTGTGTATACAATATAAAATTATCTCTTGGAGAACTGAGGAGCGCGACGAGCGGCCTTGAGACCGTACTTCTTTCTCTCCTTCATACGAGGGTCGCGGGTCAGGAAGCCGGCGGCCTTCAGGGCGGGACGGTACTCAGCGTCGGCGGTCAGCAGAGCGCGGGCGACACCGTGACGGATGGCGCCGGCCTGGCCGGAGATACCGCCGCCGGTGACGTTAGCGACGATGTCGAACTTACCGGTGGTACCGGTAACGCCGAAGGGCTGATTGACGATGAGCTTCAGGGTCTCGAGACCGAAGTAATCATCGATGGAACGGCCGTTGATGGTGATCTCACCGCTGCCGGGGTACAGGCGAACGCGGGCGACGGACTTCTTTCTGCGGCCGGTGCCGTAGAAGTAGGGCTTTGCACTGGTATACATATTCATTGACCTTCCTTTCTTAGATTAGCACTCGTAAGTCTCGGGCTTCTGAGCCTCGTGCTTATGAGCGGCGCCGGCATAGACCTTCAGACGAGTGAAAGCCTTGCGGCCCAGATGGTTGTGGGGGAGCATACCCTTGATGGCGAGCTCCATGGCGCGCTCGGGCTTGGTGGCCATCATGGTCTTGGCCTGGACAGCCTTCAGACCGCCAATGTAGCCGGAGTGGCTGTAGTAGTACTTCTGCTCCATCTTGCGGCCGGTCAGTACAGCCTTCTCGGCGTTGATGACGATGACGAAGTTACCGCAATCGGCATGGGGGGTGAAGGTGGGATCGTTCTTACCGCGCAACAGATCTGCAACGGCAACAGCAGTTCTACCCATGGGCTTGTCAGCGGCGTCAACGACGTACCACTTACGGACCACGGTCTCGTTCTTCTGCATGTAAGTAGACATTGTTTCTTTCTCCTTTTAGAATCTTCCACGCCGGATCAACCGATGAGCGGCAAATGGGCATGGGTCGTTTTTTACTCACGGCGCATATTATAACATACTTCACTGTACTTGTCAAGTACTTTTTGAAAAATTTTTGATTTTTTTAATTTAGGCCTTGTCAATCTCCCGTTTTCTCGCGTTTTTGCCTGTTTTGCTCCTTCACACTTTCGTGTCATCACATTTTCGGTACAGTTTCCCTTCTCCGTACTTCCCTGCTTTTGTGCAGAATCCACAAGCCCAAGCACGTCGGGGTCTATCCTCCCCGGGTGCTGCATAGAATGGAGCAGACGGGGCAAGACCCCAAAAGAAAGGATACAAGCCCATGGAATTTTCTGCTGCATATCTGCCCGAGGGTCAACTCCTCACCACCGCCCGCAACCGCGAATATACCGCCACACTGCAAGGCCTGGAAAAGGCCATGGAGACGGGAGCCATCATCGAAGGAACGGTCATCCTCTGCGATGCCAACATGGATCTGCACGTGGACTTTCCTGCTCTTTCGGGGGTACGGGGGATCATCCCCCGCTGCGAGGCGGTATGGAGCCGCGACGGAGAACCGCCCAAGGACATTGCCATTCTGACCCGTGTGGGAAAGGCTGTGGCCTGCAAGGTGACGGGCGTGGAATACAATGAAGAAACCGGCACGACGGTCTATCTGTCCCGCCGTCTCGCTCAGGCCGAATGCGCGGCGAATTACCTGGACGGGCTGTGCCCGGGGGATGTTTTGCGGGCCAAGGTGACTCATCTGGAGAGCTTCGGTGCCTTCGTGGATCTGGGATGCGGGGTTCCTTCCCTGCTCTCGGTGGACGGCATCTCCATCTCCCGCATCTCCCATCCGCGGGACAGACTCTATAACGGTCAGCTCATCTGGTGCGTGGTCAAAAGCATCGACCGTGAGACGGGGCGCATCTTCGTTTCCACGCGGGAGCTGCTGGGCACCTGGGAGCAGAACGCCGCGCGGTTTACCCCGGGGCAGACCGTAGCGGGGATCGTGCGGAGCGTGGAGGATTACGGAGTCTTTGTGGAGCTGGCTCCCAATCTGGCGGGGCTGGCTGAGGTGCGGGACTGCGACCGTGAGGCAGTCCACTCCCTCGTGGGGCGGACGGCGGCGGTGTTCATCAAGAGCATCATCCCCGAGCGCATGAAGGTCAAGCTGGTGCTGATCGATGCCTACAAGGGGGAGCCGGTTCCCCTGCCTCGGCTCCACTACTTCATTCGTGGAGACGAGGTGAGTCACATCGACCGATGGGTCTATTCTCCTTCGGGTGCGAAAAAACGGGTGGAAACGGTGTTTGGGGAGAATGAGAAATGCTAAATTGGGTTTTATCGGGCCGAAGCCCGACAAACTGCAAGTGAAGTACTCCCTTTGATCGAGTGAAAAGCGGCAGAGCCGTTCACTCGCCGCTTGCGGCGTACTTCTCTTGGGTTTAGCGCGCAGCAATAAACCCAATTTTTAGCATCGCCTCCCCACCGAGAACGCGCCCCCGTCCGAATGGACGGGGGCGCGTTGCTGTCGGGGATCTTACTCCGCAGGCTTGATGAGCATGATGATGGCGTAGGGTTTTTCGGGCACCGTCACGGGAATGCCGCTCTCCATGAGGGTCTTTCCGTTGGCGGTGACGTCCACCAGGCCGTCGAAGTCGGTGATACGATACGACTTTTCGGGGTCAAGTCCCTTGAGCTTGACCGTGGTGGACAGGCTCTTGGTATCCTGGTGGCAGAACACCGAGGCGTAGCCCGAGGACGTGGCGGGATCGTAGAATTCCCAGGCATTCCAGCGGTCGCGGTCGGCTGTCCATTCCACGAGGGGGTAGTAGTCGGCGTAGAAGTAATCGCGGATCTGCTCGAATTCGGCATAGCCCTGCTTATTGAGCGTCCAGTCTGCGTTCTTATCCAGAACGGGGCCGAAGTTCATGAGAGACAGGGGGGCGTAGTTCATACGCACCTTGTACATATTGTCGGTATCATAGATCTCATTCTTGAAGTAGGGGAACCAGGCAAAGAGGCTCTGGGTCTTACGGCCCTTCATGTCGTAGTCCTCGTGGTTCCCGTCGAACCAGTCGGTATAATGGAGGGGAACGCCCCGCTTCATGGTCTCCAGGTCGTTGCGGCCTCCGCCCGAGGCGCAGGAATCCATGTAGATGCCGGGATATCGCTCGATCAGCTTATCCCACAGGGATAGGTATCCTTGGACGTAGAGATTCTCGGTCATACCCTTGCGGTCGGGGTACTTCCAATCCATGGCGGCCCAGGAGGAGGCCGGATCGCAGTTGAAGTCTGAGCGGAAGCCCGTAGCGCCTGCATCGTCGATGACCTTACAGATCTTATGGAAGACCCACTCCACGCACTCGGGATCGGTGAGATTCATGATATATCCCTCCAGCCAGGAGCCCTGCATGGCCTTGGGCAGGAACCATTCCTCCTTGAAGCCCTCTTGTCCGGCCAGGAATGCATCCTTGTCCAAGCGGATACTCTCGGGCTCAAACCAGATCATCATGCGCATATCGTGATCCTTACAGAACTGGCCGATATTCGCCATGCGGTCAGGGAAGCGGTTGGTATCCATATCCATGGAGCCTGTCTGAGGCCAGGAAACCGATTCGCCGTTGGCACCGAAGTACCAGCCGGCATCCAGCCACAAAAACTCGGGCTCCACACCTGCGTCGTAGTAGGAGTTGAGGATGGTCAGAAGGCGGTTCGTGGTATTGCCGGTACAGCCCTGGCTGACGCCCGTATAGATGGGGTACAGCTCGCCGTCGATCTTACGCAAAACGTCGTTGATGAAATAATGCCGCCAGGCGTTGGTCTGCTCATCCGGAGTCATCTCCTCGTAGTCCACGAAGCCCATCAGGGGGGTTCGGATGGTCTCACCGGGCTCCAGATAGGTATTCAGAACGTTCTGGCCCGCCTCCAGCGTGGTGATCTTTCGGGACTTGGAGTAATTGAAGCGCGCTGCCCAGTTTCCCGGCCAGCCAATGGCGATGAAGGTACCGCCGTTCCCGTAGGAAAGGTTATAGTAAGGGAACACGCCATGGGAGGGGCGGCCTGTGGTACAGACGTCGCTGTATCGGGATCGTTGACTCAGGTCGTGGACATAGGGGTCGTAATTCTTGCCCTGCGCATCTCCCTTGATACCGCTGATGACGGGGTCTGCGCCCTCGAATTGCAGATTGAACCAGAGCCGGGTGAACTTACCCGTATTGGTTTCTCCATCGTTTGTAATGTAGACCACGTACTCGTATGCGGTCTCTGCGGGGTATACGGTGGCCTCCAGGCAAAACAGCGCGGGGATCTCGGGATGGCGGAGGTTCATCGTGGTCTTGATGCCGCGCTCGATTTCCTCGTGGGTTTCAGATTCCAGGGTGAAGCCTGCAAAGCCCGCGTATTCCTTGTCGTCGTATTCAAAGGAAATGGGAAAATGGTCCAGATCCGACAGTGCGGCGTCGTAGCGGGGAACCGAGAAGGTCGGATCGGGCAGGAAGGGCTCGGTTTCGGCCTCGGCGGTCTCTTCCTCCGAGGGGACTTCGGTCAGGGTTTCGTCAGGAGCCTCGGTATCCGTGTCGGCGGGGGCATTGGTATCCGTGTCGGCGGTAGGCTGATCTCCCACGCAGGCGGTGAAGCCCGCCCCGAAAAGACAGAGGAGCAGAAAGGACGTAAGCGCAGTAAACAGCAGTTTATTCGGTTTCATGAAGATCTCCTTTCGGGTGAAATCGGAAATTACTTGGCTTCCCGGATGAGGAGGATCACGGCGTAAGGCTGCTCGGGCACCGTAACTGTGATGCCCTGCTCCATGAGCTGAGCACCGTCGGCGGTGATCTCCACCAGACCGTCAAAATCCTTGATATGATACTGCTTTTCGGGGTCAAGTCCCTTCAGGCACACCGTATTTGTCTTGGAGTTCGCCGCCTGCTGGCAGGCGATGAAGGCAAATCCCTCTCCGCTTTCGGGGACGTAGAACATACGGGCATCCCAGCGGTTGGCGTTGTTACTCCACTCGGTGAGGGCGTAGAAGTCACCGTAGAAATAGTCGCGGATGAGGTCGTACTCGGCGTAGGCCTGCCGCATGAGAGCCCAGTCGTTGTCCTTGTTGAGGGCACTGGGGAGCTTGAGGAGGCAGAAGGGGGCGTAGTTCATGCGAAGCTTATAAAGGCTGATCTGGTAGGATTCGTTCTTGAAGTAGGGGAACCAGGCAAAGAGAGCCTGGGTCATCTTGCCCTTCATGTCGTAATCCTCGTTGTTGCCGTCGAACCAGTCGGTGTAGTGGAGGGGGACGCCGCGCTTCATGGATTCCAGGTCGTTGCGGCCGCCGCCCGAGGCGCAGGAGTCGATGAAAATGCCGTACTTCTCGATGATGGCATCCCACAGAGCCAGGTAGCCCTGGACGTACTGATTCTCGGTCATGCCCTTCCGTCCCGACGTCTTACGGTCGTTTTCCTCCCAGGCAGGAGCGGGATCGTTGTTGAAGTCCTGGCGATAGCCGGTGGCTCCCGTGGTGTCTATAACCTTACAGATCTTGTTGAATATCCACTCACGGCACTCGGGGTTGCCCAGATCCATCAGAAGCCCCTCCAGGAACCCGCCGGGCTTGCCCAGTAGCCATTCCTCCTTGAAGTCGGGCTGACCGGCCAGGAAGGCGGCCTTATCCAGACGCATATTCTCGGGCTCAAACCAGAGCAGATACATGGCGTTGGTCTTTTTGGCGTAATCACCGATGTCCGCCATACCGTCGGGGAAGCGGTTATAGTCGATATCCAGCGATCCCGTAGACGTCCAGGGCACCGATTCACCGTTTGCGCCCGTATACCAGCCTGCGTCCATCCAGATCACGTCGGGGGTGACGCCGTTTGCGCGGTAGGCTTGGAGCATGAGCAGCTCCTTCTTGGTGGTCATGCCCGCCGACATATTGCCGATCCCTCGGTAGGTGGGCGTCAGCTCGCCGTCGATCTTGCGCATGACGTCGTGGATGTAGTAATGCCGCCAGGCGTTGGTCTGCTCGTCGGGTGTCAGTCCCTCATACTCCACAAAGCCCATAAGGGGGGTGCGGAGGGTCTCGCCGGGCGCTATGTAGGTCGCGACGTTGCCCTGCCCCGTGCGGAGGGTCGTGATCTTTTCACTCTTTTTATAGGTAAACTGGGCGTACCAGGTCCCCGGCCAACCGATGGCTATGAAGGTGCCGCCGTCTCCGTAGGAGAGATTGTAGTAGGGGAACGTGCCGTGGGAGGGTCGTCCCGAGGTGGAGGTATCGCTGTATCGGGAGCGGCCTGTCAGATCGTGCTCATAGGGGGTATAGTTCTGGCCGCCCGCATCGCCCTTGATACCGCTGATGAGGGGGTCATCGCCCACAAAGGAAATATCGAAGGAGAGGTCGGAGAAAATCTCGGTGTTCTCTTGCCCGTCGTTGACGATGTAGACCACGTACTCATAGGCGGACTCCTGCGGGTAGACGGTGGCCTCCAGGCGGAAGGCGGCGGGAATCTCGGGATGGCGGAAGATCCGGGTGGTCTTCACGCCGCGATCCACGTCCTCATAATGCTCAGACTCCAGAGCAAAGCCCGCAAAGCCGTTATACTCGGTCTTTCCGTACTTGAAGTACAGGGGGAAGGTATCGGGGTTGCTCATCAGCTCGTCGTACCTGGGCACGGCGCGCTCGGGATCGGGGGGGAAAGGCTCCGTCTCGGGCTCAGCGATGGTCGTTTCATCGGTCATGGTGGTGTCCTCCTCGGCAGGCTCTTGGGTTTCCGACGGGGAAGCCGTCGTCTCGGGAGTAGGATCGGGGGTGTCGGTACAGGCCGCCATCCCACCCATAAGGCACAGGAGCAAAAGCCCTGCGGTCAACAGAAACAGGTATGATCTGCGCATGGTTAGTCCTCCTTCTTCTTACTCAGCATGGGGATCGCCACCAAAGCCGCCGCCGCGCAGCCGGGCAAAAGCACCGCGCCGCAGCCCTTCTTGACGGCTTCGGTTTCGGTGGAGGGCTCGGAGACGGCGGTATTCTCGGGCTCAGCAGGAGCCCGGGTCCCCTCCTCGGTGACGGGATCGGTGACCGGTTCGGTAGAGGGTTCGGTTTCGGGTTCGGTTTCGGGCTCGGTTTCGGGTTCGGTAGAGGGCTCGGTAGAGGGCTCGGTTTCGGGCGGGGTGATGATCTCATCAAAGGACAGATCCGAGAAGAGCATATCCTCGGTGATGCTTCCGCTCTTGGAGATCACCGCGCCGCCGTAGGTTCCCCACGCGCCGCTGATACCGGGTGCGCCCGCCACGGCAAGGCGGAGGATCTTGACCCCCGTGATATCGCACTCCATGGGCTTCATGTCCTCGCCAAACGTCATGGTGCCGCTCTCCCAGAGCTTGACACCGTCGCCGAATACGGCGAATTTGATCTTGGCCATGGAAATATCGTGGGAGGTCAGGGTCTCGCAGACGCCGTAGTAGGCGGCCAGCTTGGTAAAGCCCAGGCCCTCGACGTTGACATCCACGTAGGCGTCGTAGCTCCCCGACACGGCGTGGAAGCCAACTCCCTTACGGAAGAACTTACCGTCGTTTGAGATGATGATCTCGTTGGCGGTGTTGCAGTCGCGGCCCACCACGTTTCCCGTGTAGGTCGCGTTATCCAGCCAGTAGAGATCACTGACGTAGGCATAGTCGCCGCTGACCAGCTCGGCGGGCTGGAGCTTATCGGTTTTATCGGGATTAAACACGGGCGTGACCTCCACTTTATCATCTGCCATGGGTTCCTCGTTCATCAGTCGGGCATTGCCCCACACGCCCGCGTCGCAGGCGTGGCCGTTCTCGTTCTTCTGCACCAGGCGCAGGGTCTTGACCCCCTCCACCGAGCAGGACAGGAAGTAGGGCTCGTCTCCCCATACCCGCATGGGCGTGGAGGCGAGAAGCTTGCCATCCCCGTAAACGTGGAAGGAGATGCTTCCCCACTCGATGAAATAGCCTGCCTCCTTGAGAACCCCCACCGAGGCGGCGAAATATTTCAGGCCAAGCGAGGAGATATCGAATTCACAGTAAGCATCCTTATCGGGGAGGCAATGGAAGCCCAGACCCTTGTCAAAGCGTTGAGAGCCGATGGTGATGGGCTCGCCCGAATGGGCGGTGTTCCAGCCAAAGCCGTCCAGACTGTCGCGCCCGAGGAACAGATCCTCCCGATCGCCGAGGTAGACGGTGTCCTCTGCGGCGGACGCAGGAAAGGCGGCTGACAGGGACATCCCCGACATCATCAGAAGGGCAAGTGCCAGAGTGAGGATGCGAAAATGCTTGATTTTCATGGTAATTCCTCCTTACAAAGCGTTTTCTTACAGAAAATCTGCCATTTTGTTTGGTTTATTTGTATTATACTATTGATTTTTCTATTTGTCAATGGTATAATATAGTGAAAATCGTTACAAATTTCCCACAAACCGCTACAGTATTTCTGCACCAAACGGAGGTTATTATGAAACAACGCGGACTGGATCTTCCCTTCATGCAGTACACTCACTCTTGTTTCAACGAAGGGGACACCGAGGCAATCGTGGCCAAATGCCGCGCCCTGTCCTCTCCCGAGCGGGTCAAGATCATTCGAATGCTTCACAGTAATTCCATGACGGTCACCGAGGTGGCCAAGGCTCTCTATATGTCGGTCTCCACCGCTACCTTCCATCTCCATATCCTACGGGATACGGGGCTCATTGACATTGTTTTGATGCCCGGAAAGCGGGGCCTCGTCCAGCTCTGCCAGCTTCACTTTTCCTCTCTGTACATCACAGCACTCCCAAACGAGCGAACCGCCAGCGATGCCATCGTGATCCAGGAGATCCCCGTAGGGCTTTACACAGGAGCGGGGATGGAGTTTGTGGCAGGGTTCTGCACCGCCGATGAGCAGATCATGTTTGACGACGGCAATTATTTCACCCCCCGCCGCGCTGATGCTCAGCTGCTCTGGGCCAGCGGAGGCTTTGTGGAGTATGCCGTCTCCAACACCCGCAAGGATGCACGCCTGAACCGTCTCTCCCTGTCTCTTGAAATTTGTTCCGAGACTCTGAACTATCAGCTGGGCTGGAAAAGTGACATCACCTTTTGGCTGTGCGGCCGAGAGTTATGTACCTTCACCTCCCCCTCAGATTTTGGAGGACGCCGGGGTAAGCTGAACCCCTCCTGGTGGCAGGATACGGCGACCCAATTCGGGGAGCTGAAGGAGATCACGATCACCGATGCGGGATGCTTTCTGGGGGGAATTCCCTGCGGCGGAGAGCATTCTCCCGTCATCTCGGATTTCGACGGTACCGACACCTTCGTATTCCGTATCGGCAACAAGCCCAACGCAAAGTATAAAGGCGGATTCAACATTTTCGGGCGGGGCTTCGGTGATCATTTGCAGGATATTCGGGTGGAGGCGGAGTACGAAACCGCGCGGTGAGAACGACGGAAACGGACCGTTACCATCAGATCAGCATTCCTATCCTCTTGCCATACCCCGCCTTTCGTGCTGACAGAATATGGGTATGCCGATCTCACAGCCCCTTGGAATACGCCTATCACAGAATAACCGCGTTCAGACGGCTCACAAGCTGTGGGCTGTCTTTTTTGAATCGTTAACATTCGGTGAAATTTCGCCAAATACGGTTTACTTTTCCACCCTTTTGTGTTATAATAATGGGGAATATATGCAAAAAGGAGGACAGGCCGTGCAGATCATCCGCATGAGGGTCGGAGACACCCTGGAGCTGAAAAAGCCCCATCCCTGCGGGGAGAAGAAATTCCGCGTGATGCGGGTCGGGAGCGAGGTTCGCATTGTCTGTATCGGTTGCGGACGGGACATGGTACTGGATCGGGTCAAGCTGGAAAAAGCCATCCGCAAGCTCATCCCCGCCGAGGAGCCTCCCGCTGACAAGGAATAGTCCCCTCTCAAGACCCTCTCCGCTCTACTTTTCCCATAGAAAGGCTACATGAAATGGATTCCACCAACCAGATCCCTACGACTTCGCCAGAAATCCCCGCTATCCTGAAAAACGGGATGCTGAAAAAACAGCCCCGCTGGAAGACCTTCTTGCAAAACACCTTCGGGGAGTATGGCTATCTTCTCTTTGCCGCCCTCATCCCCATGGTGCTGTTCTACCTCATCTACCTCATCACCCAACAGCTCTACCCCTTCGGAGACGGTACCGTGCTGGTGCTGGATCTGAACGGTCAGTACGTCTCCTTCTACGAGGGACTGCACGACATCCTGCGGGGGGAGGCTGATCTGCTCTACTCCTTCTCACGGAATCTGGGCGGCGAATTTTTGGGTATTTACGACTACTACGTCGCCTCTCCCTTTGCTATGCTCCTGGCACTCTTCCCCGAGCGCTTCATGCTGGAGGCTCTGCTCATCCTGTTCCTCATCAAAGCCGGGCTTTGCGGACTCTTCATGGGCATCTACCTCCACAAGCATTCTGCGGGAGAGCCCAATCGCTTGACGGTGGTGACCTTCGCGGTCATGTACGCCATGTCTGCCTACTGCGTGGTTCAGCAGCACAACTCCATGTGGATCGACGCGGTGATGTGGTTGCCGCTGCTGTGTCTGGGTATTGAATCCCTCATTAAGTACGGCCACTTCCGCCTGTACGTCTTTACTCTGGCCATCACCCTCCATTCCAACTTCTACATCGGCTACATGGTGGTGATCTTCACGGTGGCCTACTGCTTCTACTACTACTTCGCCCACAACCGAAACAACGAGAACAATCCCCTCGGAGAAAAGGCTCACTTCATCAAGTCGGTGGGCCGTGTGGCGGTGTGGTCGGTGCTGGCGGTGGGGATCGCCGCTCTGGCCATCCTGTCGGCGCGCTACGCATTGAGCTTCGGTAAGGACGAGTTCTCCAACCCCAACTGGGAGATTACCCAAAAGTTCGATCTCTTCGAATTCTTCTACAAGTTCCTCCCCTCCTCCTACGATACCGTCCGTCCCCAGGGTCTTCCCTTCGTGTACTGCGGTGTGCTGACCCTCATTACGGTTCCCGCCTTCTTCATGAACAAGAAGTTTTCCATGCGGGAAAAGGTTGCGGCAGGACTTTTGATCCTGTTCTTCGTGGGATCCTTTGCCACCAGCTCCATCGACCTCATCTGGCACGGCTTCCAGAAGCCCAACTGGCTCAACTACCGCTACAGCTTCATGCTGTGCTTCTTCCTGATCGCGCTGGGCTACCGCGCCTTCGACCGCATCCTGTACACCTCCCGCAAGGCCCTCATGGGCGTGGTCATCGGCATCGGTGCCTACGTGGTCATCCTCCAGAAATTCACAGATATTCTGGTGGAGGAGGAGGAAAAGCTGGTCATTCGCCCATTCGCGACCATCTGGCTGTCGCTTGGCTGTCTCTTCGCTTACTTCGTGCTGGTTTCTCTGTATGGCAAGGTCAAGGAGCGGCAGAAGGAAACCGTATCCATGGTACTGCTCTTCGTGGTCTGCATTGAGGTGTTCCTCTCGGGCTCCTCGGATATGCACCAGCTGGATGAGGACGTGACCTTCTCCAAGTATTCCCGCTACAACAACATGATCGATACCGTCCGCCCCATCACCGACACCATTCACGAATACGACAGCGGCTTCTACCGCATGGAAAAGACCTACTTCCGCAAGACCAACGATAACTTCGCCCTGGGCATCAAGGGTCTTTCCTGCTCCACCTCCACCCTCAACCGCGATACCATCGATTTCCTCCGAAGCATGGGCTACGCCTCCCGCTCCCACTGGTCGAGATACCTGGGCGGCACCCCTGTCAACGATTCCCTCCTGGGCATCAAGTACCTCATCTCCAACGAGGACGAGACCGACTATTACGGCCCCGCTCTGTTCACCCGTGAGGACTATGGCTACGACGAGGATTTTGAGCCCAACGGCAACTACGACGTCTACTTCAACGAGTTCGCTCTGTCCTTCGCCTACGGCGTAGCCGACGGCTGGCTGGCCTTTGACTACGAGAAATACGACAATCCCTACGACCGGCTCAACGCCATGATTACCGTCATGCTGGGTGAGAGCGAGACTGTGGAGGTCTTCAAGCCCGCCATCCAGAACGGGGAACCCGAGGTCGTCAACCTCAACACGGGCACAGCAGACGGGCATCATTCCTACAAGGTGGACGACAAGACCAAGGCCGGTCTGCTCTACTACCACTACACGGTTCCCGCCGACACCGAGCTCTACTTCTTCTACCCCAACCGCTACCTGCGCGAGGTCTCCTTGAACGTGGCCACCGTGGATAATGGTGACCAGACCAACTACACGGGCAAGGGCACCTTCGGCGGCGGCGAGACCAACCGCATCGTCTCTCTGGGCGAGTCCTCGACCGGAGAGCTTTACCTCAAGGTCGAGGTCAAGAACGACTCCAACAACCTCTACGTCATCCCCAAGGACTCCTACGTCTACTACATCGACATGGAAGTCTTCAAGGACGCCTTCTCCCGTCTGGGGCGGACCCAGTTCATCATAGACGATTCCTCCACCGACAGCCATCTGACGGGCACTGTTACCACAAGCAGCGACCGCCAGCTCATGTTCACCTCCAGTCCCTACGACGAGGGTTGGAATATCTATGTGGACGGCGAAAAGGTCGAGATCTACGAGGCCAACAATTCTCTCGTCTCCTTCTACGTGGAAGGCGCGGGCGAGCACGAGATCGAAATGAAATATATGCCCGCCACGGTTGCGCTGGGCATGACCGTTTCGGTAACCTGCTTGATCGTCTTCCTGGGGATCCTTGTGATCTATCCCTTCGTCAAGAAGATCCCCTACCTCCGCCGCCTGGTTCTGATCGAGGGCAAGGAGCTGCCTGAGCTGGCAACGGCTGAGTACCGCGCCGAGATCAGCGAGGGAGACATCGGGGCTCCTGAACGGGAAAAGACCCCCGAAGAGCTCATCGCCGAGACCGAAGCCGCACTGTACGGTCGGGTTCGGCTTGCGGCCAAGGAAGCCGCTCCCCGGAAGTCTGACGAGCAAAAGCAGCCTCCCAAGGAGAAAAAGCCTCAGAACAGCCGCACCGATCACCGCAAGGGCGGTAAAAAGTAACCGCCGCCCACCATAATCCGTCCAGGGGCCGTTTCTTCCATCGTCACGGCCCCTGTTTTCACAAGGAGTTTCTATGTATTACTACATCAAAGGCGAGCTGGTCGCCGCTACCCTCAATATGGCCGTGGTGGACGCGGGGGGCGTTGGCTACAAAATGTCGGTCAGCGAGAATACCTACCGAGCCCTCCCCAGACGCGGAGACAAGAATCCCGTTGTTACCCTGTACACCTACCTCTCGGTTCGCGAGGACGGTATAGAATTATTCGGATTTGCCAATGAACGGGAGCTTTCTTCCTTTAAGATGCTTCTGTCGGTGTCAGGCGTCGGCCCCAAGGCGGCTATGGCGATTTTGTCCCTGCTGACCCCCGAAAAATTCGCTCTGGCAGTCTGCACCGAAGATAAGAAGACCATTTCCAAGGCCACGGGCGTGGGCCCCAAGACCGCCGCCCGCATCATTCTGGAGCTGCGGGACAAGCTCATGAAGGAGACCTCCATCGACGAGGATCTGTCCACCGCCGTGCTGGATCATTCCGCCGAGGCGGCCGGAGCACCTGCCAGAGGCAAGTTGAGCGAGGCCATGGACGCCCTGATCGTGCTGGGCTACACCCGCGCCGAGGCGCAAAACGTACTCAAGGGCATTGACACCCAGGCACTCTCCATCGAAGACATCATAAAAGAAGCTTTGAAAAAGCTCATGAAGAATTAAGGTACGGAATATGAAGGATTTTGAAGTTGATTTTGATTTTTCAGACGAACGCGGCGACACCGATTACGAAAACCGCATCGTGACTCCCTCTTACGAGGCGGGGGATGAGACGGAGGTGTCTCTCCGTCCCCGCCGCATGGAGGAATACATCGGCCAGGACAAGGCCAAGGAAAACCTGACTGTCTACATTGAGGCCGCCAGGATGCGGGGAGATTCCCTGGATCACGTTCTGCTCTACGGCCCTCCCGGTCTGGGTAAGACCACCCTGTCGGGCATCATCGCCGCCGAGATGGGGGTGAATCTGCGGGTGACCTCGGGCCCTGCCATTGAAAAGCAGGGGGATCTGGCGGCTCTGCTGACCAACCTCAACGCGGGGGACGTTCTCTTCATTGACGAGATCCACCGTCTGCCCCGCATGGTGGAGGAGATCCTGTACCCCGCCATGGAGGATTTCGCCCTGGATATCATCATCGGTAAAGGCCCCGCCGCCCGCTCCATCCGCATCGATCTGCCCAAATTCACCCTGATCGGCGCTACCACCCGCGCAGGTCAGCTCACTACCCCGCTCCGCGACCGCTTCGGCGTACTGCTCAAGCTGGAGCTGTACACCCCCGAGCAGCTTTCCGAGATCGTCAAGCGCAGTGCCTCCATTCTGGGTATTCCCATCACCGAGGATGGTGCTCTGGAGATCGCTTCCCGCTCCCGCGGTACCCCCCGTATCGCCAACCGACTGCTCAAGCGAGTCCGCGACTTCGCCATGGTGCAGGGCAAGACCGAGATCGACGAGGAGGCCGCCATGTACGCCCTGGATCGGCTGGAGATCGACGAGCTGGGTCTGGACAACACTGACCGCCGCATGATGGAAGCCATTATCAGCTTCTACGGCGGAGGCCCCGTGGGTTTGGACACTCTGGCCGCCACCATTGGCGAGGAGGCCATCACCATCGAGGACGTCTATGAGCCCTACCTGATGCAGCTGGGCTTCATCCAGCGCACCCCCAGAGGCCGTTGTGTGACCCGGCTGGCCTACGAGCACCTGGGGCTCAAGCCGCCCGTATCGAGGCAGGCGAAAGAGGCGCAGGATCAGCTCAAGCTCTTTGAGGATGGTGAGGATGCGTGAATTCATCCACAGCAAAAGCCCCATCGGGATGGTTTTCCGATGGGGCTTTTGGTTTGATCGGCCGATCAGAGGAGGGTGAATCGGCACCACAGCAAATTGTGATCCGAGGCATCGCCCTCGATCATGCCGGAGGAGGCGGGTATCATGCACCCCTCGCGGTAGACGATATTGTCGATCGCAACGGGGTTTCCTCGGAAGGTCTTGTACTCGTGGGAGGTATGATTGACCAGGGCATAGCCCCGACTCGTCACGGGGGTAAAGGCGTCGAAGTCCTCGGTGTTGAAGTCACCCGTGAGGACGGCGGGGACGCCGTCCGGGATATGCGCCTTCATCCAATCTGCCAGGATACGGAACTGGATATCCTGCTGGTCCCGGGACTCCACCGAGAGATGGGTATTGAGCAGAGCCAAGGCATTTCCGTCCCCAAGCTCTGCCGTGATCCAGCCAAAGGCGCGGGGCTCGTACTGCGCCGAGGAAAGCGGGAGGACACCGCTTGCCACGATAGGGTAGCGGGAAAGGATGGCGGTGCCGTACTGCCCGCCGTCGTAGTCCATGGCAGGAATAAAGAGAGCATGGGGCATCCCCGTGGCGCGAGTCAGCTCGGTGACGGTATCCAGTCCGCCCGTGCGGTTGGTGAACATATCAATCTCCTGAAAGCCCACAAGATCGGCACCTGCTTCGCGGATCAAAGAGGCGATCTTGTCCCAGTCGTAGCCCGCGTAGTGGCCATGGCAGATGTTATAGGTGGCAATGGTGATCTGTTTCATAGCTTTCATGCTCGGGCGGGGATGGTTCCCCGCCCTTTTTTCGTATCAGTTCAGCATATCGCGGTCGAGGATATCGAAGGTGACGCCGCCCACGTGAGGCATGCTCTTGCGGTTGGCTCTGCCGCCGTCGTAGTAGACGAAGCCGGCATTCTCATATTGCAGGGTACCGCGCAGATTCTCCAGCTTGACGTTCTCCATGGAGCCGTCGCCTGCCTCGGTGTGGAAGGTGACCTTGACCTCCAGGTCGTCGTCGTAGAGCTGGTTGGAGAAGGCATAGCGGTAGGGGGTCATGGTCTCGGTCAGCTCGTAGGTGGTCACAGAGTTATTCAGGAGGCAACCGTTGTGCCAGACCTCGATGGTGACCCATGCTCTTGCCTCACCCACCTTAGCGGCGGTGAAGGTGATCTCGACCTGGTCGGAATTCTTGATGGTATCCAGCTTGCCTGTAGTGAAGACATTCTGCGTGCCCTCGACGGGGGCGTTCAGGGACTCCAGGGCTGAGGCCGTGATCTTGGTGTGGAAGGGTACCAGATAGACGGTGCCTTCCCACTTACCCTCGGTATCGATGGATTTCAAGAGGCCGGTGCTCTCGCCGTTGGCACCCTGGCCGATCTGGACGATGTTGTACTGCTTATCGCCGCTTTGAATGCTGACCGAGCCGGTGGTACCGCCCGTGTAGCCGGGTCTGGGAAGATTATCCTCCGTCAGCTTATCGATAGCATACTGCTCGTAGGTTTCAAATTCGCCGCCAAAGGTCATCTGGTGAACGTAACGGACACCCTGATCCCACATCATCTTGAGCTGTCTGTAGGTAGCGTTATTGTCCTTGGTCATGGCACCATACTCGCCCAGGGTAATGTTGCTGTGGCCGATCACGTTGGCGTTGTATGCGATGTTGTTGCGCTGGCTGAGAGCGCCGTAGCGGGTTCCGCCGTATGCGGTACCGCAGGTCAGAACCACGTCAATGGGGGTCAAACGGGTATCGGCATCCCCCAGGAAGCCCGAAACAGCCTCACCCTCGGGGATCTGGTGAGCGGTAATGGACTCGGGAGGATAACCGGCCAGCAGAGCCTCGCGGTAAGCCTCCATGATGCGCTTGGAGACGATATAACGGTTGTACATGGCCCACTCGGTGAAGTAGTCGCCCTTGTACTTATCCCAGTTGCCGCGGCCGTTGTCACGGGGCGGATCGATGGCAGTGCGGTCAGCGAAGCTTGTACCGAAAATGCTGTTGATGTTCTCAACCGATCCGTAACGATCCAGCATATAGCCGCGGAAGCCCTCAATCATGTAGGTGTTGTAATCGCCCACGGATCCGGGAACGTTGATCTCGTGCTCATGGACGGGGGACATACCGACCATATGCTCGGGATTACCGTTCACGCCTCGGAAGGCCTCGGCGGTGGCGATCAGGAAGGAACGCAGGGGGTAGAGACGGAGCTTGGCCAGATCCAGAATACCGTCGGCATAGGTGCCGTTGTGGTAGGAGTTACCCATCTCCAGGTAATTCTTGTACTCGCCCGACTTACCGATGGCGACGTAGGAGGAATCGCCCGTGTAGACGTCGGTATAATTGGAGAGATTGTTGGTAGCGGGGATGACGTTCCAGCGGTGGGTGAAGCAGGGCTCCAGCATAAGGTATTCGGTAGCAAGGCGGTCTACGTACTGCTGATTTGCCGAGAAGGTATAGTCTGCGTAGGTGGACGTATCAAACACGGCATTTATTTCAGCGGAAGTAGGAGCCCTACCCAAGCCGTTCATAACGTTATTGGACAGGTCGGTACGGATATGGCAGAAGTCGCCCTTGGAGACGTACTTGTCGTCGTTGTAGGCGGCCGCCATATTGGAGAAGAAGCGGTTCTCGCGGAAGCCCACGTCCAGGGTAGAGCCCTCGGCGGCATTTTCGTCGTACACAGTCAAGAAGGACAGATTCTCCTGACCCTCACGAACGGGCAGAGAAACGATATACTTCTGTCCCGTGACGTTGGAGGCACTGACACCGATGGCATCAGCGGGGAGGGTGATGCCTGCATTGGCAAACTCAGCCTTCTGGGCGTTGCCCTCAAAGACGGCCTGAACCGAGTGGAAGTAGAGGATCACGCTGTCAGCCTCGCCGCTGTTGCGGACGGAGAGGGCGACGTTGACCCCTGCATTCTCGGTATTCAAGGCGAAGGAGCAATCCAGGGTATGCTCGGATATGACCGAGCCGTCGGAGAGATTGATGATGGCGTAGCGCAATTCACCCTTGTCGTTGGTGGTCTGGGAGGCGACCAGAAGCACCTCGTCCGTAACCCCCTCGGCAAAGTGACCCGTCACGATGTAGTGGGGGCCGGGAATGACCTCGCGGACATTGACGGTCATGCGGATCATGCCGAAGCTATCGAAGATACGGATATCGCCGTCCTTACCGTCGTGGGAGGCGAAGGGAGCGGTGGCGATCAGTACCTCCTCGCCCACCTTGGCGGCGGCTACCTGAACGCCGCCCTTTACCGTGGCATCAAAGGCCAAAAACTGGGTGATGCAGGCGTTCTGATTATTGTAGACGCGCACGGTGGTGAAGTTGTCCTTGTGCATACCCTCGCCCGCGACCAGGGCAGGCGCGGTCTTCAGGCTGTTCATCTGACCCATCTGGGCGTAATAGATGGAGGTCTGGATACCCAGATTCAGGTCGGGAGCGGTGTAGAAAATGGTATTATTGACGTCGTTGGAGATGCGGGAGGGGAGATCGATGAAGGCGTTGACGATCTCGGTCTCGGCGGCATCGGTCATGTAGAGGTACATGGCCTCGTAGGTGTAGAGATCCTCGTAGGTGTGAAGAGGCTCGGCACCCTCGTAGAACAGCACCAGCTTGTGGTCGTAGACGGCAACGCCCATACCCAAAGCCTTGGCGACCTCGTCGGGGGTGGTGGCGGTGAGGTCGGTCTTACCGGCCAGCGCGCCCAGCTTGGCGGCGTCCAGGGTCACAGTACCGTCAGCGTTCACCGTGACGATGCCGTCGCCGCCGGCCTTCAGCTCGCCGTTGGCATAGTATTTGGTACCGCCTGCGGTGACGGCCAGGGTCTTGCGGCTACCCAGGACCTCCTTGATGCGGTTAGCGGTGGCGTACTTGGCATAGTCGGGGAGCTTGGAAGCGGGGAAGCTCACCGACGATACGGTGGGAACGGGATCGGTCTCGGGCTCGCCGGTGGTACTGTCGGGAGCGACGGTATCAATGGTGTCGGGGGGAGTGGTTCCTTCGTCGGGCGGGTCACTCTGCTTGCAAGCGATGGCAGTCAGAAGCAGCGTCAGCAAGAGCAGGGAGGCGGCAAGGAGGCGAATGATCTGGATTCGTTTCATGACATGGTTTTCCTTTCTTTAGAGGATGGGGGTAATTTTGGGGGAGCGGGGATCACGGGAGGGCGCGGAGGTAGGCTTGGGTATCGAAGAACTCAAGAGGGGTGTCACTCTTAAGGTACAACGGGTGGTGAGGGTGTCCCTTGACCGACAGGGGGCCCGCGTGGTACCAGACGGCACCGGCGCGGTCAGCAAGCTCGGTCATATCGCGGACACAGTCGGCGAGGTAGAGTCGCTTTTCAATGATAGCTCCCCAGGCCGCCCAGACGGCGGGCTTCTCCCCCGCGATGGAGAGGAGATACTCAAAGGCCTTCATGTTCTCGGTGTGGAGCCACTCGTTGCGCTCACGCTCCATATCGTCGGGGCGGGTGGCGCGCTGGGCGTAGACGTTGAACATGAGGAAGGAGTCATAGCCGTTGGCATGGGCGATGCGCTGGGCGGACTTGAGGGTGGGGTCAAGGTTATTGGGAGCGGCGGTGGAGGGGTTGATGCCCACGCAGATGACGGGGCGCTTCCCTCTCGTGCCCAGTATGTATCGGTACTCGTCGTAGCGGTTGGGGACGTAGAGCCAGTCGTTCACTTCATAGTCAGGGTGGGGGAGGAGGGCTTGGGTGAGGGCGTCCTCAAAGGGGAGGACGTCGATGTAGGTGGTGGGGGAGGTGGGGATGTGCATAGGGCACTCCTTTCGTGGTAAGATACGAGATACGCGCCGAGCAAGCTCGGCAGATACAAGATACAAGATAAAAAAGAGAGGCAGTGCGAAAGTCCAACGTATATCTTGTATCTTTGTATCTTGTATCTTTGTATCCTAAAATTGCATGGTCATCTGATCCGTCTCATTCACCCCATCCAGCACGTGATTCTGCCGCAGGATCTCCACCACGGCGGAGGTAAGCTTGGCTCTCGTTTTCATATCCTCTACCGAGAAGAAGGGTTCCTCGTCGCGGGCGGCCACGATGTTGGCGGCGGCGTTCTCGCCCAGACCGGCGAGGGAGGCGAAGGGAAGGCGGATCTTGTCGTTCTCGGGGACGTACTCGTCGGCGGTAGACTTTTCCAGGTCCACGGGGAGGAAGCCGATGCCGCGGGCGTAGGCCTCGTTGACCAGCTGGAGGACGGGGAGGCTCTGGGTCTCCTTGGGGGAGGCCTCGTTCTTCTGAGAGCGGGTCTCGATATCCTTGATGTAGTCGGCCACCGCCTTCTTTCCCTTCATGACCAGAGCGCCGTCAAAGCCCAGGGGCTGGACCGTGAACATGGCACAGTAAAAGGCCAGGGGGATATGCACCTTATACCAGCCCAAACGGATAGCTGACATATCGTAAGCGGCGGCATGGGCCTTGGGGAACATGTACTTGATCTTCTTACAGGAGGCGATGTACCAGTCGGGCACGCCCACCTCCCGCATTTCGGCCTCGTACTCGGGGGTCAGTCCCTTGCCCTTACGCACCATTTCCATGATCTTGAAGGCGTGGGATTTCTCCACTCCGTAGCGGATGAGAGCCAGCATGATATCGTCTCTCGTTCCGATAACCTGGGAAATGTTGCAGGTTCCGTTGGCGATGAGCTCCTGGGCATTGCCCGTCCAGACGTCGGTGCCGTGGGATAGACCCGAAATTTGCAGAAGGTCGGAGAAGGTTTGGGGCTTACATTCCTCCAGCATCTTGATGACGAAGCGGGTACCCAGCTCGGGCAGACCCAACGTGCCGAGAGTACAGCCGATCTCCTCGGGGGATGCCCCCAGGGGCTTGGTTCCCAGGAACAGCTCATAGATGGAGCGGTCGTTCATAGGCACATCCAGCACCGAGGTATCGGAATACTTTTCCAGGTACTTATATTTGGTCGGCATATCGTGGCCCAGCTCGTCCAGCTTGAGGAGGGTATCGTGGAGGTACTCGAAGGTAAAGTGGGTGGTGACGATATCCGAATTGGGATCGTCGGCGGGGTGCTGAACGGGGCAGAAATCGTAGATCTCCAGATGCTTGGGGACCACCACAATGCCGCCGGGGTGCTGACCCGTGGTGCGCTTGACACCCACGCAGTGGGCAGTGAGGCGGTTGGCCTCGGCGCGGTTGACGCTGATCTTCTTGTCCTCCAGGTACTTCATGACGAAACCGTAGGCAGTCTTGTCTGCCAGAGCACCGATGGTCCCCGCACGGAAAACGTTCTCGGCACCGAACAGCTCCTCGGTGTACTTGTGGACCTTGCCCTGGACCTCGCCCGAGAAGTTCAAATCAATATCGGGGGATTTGTCTCCGTAGAAGCCGAGGAAGGTCTCGAAGGGGATATCGTGGCCGTCGTAGTTGAGCTTACGTCCGCAGTTGGGACAGATCTTGTCGGGGAGGTCGAAGCCCGAGAAAACCCCGATCTTTTTGGCGGTCTCAAAGTCGGAATACTTACAATCGGGGCACCAGTAGTGGGGGGGCAAGGGATTCACCTCGGATATGCCCGCCAGATTGGCGACGACGGATGAGCCCACAGAGCCTCGGGAGCCCACGAGGTAGCCTTGAGACTCGGAATAGGCCACCAGCTTTTGGGCGATCATGTACAGCACCGCGAAGCCGTTTTTAATAATGGAAGGAAGCTCCCTCTCCAATCTGTCCTTGACGATCTCGGGGAGGGGGTCACCATAGCGAGACTTGGCGGTCTCGTAGCAGATGCGCTCCAGGTCCTCGTTAGCGCCCTCCATCTCGGGGTTGAAGGTACCCTTGGGGAAGGGGCGGATGCCGTCCTCGATCATGTCGGCAATCATGTTGGTGTTGGTAACCACCACCTCGAAGGCCTTTTCCTCGCCGAGGTAGGCGAATTCCTCCAGCATTTCCTCGGTGGTGCGGAGGTAGAGTCCGCTGTCCTTGTCGAAGTCCTTGAACTTCATGCCCGCCTGGAGAATCTTGCGGTAGACGTCGTCCTCGGGGTTGAGGAAGTGGGCGTCGCAGGTGGCCACCACGGGCTTGCCGTACTGCTCGCCCAGGGCGACCACGCGGCGGTTGAGGTTGCGGAGCTCCTCCTCGTCCTTGAACTTGCCTTCATCGATCAGAAAGCGGTTATTGCAAATCGGCTGGATCTCCAGGTAGTCGTAGAACTTGACGATCTCGGCGATATCCGCATCGGGGCGGTTGTCGATGATAGCCCGCATGAGCTCGCCCGCCTCGCAGGCAGAGCCCACCAGCAATCCTTCCCTGTGCTTTTCCAGCTCGGTCTTGGGAATGCGGGGGTTGCGGCGGTAGTATTTAAGGTAGCTGTAGGAGACCAGCTTGTAGAGGTTCTTCAGTCCCTCCTTGTTCTTGACCAAAAGCACCTGGTGGTAGGGGCGAAGCTTGAGGGGGTCGGTCTTTTCGGCCATCTCGCTTACCAGCTTATCGTAGGTGCGGACGTCCTGCTCGTCCAGATCGCGGAGCATACAGAAATAGATTTCGGCCAGCATAGCGGCGTCGTCGCAGGCACGGTGGTGGTTGAAGTCGCCGAGCTCGTAGTGACCTGCCACGGTATCCAGCTTGTGATTTTTCAGGTCGGGGAGCAGAAAGCGAGCCAGGGCCAAGGTATCCAGGTAGGGGTTCTTGAACTCGTACCCGCAGCGCACCGAGGCGGCGCGGATGAAGCCGGTATCGAAGTCGGCGTTGTGGGCAATGAGGAGGACTTCCCCACCCGTGTCGGATCGTTTGCCCACGAAGTCGAAGAAGGCTTTCAGGGCCTCGGCCTCGGAGGGAGCATCCTTGACCATATCGTCGGTGATGCCCGTGAGCTTGACAATCTCCTCGGGGATGGGCATCTCGGGGTTGACGAAGGTGTTGAAGTTATCCAGGACTTGTCCGTCTCGGATCTTCACCGCGCCGATCTCGGTCATGCGGCAGTTCTGGACAGAAAGGCCCGTGGTCTCGATATCGAAGACCACCGCTTCCCCGTTCATGTGACCGGGGCAGTCGCCGTAGAGGGCGGAGGCGGTGTTGTTGACGAAGTAGGCCTCCATGCCCCAGATGACCTTCTGGCCAATCTTCTCGGCGGTGAGCATGGCTTCCTGGTAGGCCTGGACGTTGCCGTGGTCGGTGATGGCGATGGCGGAGTGCCCCCACTTGTTCGCCTGCTTGACCAGGTCAGAGGGAGGAATGATGGCGTCCATGGAGGACATCTGGGTATGGACGTGGAGCTCCACCCGCTTCATGTCGGCCTTATCCTTGCGGGCGGCACGGCTGATCTTAGCAATAGCGTTGTGGTAGAAGAGCAGGTCCGGGCCTTCGGTCTTGTCCCGCCGCATTTCACGCTTGGTGTAACCCCGCAGGGCCAGCACCGCGCCGTTGGAGACCACCGAGCAGATGGCGTCGGCATCCTCGGGCAAAACGCCGTTCGCCCGCACCTCGATAGAGGCGGAATTGTCGGTGAGGTCGAAGGTGATATTGAACTTATCGCCCTGCCTGGTGGGTTCCTTGGTGAAGCCGAACACCTCACCCAGAATGACGATGTTGCGCATGGGCTTGTCCACCGCCGACAGGGGAGTGGGAACCATATCGAACTGACCGCCCACGGCGTATTCGGGGGAGGAGATATCGAAGTCCATAAAGCCGATCCTCACCCGCCCGTTCTCGATGACGGGGGTCTGCACCGCGCCGCTTCCCTCCCCAAAAAGGGTCTGGACGCGGGGAAGAATTTCGGCTTCCTCAGCGGGCTTGGAATTCTGCTGTCCCTGCTCGGCGGCTCTGCGCTCGGTTTGAGACATGGAATACTGACGGTCGGCCTCGGCGATCTGACGGTCCATGGCGGCCAGCCGCTCGGCCTGGCTCTCATACATCATGTCGTCGTTGAAATCCTCGGCGATCTCGATACTTACGTGGATCTCCAGGCCAAATTCACTATGTAAGATACGCCCCATGATGTCGGGGGTATGGGCGTCTCGGATGAGTCGGATGCCCGCCTCGGAAAAGGGGATACGGATGGTGAGGATATCCTCCTTCAGCTCATAGCGATAGTTGCGGAAAAAGCCTTTGGCCACGATGCCCACCCGCTCTGTCTCCTTGAGAAGCTCGGGGACGTAGGCGGCGGTGAACAGCTCGGAGGGGTAGTGAGGGAGGAATTTGACATAATTCAGCTCGTAGGTCTTGGCGACCTCCTCCTCAATGCGGTAGAGCTCGTCCTTCTCCACAAGGCGATCGAAGGACAGCTCCATCTGGAGAGCGCGGTTTTCCTTATCGGCGCGGGTCACGGGGTTTTGTGCCCTCTCCAGTATAGCGCGGGCGGTGGAATCGGGGGTATAGCGGTTGAGTATTTCCGGTACGGTTTTCATGGTCTGTTTTCACTTTCTTGTTGCGGGGGGTGGCGTCCCGCTGTTATGTTTTAAATAATGTTCATAATGCGCCTTCAGCGCGAGATTCTTTACCGTTTGAACTCTTTCAGCTTTTCAATCAAAGTCGGGATCACGGCCTCCTCGGAGATCTTCCCCAGGATCTCCCCCTTGGCAAAGAGCAACGCTTCCCCCTTGCCCCCCGCGATACCGATATCGGCTTCACGGGCTTCCCCGGGGCCGTTGACGATACAGCCCATGAGAGCAACCTTCACGGGGAGGGTATCCAGCCCTTCGGCGCGGACGGCGGCTTCAAAGCGGGCATGAAGATCAATGAGGTCGATCTTGGTGCGGCCGCAGGTGGGACAGGAGACGATCTGAAGGCCGCACTGGCCTTCAATTTCAAGGGCGTTGAGGATCTTGCGGGCGGCGGCGATCTCGGCTACGGGGTCGGCGGTGAGGGACACACGGAAGGTATCTCCGATGCCGTCACAGAGGAGGGCCCCGATGCCCGCGGCGGACTTCACCAGTCCCATCTCGGCGCCTCCCGCCTCGGTGACACCCAGATGGAGAGGGTAGGGGCAGGACTTGGCCAGCAGGCGGTTGGCGGCGATCATATTCGGCACCGTAGAGGCCTTGATGGAGATGACGATATTTCTGTAGTCGTACTTCTCCAGCAGGGCGGCGTGGTACAGACCGCTCTCGCAGAGGGCCTTGGGGGTGGGGGAGCCGTATTTGGCCAGGATATGCTTTTCCAGGGAGCCGCTGTTGACCCCGATGCGGATGGGGATATTCTTCGCCTTACAGGCGTCCACCACGGCCTTGACCTTATCGTCATCCCCGATGTTGCCGGGGTTGATGCGGATCTTGTCCACGCCGTACTCGGCGCATTTGAGGGCGACCTTATAGTCGAAGTGAATATCCGCCACGATGGGGGTGGTGATGCCCTCCTCCTTGATGGCGAGGATGGTCCCCGCCGCCTCCACGTCGGGTACGGTGATGCGGACGATATCGCACCCCGCCGAGGCCAGTGCTTTGATCTGGGCGATGGTGGCCTCTGCGTCGTGGGTGTCGGTATTGGTCATGGACTGGATAGCGATGGGGTTCTGACCGCCAATGGTGACTTTGCCGATCCTCACCTCGGGGGTAGGACGGCGGATGGCGTTATAATTCATGGAAAAACCTCCGTCAGAAGATCATGAAAAGGTCCTTAAACGCGATCACGGCGGTGAGCATGAGCAGAAGCGTCATCCCCAGCCCGTGTACCGTAGCCTCAAATTTTGGGTTGACGGGCTTACCGAAGCGCAGAATCTCGATGAGGCGGAAGAACACGCGGCCGCCGTCCAGAGCCGGCAGGGGGAGCATATTCATGACGCCGAGATTCATGGCGATGAGGGCGAAAAGGTAGAGGATATTCCACACCGCCATGGGCTGGGAGGCTACCTCGGCCACCGCCGAGGACACGCCGATGGGGCCGGACATGGAGGCCAGCGTAAAGCGTCCTGAGATAATTCCCTTAATGGAGTCGAAGACCATCTTGACCGAGGATACCGAACGGTAAAATGTGGTTTTCAGCACGTTACCGACGGTGGTCTCACCGGCCAGGACGTAGAAGTCCATGCTCCCCAGCTCGATGCCGTCCTCGATGCCCGAGGGGAACACCACCTGAGGGATCAAAATCTCCTGCCCGTCCCGCTCCACCACCACGTCCACGGGCTTGTAGCCGTTGAACATGATCTCGTAGGAGAGGTCGTAGCCCGTGTGGACCTTGACGCCGTCCACGCGAAGGATGCGATCCCCCTCCTCCAGGCCCGTAACGTAGCTGGATGCACCGGGGGTGAACTCGGCCACGGTGGTGGAGGGGAGCTTATAGCCCGCCAGAGTCATGCCACTCACCAGGATCAGCATGGCGAGAGCACCCGTCAGAACGTTCATAGCGGCACCCGCCACCAGAATGAGGAGGCGTTGCCAGGGATTCTTTTTGTTGAAGGCGTTGGGGTCGTTCTCTTCCCCCTCCTTGTCCTCATCCTCCCCCGCCATGGAGACGTAGCCGCCGATGGGGAACAGACGGAGGGAGTATTGGATGCCCGTCTTTTTGGACGTAAAGCCTGCGAGGCGTTTGCCCATGCCGAGGGAAAACTCGTAGATGGTAACGCGGCAGGCGCGGGCGGTGAGGTAGTGACCCAGCTCGTGGACAAAGATGAGGATGCCCATAAGGAACAGGGTCAGAGCGAGATAGAGCAAGGCGCGCAGAATAGCCATAAGGAATGTGATTACCTCCGAAAGGATACTGAAAAGCAGAAATTTAGCGGTTCAAAAGCCGGCGGGCGGTCTCACGGGCCAGGGTATCGGCCTCCATAAGGCGGTCGTAGCTGTGCCATGCGGCCGTGTAAGACAGGTCATGGACCGTGCGGCTCACCAGCTCGGGGATCTGACAGAAGCGGATGGAATCATCCAAGAACGCGGCCACCACGATTTCGTTGGCGGCGTTGAGAACGCAGGGGAGGGCACCTCCCTTTGCAATACAGTCGCGGGCTAAAGCCAGGAGGGGGAAAACCTCGGTGTCGGGTCTGCCGAAGGTGAGCTTTCCGAGAGCGAAAAGGTCGGCTTGCTTGAGGGTCCCCTCGGCGGGGAGACGGCGGGGATGGGTGAGGGCGTACTGGACACAATGGCGCATATCCGGCACCGACATCTGAGCGATGATGCTATGGTCAATATATTCCACCATGGAATGGATCATGCTCTCGCGGTGAACGATGACCTCCACCTTTTCGGGAGCTACGCCGAACAGATGCACTGCCTCGATGACCTCGAAGCCCTTGTTCATGAGGGTGGCGGAGTCCACCGTGATCTTGGCCCCCATCTTCCAGGTGGGGTGGGCCAGGGTCATGGCCTTGGTGACGGATTGCAGCTGCTCCCCCGTGTAGCCGTAGAAGGGGCCGCCCGAGGCGGTCAGAAGGATGCGGTTGATCTCGTCGTGATGCCCCGCGCGGAGGCACTGGAAGATGGCGCAATGCTCGGAGTCCACGGGGAGGATAGTGGTTCCCTTCTCGCGGGCCAGGGACATGACCAACTCGCCACCCACCACCAGGGATTCCTTATTGGCCAGGGCCAGCTTATGGCCCGCCTTCAGGGTCTCCAGGGTGGGGAGGAGGCCCGCCTCGCCCAAGATGGAGTTCTCGACAGTGATGCCCAGGGGGTTGTCGGTCTTGACGGCATGGAGCATTTCGGTGATGCCCTCAAAGCCCGCCAGCACACGGGTGGAGGTATCCGCCACTCGGGCGCGGAGGTCGGAGGCGGCGGTCTCGTCGGTCATGACCGCGAAGTCGGGGTGGAATTCTCTGACCTGGGCCTCCACCGTCGCCACGCTTCTGTGGGCGGTGACGGCGCGGACGGGGATACGGTGGGCGCGGGCTACGTCCATCGCCTGCTCGCCCACCGAGCCGGTGGAGCCGAGGACTATGAGGTCGGGATAATGGGAATCGTACTTCATGAACACACTCCGTCAGATGCCCAGAGCGGTAAACACCAAAAAGGACACCGTCAAAATAATGGATACGGCCAGTACCGAGTCGAAGCGATCCAACACACCGCCGTGGCCGGGGAAGATCTTGCCAAAGTCCTTGATGCCGTACTTGCGCTTGAGCAAAGACAGGGAGAGATCGCCAACCTGGGAAACGACGGAAACCAAGAATCCCACCACGGCCATAGCCACGATCGACAATACTCTGCCGTTCGCCCAGAAATGATTGTACAGGAATGCGTAGCCCACGAAGGCTAAGGTGCAGAACACCACACCGCCGACGGCTCCCTCTACGGTCTTCTTGGGACTGACATCCGGAATGAGCTTGTGTCTGCCCAGAAGCATCCCCGTAAAGTAGGCAAAGGTATCGGTGACCCAGGCTCCGATGAAGGCCAAAAGATAGAGATATTTACCCCCGGGGATGGCATCGTGAATCATCATGATGCCGGCAAAGCCGATAAGGGTATACAGCCAAAGCATAAAGGAGGTACTGACGTCGCGGATATCGGCCTTCCCATGGGAAAAGACGGCGACTGCCAACAGATACAGGAGCAACACGCAGAGTGCCAGCGGCAGGATCACGATACTCGGAATCGGGATGAAACGAAGCCCGAAGGGGAGTGCCGCCGACACAAGATACAGGGGAATGGATACCCATAGATTCCTATGTAGCCCAACGCAGTGCAACACCTCGTAGGCGGCGAGGATACCGACCAGCGCGATGGCAATGGGAAGAACCACCGTATCGGCAAAAAAGAGAACGGGTACTAAAACAAAGCAGAATGCAATCACACCGGTCAAGATGCGTTTCAACATGGTATTCTACCTGACTTTCTATGAATTATGCAAGGGTCAAAGCCCCCCGTAACGGCGTTTGCGGGAGTAGAAATCGCGGACCATCTCATCCACGTCAGCAGGGGTGAGGTCGGGCCAGAGCTTGTCGGTGAAGTAGAGCTCGGCGTAAGCCGCCTGCCAGAGCAGGAAGTTGGAAATGCGGAGGTCGCCCCCCGTGCGCACGATCATGTCGGGGTCCCCCGAATCCACCGTGTAGAGGGCGTTTGAGATATCCTCCTCGGTGACGGTAGCTTTGCCCTCTGCCGCGAGGGTGTTGAAGGCGTGGGTGATCTCGGCGCGGCCGCCGTAGTTGAGGGCTATGTTGAGAATCTGGTCGTATTCCTGATTCAAGGTTTCCACGTAAGTAATCTTTTCACGGAGGGCGGGGGTCAGCACCGACAGGTCTCCGATGAATTTGAAGCGGTTATGGTACTGCTTGTAGTCCCGCTTCAGCTCCTCCAGGTAGCTGTCCAGGATGGCCATGATGGCGTCCACCTCGGCCTTGGGACGTTTCCAATTCTCGGTGGAGAAGGCGTAGACCGTGACGGCCTTGAAGCCCACGTCACAGCAGTAGATACAGATCTTCTTGAAGGTGGAGGAGCCAACCTTATGGCCGTACTCGCGGGGCATTCCCCGCTTCTTGGCCCAGCGGCCGTTGCCGTCCATAATGAAGGCGATATGCTTGAAATGCTCGTCGAGCTTGGGAGCCTCGGGAGCAGCGATTTTGGGGTCTTTATTGAAAAGAGGCATGAGCGATCCTTTCTTGGGAAGATTGACATAAAGGGCGGGCAATGTCGCCCGCCCCTCGCGTGTAGTATGCTCCTGTTTGGGTGAAGCCCGACCTTAGATGGCCGCCATTAAATGGCCATGAGCTCCTTCTCCTTGGCGGCGGTCAGCACATCCACCTTCTTGATGTACTTATCGGTGACGTCCTGGATGGCCTTCTCGGCGTCCTTGACCTCGTCCTCGGTCATGGTGCTGTCCTTCTTGGCCTTCTTGGTCTCGTCCATGGCATCGCGGCGGATGTTGCGGAGTGCCACCTTGGCCTCCTCGCCCATGCCCTTGACCTGCTTAGCCAGAGCCTTACGGCGCTCCTCGGTGAGCTGGGGGAAGATCATGCGGAGCACGGTACCGTCGTTCTGGGGGTTGATGCCGATGTCGGACATCTGGATGGCCTTCTCCATGGCCTTCAGGGTGGACTTGTCGTAGGGAGTGATGACCAGGGTGCGGGCATCCGACAGGGAGATGGCGGCCATATCCTTAATGGGGGTGGCGGCGCCGTAGTAGTCGAAGGTCACGCGGTTGAGCACGCCTGCGTTGGCCTGGCTGGCGCGGACGTCGGCGAGGTTGTTCTCGTAGGCGGTGATGGCCTTGTCCATTCTTCCCTCAAGGGGTTTGGTGTTGTACTTCATGGCGGTGTTTCCTTTCTATGTTCCTGTGTATGGTTGTTTTGGTTTTGCGGCAATGGGGAGACTCAATTGTGCATCCGCGTGCCCACGGGCTCGCCCATGACGGCGCGGTAGATGTTCTCGGGGTCGGCAAGGCCGAAGCCGTAGGCTTCAATGTCATTATCCTTGCAAAAGATGACGGCGGACATATCGAAGGCGCGGAGATTCTTGTCCAGGATCTCGGTATAGGTCACGTCGTAGATGGGGGTGGCGGTGGGGTCCTTGCGGGGGTCGGCGGTGTAGAGGTAGTCGATGTTCTTGGCCATGAGGATGGCGTCGGCGCCGATCTCGGCGGCGCGGAGGGCGGCTCCTGTGTCGGTGGAGAAGTAGGGGGAGCCCGTACCGCCCGCGAAGATGCAGATCTTGCCCTCCTTCAAGAGGCGGTCAGCGTGGCGGGAGGTGTAGTGGTCAGCGTAGGTGTCCATCTCCACGGCGGACATGACCACGGTATCCATGCCGCCCCGGATGAAGGCATCCGACAGAGCGATGGCGTTCATGGTGGTGGCCAGCATACCCATGTGATCGGCACGCGCTCTCTGCATTTTGACCGAGCCCGTAGCACCGCGCCAGATATTACCTGCGCCCACGACGATGCCGATCTCAACCCCCGCAGCCAAGCACTTCTTCAGTACGGCGGCGATTCGGTCGATGAAGGTAAAATCCAGGATGGCGTCCTTCTGACCGTTGGCCAGGGCTTCACCCGAGAGCTTGAGGAGAATTCTGTGATATTTCGGCTGCTGATTCATGGAAGATCACCTCGTCTGTATAGATTCATACTATTATACTATATTTCACAGCAAATGTATACAGTTTTTTTGTGAACATTCCGTAATTTTGGGATTTTTTTCACATTATTCGATAATCGTAAAGGTTACGTCAAAGCTGTGAGCCCCCAGGCGCAGGGTAACCTTGCCGCTTCCCTGCTTGCCCGTGGGGAGAACGTTGCCGTCGGGCTTGATCTCAAAGAGATCCGGTGTGTAGTTTTCATAGACCACGCCATCGTTGCCGCAGACCTCAAACCAAGTCTTGTCGGCATAGACTGCCAGGCCGCGGAGTTGCTTCATCTCCCTCTTGGCGAGGGAGGCGGTATACTCGGTGATGAGGGGGGTGAAGGAGATGTCGGCCTTTTCGGGGTGGGGCTTCCAGTCGGGATCCACGTGGGGTTGGGCATTGTCCACGTAGGCGAGGAACTCGCAGAGCAGACCCTTGTAGGCGGCGCGGACGTAGGTGTAGCCCTCGGAGATGCCCGTGGCCTTGCCGTTCTCAATGGAGAGGATGGCGGGATCGTAATCGTAGAAGGTTACCTCTCCCTCAACGGGACGCATGGAATAGGTGACGTTGCCCGTCATCATGGGGATCTCCAGGGTCTCCCCCACGGCGAGGCGGCGGAAGTGGGGCTTTCTCAAGTAGAGCATGGAGGGGCTGAACTCGGCGGGATCGTCGATCTTCTCGATCTCGTGGTGGACGTTCTCCAGCCCCGATTCATCGTAGAAGTCCTCCTCCATGGCCTCGAAGACGTAATCGTGGAGGCGGGTACCCCAGCAGCCCCACTTGTTGCCGTAGGCGTAGGCCAAAAGCAGAGTGTCCCCCGACTTGATGTGGTGCTGTGCGTCGCCGGAAATGCCGCAGTTGTGGCACATCCAGCCCGTATTCACCTTGATGCTGTTCACACGGGTAAAGCGCAGGCCGTCGTCGGATTCATAGACCGCCAGAACGCTGTTCTCCGAGAAGCGGTTGTCGGTGGAGAGGGCGATGAATTTGTTCAAATCCTCGCAGTAGACCACGTCGTAGGAGTCGTTCCCCCCACCCGTTCTCTTGGAGGCCATACCGTGGTAGGTGAGCTTACCGGGCCAGTTCTCGTCGGTGATATCGGCGGTGGCCACGCGGGTCTCGCCGATGGGCTTGCCGTCTCTGTCCTTGGAGGTCCAGGTGTAGTAGATGTAGATGGTTTCACCCTTGATGACAAAGGAGAATTCCCCCGCGCCCCAGTTGTGCCAATCCTCGTCGTAGTAGATGACGGGGGAAGGCTTGCCCTGCCAATGGAGGGTGCCGTTGGCCGTCTCGCGGTGCTCGCCCCAGCCGTTTCCGCACCACCGCTCGAAGGGGCCTGTGGGGGACTTGGAGCGGCCGATGAAGCCGTTGTTGCAGACACCGCCGCCGTTGGCGAAGACGGTGGAGGTATAGCCGATGTAGTAGTACTCGCCGTACTTGATGACGGCGGGATCGCAGACCGAGAACCAGTCCATGGAGTCGGGGACGGGGTACATGACCACCTTTTCGTCCGTCCAGGTCTTACCACCGTCCTCGGAGCGGCGGTAGGTGAACCAGTCGGCCTCGTAGGCATCGCCGGGGGAGGCGAACCAGGCGTGGCAGACGCCGTCCTCCACCATGATGGTGGGGCCGTAGCGGTAGCCCCAGGACTGGGATTTGCGGGGCATATAGATGTCGCGGCCGGAGTCGGTGAGAACTAATTTGAAGTGCTTGGTCATGGTATGTACCTGCCTTTCTTGAATGCAAAATGCGAAATGCAAAATGCAAAATGAATTTTGTGGTTTCCTTGTTATTCCGTAGGGACGGCCTCGCAGATCTTGGTATGGGGATAGTAGCGGATTCGGTAGGTCTTTCCAATTTCCACGTTTGCGGCGTTCAAAATCACATATTCATCCTTTTCGGGTATGTAGAATTTCGGCCGTGAATAGTAAGGGTCGGGCTCAAACTCGTCGCGGTATACACGGGTAAAACATACGACCACGGCAGTTTCCTCCAAATACTCTCCGGACGTTGCCATTTCGTAATCCCGTATGGTTGGTATAAACATATAGGTGCTGAGAATAGCAAGAAATGACAAGGCTACACAAAAGCCTATGAAATACGGCTTATTTAACTTCTTTTTTACGAACAAGCAAGTACATAGCACGGCAAAAACGCCAGCGGAAGCCAAGCCCGTTACCGAAAGCGCAAATAGTAACCGGTATTCAGTCAGCATATGCACATTCTCCTATATGCGATCATTCGTCCTTCCACACAAAATGATAATTGATGGACTCCCCTCCATCCACAAGGATGCTTTGTCCCGTGCAAAAGGTATTGGTGACCGTCAAAAAATACGCCCAATCCGCCATTTCCTCGGGGGTGGCCCACTTTTTTAGGGGGGTCTCGTTCATGATCTGCGCCCAGAGGTCGGGGTCGTTCATGACACATTCGTTGAGGGGGGTGAGGACGCCGCCGGGGTCCAGGCTGTTGCAGGTAGCGCCGTAGGGGGCGACCCGCATGGCCACGTTCTTGGTGTAGGCCAGGACACCGCCCTTGGAGGCGCAGTAGAGGGGGAATTCCGCCCCCGTGTGGGCGCTGGCCGAGCCGATGTGGAGGATGGACTTGATGGCGGGCTGGATACCGTAGGTCTCGGTCATGTGGATGAGGGCCTTGAGGTTTATATCAATGTCGGCCTCGTTCTGGGTGCCCGCGTTGTTGATGAGGATCTCGATGCCGTCGAGGGCGGGGAGCGCGTTGTAGTCGCGGATATCGCAAACGTAGTGGAGGTAGGCGGGATGGCCGATGCTTCCCTCTTTGCGGTCGATGCCCATGACAGTATGGCCTTCAGCCAGAAACTTCACTGCAATGGCGCGGCCGATGCCCTGTGCGGTGCCTGTGATGAGAACTTTCATGAACGGCTCCTTTCTTTATGCTCCAGATACTCGCGGCCCACGTTCTGTTGCTTCCACTTTTGGGTCATGCGGTAGCCGATGGGGGAGAAGAGGATCTCCATGACCAGCTCCGCCACGGCTCCCGTAAGGGCGCACATGGCGCATTGGAGCACCGTCCAGCGGAAGCCGTCCCAAAAGATGGGGGCGAAAACGGTAAAAACGATGATGGAGAACAGGAAATTGTCGAAAAACTGGCCGATGAAGGTGGAGACGTAGGCTCGCATGGCGTAGGCCAGCTTGCCATCGGGATTTTTTCGGAAGGCCTTGCCGATCAGCCAGTTGAGGGTGTTGTTCAGCAGGGCCGAGGCGAGGAAGGCCACGGTACTGCCCAACAGGATGAACCAGGTTCCGCCAAATATGCCGTCGAAGGCGGTGTAATCCCCCGCGTTCGAGGGGATGGCGGCGGCGATGAAGAAGATGGCGCAGGTCAGGAGGTTGATGCCGCAGGCCAAAACCGAGATGCGATTGGAGGCCCCAGGGCCGAAGTGCTTGGTGATGACATCCATGCACATGAAGGACAGCCAGGAGATGAGGATTCCGCCGTCCAGGGCGATCCAGGGGAGCTGGAGGAGGGTCTTGTTGGCCAACAGGTTCATGCAGATGACCGAGACCACGAAGAGGGTCACCACCGTGGCGGGGATGGAGCGCAGGAGGATCCCCGTGTCGGTGTATTCACGGCGGAGCCATGAGAAGAGTGATTTCATGAGGAGATTTCCTTACTTTATGTAGATGTGACCGCGAGGGAAAGGGGGATTCCCGGCGGTCGGGTTTTCAAATTTGGGTTTATCGAACTGTTTGTTTGTGCCTTGCCCGCGTTATTTGCCCTCTCACCGCTGCGCGGAGCTCCCCAAAAGGGGGAGCCTTGGGACGACGGAAAACACTTGTTGGGAAATGGGATTTTTGGAATTTGTCACGAAAGGCTCCCCCTCTGGGGGAGCTCCCGCCGTAGGCGGGTGAGAGGGCAAAACGCGAAGGCCAGCACTACCAAACGAACCGATAAACCCCAATTTTCACAGCTGCTTCCGCAGCTTCTCCAGTGCCGCCTTCTCCACTCTGGACACCTGGGCCTGGGAGATGCCGATCTCGGCGGCGATCTCCATCTGGGTCTTGTCCTTGTAGTAGCGCAGGGATATGATCTTCTGCTCACGGGGGGTCAGGGTCTTGACTGCCTCGCGGAGGGCGATGTTCTCCAGCCAGGACTCGTCGGTGGAATCGCGGGAGGTGTCGGAGAGCTGGTCGATGACGTAGAGGGAGTCTCCGTTCTCCGAAAAGACGGGCTCGTAGAGGGATATGGGCTCCACGATGGCCTCCATGGCGGAGACCACCTGCTCGCGGGTAGCACCGATGCGGTCGGCGATCTCTTCGGGGGTGGGGTCGCGGTCCAATTCAGCGGAGAGCTCATCCCGTGCCCGGAGAGCGCGGTAAGCCGTATCCCGCACCGAGCGGCTGACCCGCACCGAAGCGGAATCCCGCATATAGCGGCGCATTTCCCCGATAATCATGGGGACGGCGTAGGTGGAGAACATGACCTCCTTGTCCACGTCGAAGTTGTCTACCGCCTTGACAAGGCCGATACAGCCCACCTGAAACAAGTCGTCAGGATTCTCCTTGCGCCCCGCAAAGCGTTGCACCAGGGAAAGAACCAGGCGCAGGTTTCCGCAGATCATGTCCCGACGGGCTTCCTCGTCCCCCTCCCGCACCCGCTTCATAAGAGCGCGCTTTTCCTCCTCAGTCAACACGGTCAGCGCTGAGGTATTGACACCGCATAGGATAACTTTACTGTGATACATGGCAAATCTCCCGTTTTTTTGAGATAGGAGAAGTATTTGCCGATTTGCGGGGGTGTTATACGGGGGGAGACTTGGGAGAAACTGGGCGAAACAAAAGCGCACCTGCGGCGTCCGCTCAGCAAGGAGCCTTCGGGCGCACACGCAGGTGCGCCCCTACGGGTGTGATTTGAATTGGACGCGATCAGCCGTTATAGGCGGCTTCGTCGCAGATAACGGTTACGTCCGCATGGAGATTCAGCATGGAGGCAGGGCAGGAGGTGTCCAGCTTGCCCTCCAGCATCTTGGCAACGGCTTCATGCTTGGCGATACCGTTGGCCAGAATGATGATCTTCCTGGCATTCAGGATGGTACCGATACCCATGGTCAGAGCCTTGGTGGGGACATCGGATTCGGAGGCGAAGAAGCGGGCGTTGGCCTTGATGGTGGACTCGGTCAGACCCGTGACGTGGGTCTTGACCTCCAGGGCGGTATCGGGCTCGTTGAAGCCGATGTGGCCATTCTGACCGATGCCCAGAACCTGAACGGCGGCGGGGCCCACCTTGGCTACGATCTCCTCGTAGGCCTCGCAGGCAGCATCGGGATCGGCGGCCATGCCGTCGGGGACGTAGGTGCGGGTCTTGTCGATATTGACGTGGTTGAAGAGGTTCTCGTTCATGAAGTAGCGGTAGGACTGGTCGTTTTCGGGGGAAATGGGGTAGTACTCGTCCAGGTTGACCGTGGTGACCGAGGAGAAATCGATCTCCCCCGCCCGGTTCATCTCAATGAGCTTTCTGTACATCCCCACAGGGGTGGAGCCGGTAGCCAGACCCAGCACGCAGGCGGGATCGGCCTTCATGGCCTCGGCCACGATGCTTGCGGCGGCGGCGGACATTTCTTCGTAGTTCTCGCAGACAATCAGTTTCATAGTGGTTTCCTTTCTATCGGCAGATGGGCAGATGGTATGAAATAGTATATCCAAGGCAGACGGTCGCTATGACCCCATCACAGAATGTCGCTCTCGTCGTCGGGGATGGCCTCCTTCATGGCAGCGATGGCGCACTCGATCATGCTGTCGTCGGGTTCCAGGACGGTAATGCGCTGGAACCACAGGCCGGGGGCGGCGATGATACGGGTCAGGAGGTTGTCGTGGCGGCCGCAGAATTTAATGAGCTCATAGCCAATACCCATGACCAGAGGCATGATGGCCAGCTTGATCGCGGTCAGCAGCCACTTATTGAGGGTAGCGGGGATAAAGAAACCGATGAGAATGCTGACAAGCAGCATCAGCACCAAAAAGGAAGTGCCGCATCGGGGATGAAAGCGACGCTCCTCGCGGATATTCTCCACAGTCAGCTCCTTGCCATGCTCGTAGCAGAAGATGGTCTTATGCTCGGCACCGTGGAACTGGAAGGTGCGGCGGATATCCTTCATGAGAAGCATGAGGGACATATAGCCGACGAGGAGGATCAAGCGGATGGAGGTGGTGCAAAGGGACTGTAAAAAGCGGTTATTCTGAGGGAAATTCGGGATGTGGGCCTCCATGACGTCCTTGTAGAGGAAGGAGGGCAGGAAGAAGAACAGGCCGATCATGATGGCTACGGCAAACAGCACCGAGATCACCATGATGAGGTTCATCATGGCCGAGGATTCCTTCTTTTCCTTCTGGGCAGGCGCGGGCGCGGACTCGGCGGCAGGAGTCTCCGCTGTCTCTGCGGAGGGGGTAACCACCGTCTCGGCCGGGGATTCGGCGGACTCGACCACTTCGGGGGCGGGCTCTACCGCCTCAGAGGCAGGGACCTCCACGGCTACGGGCAGGGTCTCACCATTCTTGGCGGCCTTTTTGGCGGCTTTCTCGGCCTTCTTGGCGGCCTTCTTATCGGCCTTTTCCTTTTCCATCTCGGCTTCGAGCTCCTCCAGCCCCGAGATCTCGGCGGAGCGCATGAGGCACTTGTAGCCGAAGGTCATGGAATCAACAAAGCCAATAACACCGCGGATGATGGGCCAGCGGCAGATGGCGGGGCGTTTCTTACCCACGGTGGGGAAGGTCTCCAGGACGATCTCCCCTTGGGGATTGCGGACGGCCATGGCGGTGGTCTTGGGGCCGCGCATCATGATGCCCTCCATGAGTGCCTGGCCGCCGATGGAGGTCTTGCGGAGAGGACAGGCATTGTTTGTATGCTTACTCATAGGTAGTTCCTTTCACGGTTCATAGGGGATACACACTTTATCACGATATTGTACCACGAAGATATGAACTCCATGTGAATGGGAGGGGATGAAAAAGTTTTTTTGGGTGCGGGAAATTTCGACGGAGTTTGCGGGGGGATGCGGGTATAATGGGGGAAGAAATTCACTCACCAGAAAGGATATCATCCATGCAATGCGAACGATGTAACAAGAAGAAGGCAACGGTGTTTTACCGGGAGAATATCGGAGGGAAAATCAGAGCACTGCGGCTGTGCGGGGAGTGCGCTGAGCTTTTGGAGCGGGCGGGGGAGCTGGAGGATATGAGCACGGCTCTGTCGGGGGTGTTCTCTCCTCTTCTGCGGGAGGACGAGGGAGTCTGTTTCCCGCCCTTTGGTGTCGCTCCCTCTCCCGTTCCCCGGAACGCCGCCCGCAAATGTCCTGCCTGCGGAGCCCTGCTCTCCGAGATCGCCGCTACGGGCCGGGTGGGGTGCGCCGCCTGCTACACCGCCTTTGAGGCAGAGCTGCGGGATCTTCTGATCGGCATACACGGGCGGGTCTTTCATCGGGGGCGGGTATCGGCGGGATACCGCGCTCGAAAGGAGCGGTTGGAGCGGATGGAGGATTTACGGCAGCAGCTGCGGATTGCGGTAGAAGCAGAGGAATACGAGCGGGCGGCCGGACTTCGGGACGAGATCCGAGGTCTGGAAGCCGCGCTGTAAGGAGGACGGATCATGTCGTGGTATCATATTCCCGGGAATCAGCAGGACGTGGCGGTATTTACCCGCATCACCATTGCCCGCAATCTTTCGGGGCATCCCTTTCCCTCCCGCTTGGACGCGGCAGGCGCGCGGGCCGTTTTAGAAGCGGTGGGCGGCGTATTTGAACGGAACGGCTTTACCCGCACCGACCCGGGCACGTTGTCCCGCACGGCCGCAGAGGCTCTGGCAGAGAAGCGGTACGTCAGCCCCCGCTTTATCGCCGAAAGTCTTCCCCACGCGCTGTTTCTCAACGAGCCCTGCAACCTGGCCGTTACGGTCTGCGAGGACGACCACATCCGCATCCGCTGTATCCTGTCGGGACTGGCCTTGAAGGATGCTTACGAAGGGGCAGGGCGGGTGGAGACTCTGCTGGACAGCGCGCTTGAGCTGGCCTTTGACGAAAAGCTGGGGTATCTCACGGCCAACCCGACTGAATTGGGCACGGCTCTGCGAGGAAGCGTTACGGTCTGCCTTCCCATGCTGGGCGGAGCGGGACGGGTAGAAGCCCTGTCCCGCAGTCTGGAGCAAACGGGGCTTTGCCTGCGGGGGAGCACCGTCGATCCCGTGGCCGCAGGATGGCTCTACCGCATCTATAACCGCACCACCCTGGGGCAGACTGAGGAGGAGGTGCTGAATGCCCTGGAGGGAACAGTCCAGCACTTGATCGAAGCGGAACGGCAGGCCCGTGAGGGGATCTCGGGGACGGAGCGGGAAAAGCTGACAGACCGCATCCTCCGCGCCGAGGGGATCCTCCGCCACGCCCACATGATCCCCATTTCCGAGCTCCCTTCCCTGCTGGGGCTGATGCGGCTCGGCGCGGCTATGGGGCTGACTCCTGCCGTCAAGGTCGAGGCTTTGACCGCCCTGCTCGTCGAGGCCATGCCCGCGACCCTGACCTTGGGAGCCGAGCCCCCGCCAGTGACCGATGCCCAGCGGGAGCTTTTGCGGGCAAAGGTCGTGCGGGACAGGCTCTTCGGAGCCGAATACGGATAAGAGCCAATTGCAAAATGCTCAAATTTGGGTTTATCGAACAGATACAAGATACGGAGATACAAGATACGGAGATACAAGATACAAGATATAGAACGGCTGTTGCCTCAAGGTTATTTCATATCTTGTATCTTTGTATCTTGTATCTTGTATCTTGTATCTCACCGAAAAACCCCAATTTTACATTTTGCAATCGCCTAGAATACGGATAAATAAAGGAGGAATCTCATGACCAACCGTTTCACAGGCCGCGCCCAGAGCGCGCTCAACGGAGCCTTGCGGGAGGCGCAGGCCCTGGGGCATACCTACGTCGGCTCGGAGCATTTATTGCTGGGTCTACTCACCGAAAGCGAATGCATCGCCGCCAAGCTCATGCGAGCCAGGGGAGCCGATCCCGATAAGTACCGAGCCGCCATGATCGAGCTATCGGGAGAGGGGGCTCAGAGTCGGGTATCCCCTTCGGATATGACGCCGCGTGTTCGTCGGATCATCCAGGATTCCGCCAACGAGGCGGGGCGGTCGGGGCAGTCCTACGTGGGGACCGAGCATCTGCTCCTGGCCCTGCTGGATCAACCCGACTGCGTAGCGGTGCGCCTTCTGGAATCGGTCTCCGTCTCTCCGGACGAGCTGCGGCGGGACGTGGTGGGCTTTCTGGCCGCCTCTCCCTCGGCCTCCGGGGGCATGGAGCCTTCGGTCAAGGCACGGAGCGAGGAGCGCAATCCCCGTTCCCGGGAGGAACTGCGTGAAGGACATCGGGAGCGGGGGAGCACGGAAAATGGCCATACCCGTATTCCGGGAGCACCCACGCTATCCAAATACGGCCGCGATCTCACCTCCCGCGCGCGGGAGGGCAAGCTGGATCCCATCATCGGGCGGGAAGCCGAGACCGAGCGCGTCATCCGCATCCTGTCCCGTCGTCAGAAGAATAATCCCTGTCTGATCGGTGAGCCCGGAGTGGGAAAAACCGCCGTGATCGAGGGGCTGTGTCAGCGCATTGCAGACGGGAGCGTCCCCGAGACTCTGAAGGGGAAAAGCATCATTACGCTGGATATTCCCGCCATGATCGCCGGGGCGAAATACCGCGGGGAATTTGAGGATCGGCTCAAGGGTATTATGGCCGAGGTGCGCGGGGAGCCTGACCTGATCCTGTTCATTGATGAGCTTCACACCATTGTGGGAGCGGGCGCGGCTGAGGGTGCAGTGGATGCCGCCAACATCCTCAAGCCTGCCCTGGCGCGGGGGGAGATCCGCATCATCGGAGCGACCACGGCGGAGGAATACCGGCTCCACGTAGAAAAGGATTCTGCCCTGGAACGGCGGTTCCAGGCGGTTATAGTCGGCGAGCCGAGCGAGGAGGAAGCCCTGCGCATCCTAACGGGTCTGCGGCCCCGCTACGAGGCTCACCACAAATTGAAGATCACCGACGAGGCGTTGCGGGCGGCGGTTGAGCTGTCGGTCAAATACATTCCCGACCGCTTTCTCCCCGACAAGGCCATCGACCTCATGGATGAGGCGGCGGCGGCTCTCCGCATCTCCTGCATGACCGCGCCCCCCGATCTCAAGCGCATGGAGGCAGAGCTCTCCACCCTGTCCCGCGAGAAGGAGGAGGCCATCAAGGCGCAGGAATTCGAGCGGGCGGCCGGGCTTCGGGATCGGGAACGACTTTTGCAGGAGTCCTACGACTCCGCCCGCAACGCCTGGTCAGAGGATCCGAGCCGCCGCCAATCAGAGGAGACCGTCACCCCCGCCGCCATCGCCGATGTAGTCACCGAATGGACGGGCATCCCCGTGGCGCGTCTGCTGGAAAGCGAGGGAGAACGGCTTCTGAGTCTGGAAAAAACGCTTCAAGAGCGGGTGATCGGCCAGAGCAAGGCGGTCTCTGCCGTGGCGGGCGCTATCCGCAGAGGTCGGCTGGGGCTGAGCGACCCCCGCCGTCCCATTGGCTCCTTCATCTTTCTGGGGCAGACGGGCGTAGGAAAGACCGAGCTGGCGCGGGCTCTGGCGGCGGCTTTGTTCGGGAGTGAAAAAGCCTTGATCCGCTTTGATATGTCGGAATATATGGAGAAGCACAGTGTTTCCCGCCTCATCGGTTCTCCCCCCGGGTATATCGGCCACGAAGAGGGGGGACAGCTTACGGAGCGGGTGCGGCGAAAGCCCTACGCAGTGGTGCTCTTTGACGAGCTGGAGAAGGCGCATCCCGATATTTACAATATTCTGCTTCAGGTCATGGACGACGGTTCCCTCACCGACTCAGCCGGACGGCGGGTGGATTTCCGTCACACCGTCCTCATCATGACCTCCAACCTGGGAGCTGAAGAAAGCCGCCAACCCTCGGTGGGCTTTACGGGCGGAGACCGAAAGGAACGCGGACACGAGCGCATGACCGAAGCACTCAAGCGAGCCTTTCGCCCCGAATTTCTGGGGCGGATCGACGAGGTCGTGGTCTTCGATACCCTGGGGATAGAAGAAGTCAGCCAAATCGCCGTCCAACATCTGGAGGCTCTCCGCACCCGGGTCGGTTCGCTGGGGATCCGACTGGAATGGACCAAGAATTGCGTATCCCTGCTGGCCGAGGAGGGGCTTGACCCCAGATACGGTGCCCGTCCCCTGCGCCGCGCGGCTGTACGGCTGATCGAGGAGCCCTTGGCGGAGGCGATCCTGCGGGGAGGTATCCTCGAAGGGGACAGGGTTACGGTGGAGGCAGAGGATGGGAAATGCGTATTTCGTATAGAGGGAAATCAGCAGAGGTGATGGATCAACCGCTCCCTCCAACCAAGGAACATCTGTCCGTGCGCAGAAAACGTATTGACAGATGTTCCTTTTCGTGCTATAATGGTAAGAAATAGACCGAAAGGAAAAATCGACCGTGCAACACAAAGGTTTTCCGTTTTTTTCGATCCTTCTCCTGTTGAGTGTGGTACTCCTGCTTGGCTCCTGTGACCGTGCCCCCGCGCCTCCTGCCGAAACCGTCACCGAATTCGCTACCGAGAGCATCGCCGGGGAGATCACGGAGGAAGCCACAGAGGATGAGACCGAGCCCGCCCTCCTGGAGATCATCAAGGCAGGTCAACGCCGTGCCACCTACCGTGTTGTCTATGACAAGGACGCGAACCGCGAAACCGTTCAGGCCATGGAAATGCTCTGCGCCATGATACGGAATTACACGGGCTGCGAGATCCATGCGCAAGACGCAAGTAAGAATCCCGGTAAGGAGATCGTATTCAATGCTGACACCCGAGACGGGATCGCCGAAATGAAAGCGGATCTGTCCAAGGGTGAGTACGCCATTCGGGTCAAGCCCAACGCAAACGGCGACGGAGGCGACCTGCTCATCGCCGTCACTACCTACCGCTCAGCCTATGCCTGCGCGGAATATCTGCTGGAGACCTTTACCACCGACGAGGGGGCCTTGCTGGTTCCCATGAACCTGGATGTAAAGGGCTCGGAAAAGGAGTATACCATGATTACATCGGCCATCAGCCAGCTGAGAGACCCCTGCATCCTGGTGGAGGACGGCGTGTATTACGCCTACGGCACGGGCTGGCATTGCTATAAGAATACGAGCGGCAGCTTAGAAGGCGCCTGGACGGATCTGGGCGTAGTGGCCTCTGTCGCCAACAAGGACAACGACGGCGGCGACCACTGGGCTCCCGAGGTACACAAGTACAACGGCTCGTACTATATGTTCACCACCTACAAAAGCAAGCTCACGAATCGCCACGGGTGTATCATTCTGAAATCGGATTCCCCCGAGGGGCCCTTCGCGGAGATCACGAACGGGCATATTACCCCCGCAGACTGGGACGCCATCGACGGCACCTTTTACGTTGATCCCGACGGACAGCCCTGGATGGTCTTCGTCCACGAATGGATCAGTATGCCCGGGGGCGTCGGCTCCTTTGCCGCCGCTAAGCTTTCGGAGGATCTGACTCATTTCATCTCCGAGCCCATAGAGCTGTTCAAGGCTGACGAGCCCGACTGGGCTGTGGCCGGAGTCACCGATGGCTGTTGGATGTACACCACCCGGGAGGGAGAGCTCTTGATGGTCTGGTCGAATTTCGACGTGCACGGCTACGTCGTTGCCGTTGCCCGCAGCTCCAACGGTCGGCTGGACGGGGAATGGATCCACGAAGAAAAGCTTTTGTACTCCAAGTACATGACAGGTCTGTACGACGGCGGCCACGGCATGATCTTTACCGATACCGACGGGCAGACGTACCTTTCCTTCCACTCCCCCAACAGTGCCGTAGGCAGCCGCGTGGAAAAGCCCGTATTCTTGGCGATTGAAGAAGAGGACGGAAAGCTGATCTGGGCGAAGTCCGAGCGGGAGAAAGGATGATCCGAAGCCCTCGCGGGCGAATGAATCCCGAACAGGGGCGCGTGCAACGGCGCGTCCCTTTTTTCATGGACAGGCCATAAAAAAACAGTCCGATGCCGTCATTTTTTCCAAAAAATGTATTGAAAAATTGAATGGACTGTGCTATAATACCGTTAAATACAATACTTACTCAAGAAAGGAAACCTACTATGAATCAGGACAGAATCATCAAAGCCTACGAATGCGCCCGCGACGAGTACGCCGAGTACGGTGTCAACACCGACAAGGTGCTGGAGCAGTTCGACGACATCTCCATGTCCCTCCACTGCTGGCAGGGCGACGACGTGGTGGGTCTCGAGGGTCTGGGCGATGTGGAATCCCAGAACCTGGTCACGGGCAGTTACCCCTATGCCGCCAAGACCGGAGACGAGCTGAGATCCGACATCAAGATGGCCTTCTCCCTCTCCCCCTTCAAGCACAAGGTCAATCTCCACAGTATGTACGCCGAGCGCCGTAATCCCAGAAACGACCTGACCATCGAGGACTTCCGCAACTGGGTGGACTTCGCCAAGGAGAACGGCTACGGCTTGGACTATAACGCCTCCTTCTTCACCCACCCCATGATGAACAACGGCTTTTCCCTGGCTTGTCTCGACAAGTCTACAAGAGACTACTGGATCGAGGCGGGCATCGACAGCCGCGAAATCTCCCTGGCCATGGGTAAAGAGCTGGGTCAGAAGTGCTTCAACAACATCTGGATCCCCGACGGTCTCAAGGACGTCCCCGTGAACCGCTACCGCTACCGCGAGCTGCTGATCGAGTCCCTGGACAAGATTCTGGGCAACCCCTACACCGAGGAGGAGCACAAGTACGCCGCCGACGTGCTGGAGGGTAAGGTCTTCGGTATCGGTACCGAGGCATTTGTCGTCGGCTCTCACGAGTTCTACCTGGGCTACGCCGCCACCCACAACTGCGGTGTCACCCTCGACACGGGCCACTTCAACCCCACCGAGAACATCCCCGACAAGCTCTCGGCCTACCGCCCCTTCGTCCGCGACCTCATGCTCCATATTTCCCGCGGCCTGCACTGGGACTCCGACCACGTCCTCATCCAGGACGACTGCCTCATGACCATCATGCACGAAATGCGTATGGGCAACCTCTACGGCGACGTGGCCATGGGTCTGGATTTCTTCGATGCCTCCATCAACCGCGTGGCCTGCTGGTCCATCGGTCTCCGCGCCGCCGCCAAGGCCGTGCTGGCTTCCCTGCTGGAGCCCGTGAATCTCACCGATCCCGCCGAGGTCGCAGGGGACTTCACCTCCCGCCTCATGCTCATGGACGAGGCCAAGAACCTCCCCATGAATGCCGTTTGGGAATATATGCTCATGAAGAAGGACATCGCCATCGGCCAGGACGCCTTGAAGGCCATCAAGACCTACGAAAAGGACGTCATGGCGACCCGCTGAGCGGCTCCTTGGCTACAGAAAGGCTCACCCCGAAAGAGGTGAGCCTTTTGTTATGGGAGAACGGGTCACGCTGACCCACATGAAACCATACCATCCTGTTGTGAGCTTGGAATCAGCCTTCGGTTTGAGGATGACTTTCCTTCATGGGCTCCGTCGGAGACGATTCTGCGTAGTTGCGCCACGCATCCAGGAATCGGCGGATCCCCCGCATACGGGCGGGATCCAACAGGACGGTATCGGTCACCTGCTTGCCGAAAAGCTCGCTCCGATAGCGGATCATCACCAGCGGAGAGCGGGAGCGTTTTCCCCGTTTTCCGCTCTGCCATTCCACAGAGAGTACCCTTTCGTAGGCAAGGAAATATTCCTTACCGCTGGCGGCGCGGATATAGAGACCCTCGTCATTGTAGCGGAGCTGTGTACCCGACGTCCGAAACAGAACCGCGCCGATATACAGACAGCAGCCCAACAGCAGGGGCAGGGTGTGCGGCTGTATGATCCCCAGCGCTATCCGCCACAGGCAGGGCAGAATCGCGGCTATGGCCGGAAGCAGAGCCAGCATGACGGTAAGGCGGTCGTATTCCACGGTGTCCTGTGTCCATTCCCGCTCCCGTACCGCCACCCTCCCCGCGCATAGGCGGGGAATGAGGCGGGTCAGGTAGCCGACCGCCCACAGCAGAAACAGACCGAGTACGGTGTATTCCAAAAGGGTCGCGATACGGTCTGTCATGGAATCCGTCTCCTTTCGGGTCGAATTTGAGATGAGAAAGGCTCATTCCTTTCCCTTATACAGAGCAACGGAGGCGGCGGCAGCAGCCAGGATCATCGTAGCCGACAGAACGGCAGACTGACAGCCCTTCTTCTCACCCGTAGGCTCGGACGCGGACTCGTCGGGGGCCTCGGTAGCGGGGGTGTCGGTGACAGGCTCGGCAGGAGCCGTTTCCTCGGCGGTGGTTTCCTCGGTCTGCCCGGACAGCCCGCTGTTTTCGGGGGTAGAGATATAGGAGAACTTGAAGCGGCCGCCGGGAGCTACATCGCCCGAGGTATAGAAGTCCAGAATATCGCCCGAGAAGGTTGCGTAGACGGTGGTATTGCCCTCGCCCTCGCCCTTGTCAGCCACGTCGTGGACGTTATCCGTCCAGGCGAAGTTGACGGTGTAGGTCTCGCCTTGAATACCCAGAGCCGATTTGGGGATCTTGACCGTCATGTAGCGGCCGTCCACCTTGTATTCCACGTCGGCCACCTTTTCAGAGGTGTAGCCGTCGGTGAACTTCTCCAGAACGGCGGCAGTCTCGGTGGGGGCGGTCTTGTTGACCACGAAGTCAAAGCTGTTCCAGCCAGCGTTATTGGCATCCACATCAATGTAGAGGTTCATCCAAAGCTTGTCGGTATAGGGAGTGATGTTCTCGGCGCACTCCACAAGGAACCAGAGGTTCTCGCTGTCGCGGGCGATCTGGGCGCCAATGATGTCGTTTCGGCCGGAATAGTCCTTGTACTCGATGCCGCCGTAGCCCAGGGCGTCGCGGTCACCCGTGTTGCCGATGTAGGCGGCGTAGTAAGGCTCTACGGTCTGCCATTGATCGTAGCCTGCGGTCAAATCGATGGTGGCGGACTTGGAGGGAGTGGGGATGGGATTCGCGCCCTTATAGCGGCGGACGTAGTTGACCAGCTGGTAGTAGTAGTGGTCGGCCAGGTCGCCTCGGGAGGGCTCCAGGTCGCGGGAGAACTCGTTGTTGAACTGGTCGGGGAAGGCGTTCTCCACCACCGAGTTGCCCCCATTGGGCCACGACGCATAGCGGCTGGCGCACCACTCGTTCCAGCCCGTGATGAAGATCATCTTGGGATCCTGCTCGATGGCAAACTCGAACTGCTCGGAGAAGTTGTAACCCCACTTGGAGGCCTCGTCGCCCTCCTTGTCGTAACGGTCGCGGTAATTCTTGGTATAGGAGCGGCCCATGATGTTGTGTCCGCTCATGGCGGCCAGCTCCTGGTTGACATAGTTGGCGTTCTGGGCCACGCCTACGGTGATCTGCTCCACGATCTTTTCCTTGCGCTCCTCGGCGTTTGCGAAATAGCGCGCCTGCTGATAGGTGGAGAGCCAACCCCATTCGCCATAGTTGCCGGACTTAGTGAAGTAGGAGGCAACGGGGGCGCGGAAGCTGAAGAACTCGGCGATCTGCTTGTCGATGGCCTCATTTTTCAGGCTGTTGACACCGTGGGCCATGATGAGGGGCTTGCCCTCCCAGTAGAACCACAGGGGACGGTACTTGCCGTCGTGATAGATGTTGGTGTACATCTCCAGGAGCTGAACGCGGGTGTCGTTCCCGGCTCCAAAGGGCATCAGATTACTGATTTTTGGGGTCTCCACGCCGTCCTGCATGGCTTTCGTCCACGTTTCATATATGACGGGGTAGGCATCACCCCAGGTCAGGGTGGCGTTGGAATTGTCTGTGAAAATGACGTCCACGCCTGCGGCGGTAAGCAGCTCGGCCTGCTTGCGGATGACCCAGGCGTCGTCCGAGCGGTAGTAGCCGTAGATGGGCTCGTCCCAGAAATACTGAACCGAATTGTCCTTGGCCAGCCAGCCCGCATGGTCGTAGTCGTAGAGGTAATCCTCCAGAGGAATACCTGCGGCGGTCTGCTCGTCGATGTACTTCTGGACGTTAAAGGGGGTGCGGATCTTACCGAAGGTGGCGTGCCAGTTCCAGAAGAACATGGCCACATTCTTGCCGTCGCGGGGGTCACCCACCTCGGCATTGGTCAGGGAGACCCGACCCAGACCGTCGGTGAAGACCCAGGTATCGGGCATGACGGTTGCGGCGGGATAGCGGCTGGCGGCGGGCAGCTTATAGTCCGCGAGGTCCTTTTGGGATTCGGTAATTTCTTCAAACACGGGTGTTTCCTCCAGATTTGCGCTGATACTGCCCAGAGGGGTGGAGGTGGAGCCGAAATACTGCACCTCACAGCGGGCGGCGTTGGGGATTGCCACGCCGTTCTGGTAATTGCGGATAGTCTCGGGGGCACTCGGAGAGGTCCAGACACCCACCTGCTCGGCGGCATCCTCCGAGATGTTGGTCATGAGCAGGACGTACTCGCCCAGAGGCATATTCTCGGCGAATTCCAACTTGAGGGTGGCGTTGTCGTTGAAGTCAATGAAGTCCTGGGAGGCCAGAGCCTCACCTGCCACGGTCTTGTCGTAGTTCTCGTTCCACTTGAACAGCTCGAAGCGGAGAGAGCCCTTATTGTTGTTGTAGCTGGGACAGCCCACGGCGATGTAGCTCCACGGCACCGTCATGTTGAACTGGATGGCGTAGGTCTGACTGATTTTCACGGGGGTACTGCTGTCGGCGTTACAGAGAGAGGTCTTGCTACCCTCGGCTACGATGTCCTCCCCTGCCGGCGCGAACTTGATGGCGTAGACGTTGGGGCCGTCGGTGTGGAATACAATGGTGATCTCATGCTCGCCCTCGGGCAGTTCTACCGTGGCGGGGGTAGTATCCAGCCAGCTCCGCCATCCCGCGCCCCCCACCTGGTTGACGATCTTGGAGGCCTCGGTGCCGTCGATCATGAGGGTGAAGGTACCGTGACCCGCACCGGAGGCCCAGCCCGTGACCATGCCCCAGCTGTAGGTGCCGCCCTTGGCGACGTTCACACGGAAGGTGAGGCTATCGCCCTTGCGGACGCGGTCGAAGTAGGGCTCGCCCAAAGTCGTTTCCAGGTAGATGGTCTCGCCTACGGGTGCGATCTTCTCATAGGCATCGGCCAGAACGATACGGGTCGTACCCGAAGCCTTGATAGCGGTTGGTTCCTTGGCGGCCATGACCGGCATGGCAGGCAGGAGCGAGAGCAGCATAACGGCTGTCATAATCAATGTTACAAAACGAATAGTCGGTTTCTTCATAATAATACCTCCTGTCGGTTGACGGGATGCTCCGCGTCTTGGGTATATTATACGGTAATTTCTTCAATTTGTCAACAATTTATAGGTAAAATTTTGCATTTTGCGGAGGAAATTTGTGAATCACGCGAGAAGAAAGGGACACGTCTGCGGGGCGTGTCCCTTGGGTATTCCACGTTTCGGTCAGTAGGTGCTTCCCGTCTCGCAATACTTGACGATCTTTTCGGCGTTTCGGTTGAGGGATTCGGTGGCGTATCGCTGGAGACGGCTCTCCTCCAGCACGCGGCGGTTGTTGTCGTCCATCTCGCTCTGCATCTTGGCCTGGCGTTCGGTCATGTAGTAGAGGTCGTTGCTCATGACCGAAACTTGGTTCTGGATGGAGTTGATGCGGTTGCCCAGATCCAGCATCAGGCCCGTCAGGTTCCCGAGGCTGTTGGCGATGGTCTGCAAGCCGCCCAGGACCGAGTTGCGGTATTCGGACAGCTCATACCGCTCAATGCCCTGGCGCACCGTGTCCACCAGATCGTTGCGGAAGGAGTGGTCGAGGAAGAAGGTACACTCGATGGTGCGGTAGTCCGTGGGGATGATATTGACGGAGTAGAATTTGGCGCGCTGGGCTTTTGCCTTTTCAATGGCGTTCTCCATCTCACGGTACTGCTGATCGAGCATGGAGAGCAGGCGGTCATGCTCTGCTGTAGCGGCCAGTATCGTTTGCTCGTGAAGCTCCGCTCCTTTTCGGTTTTCCTCGTCGATCTCGGCATTGAGGCGGGGGAGAGTTTTGGTATTGTAGTTCTCTGCGGCGGCATTTTCGCGGCGGATCTTTTCGTTTTTCGAGGATATCTCACGGTGATGCGAAGCAATGATTTCTGCACGCTTACTTTCAGTCGAACTATTGCTGACGACCGCAACGATAATCGCAATGAACAATGTAATCAGCAAGAAGATCCCCAACAGCTTTACACCCAAAAAAGTAAATTCATAGTCCTCTCTATTGCAGTATGCAAAAAAAGAGATAACCAGTGCAAGAACAGCCGAAACGACCGCTCCCACGCAACACGTCACAAAAAAATTAGCCCCTCCATCTTTTTCCGGCAATTTCAAAGAAGAAGTATTCTCCAAAACCTCGTTCTGTAAAGGTCTCTTTTCCAAATGCTGCTTTGGTACAAAGCTCCCCATCTCCTTTCGAATATTCCTGGAACGCTCCTTGAGGATCTTCTCTTTCAATTCATCCCGGCTCTTTTCCATGGTCAGAAGATCGAACTCCATCTCCGCCGCGTCATGCACGTAACTGCCTAACACAGCCTTGGACGGCAGATGATTCCCGTCCCGAACAGTCAGCTCACTCATTTTTTCCTCCTTTTCGGCGCTTTGGCCCATTTATAGTCTATATTGTATCATATATAGCCCATTTTGTCAAGAGAAAAAGTCTATAATAAGTCCATAAAATTTCATACAAGGAGAGTTTTATGGATACCTATACCGCCGTCAAGAACCGTCTGCTTCGCCTGTGCGAGGAAAAGCGTATGTCCATTCACAAGCTGGCCACCGAATCCGCCGTCCCCCCTTCCACCGTCAAGAATATCCTGTACGGGAAAAGCGTCAACCCCGGGGTGGTCACCATCAAGATGCTCTGCGACGGGCTGGGGATCTCCCTGACCGAGTTTTTCGACACCCCCGATTTCCAAAGCCTGGAGCAGGAGATCCGTTGATCTCGCGGAAAATCTTCTTTACTTTTTGGCCCGTTTATGCTATAATATAGTCAGGAATCAGCCTTCACTTTGCATATGATGAACACTTCTTCCCGCGTATCGCCAATCATCCGCAAGGTGAAAGCCCTGAAAGGAGATCATACACATGAAAGAATTTTTCGGCCCTGACGTTCTGCTCCGCTCAGATGCGGCCAAGGCCCTCTATGCGACGGTCAAGGACCTGCCCATCATCGACTACCATTGCCACCTCAACGAGACGGAGATCGCGGCTGACCGCAGCTTCTCGGACCTGGGCGAGCTGTGGCTGGGAGGCGACCACTACAAGTGGCGCGCCATGCGGATGTGCGGTATCGACGAGAAGTACGTAACCGGCGATGCCGACTTCTCCGAGAAGTACATGAGGTACGCCTCCATCTTCCCCCGACTGGCGGGCAATCCTCTGTACTACTGGACTCAGATGGAGCTGGGCTTGATCTTCGATATCCACGAGCCGCTTGGCCCCGACACCGCCGAGGACATCCGTGAGAAGGCCAACGCCAAGCTGGCAAATATCCGCGTCAGCGATCTTCTGAAGCAGTTCAAGGTGGAGTACATCGCCACCACCGACGATCCCGTGTCGGAGCTGGCGGCTCACGGTGTGTACGGCGACACCAAGGTCTCCCCCACCTTCCGCCCCGACCGCATGATCGGTCTGGACGAGACCGCGCTCTCCGAGCTGGCCGCCGTTTCGGGCATCGCCACCGATACGCTGGAGGGCTTGAAGGCCGCTCTGACCGCAAGACTGGACTACTTCGTGGCTCACGGCTGCCGCATCAGCGACCACGGCATGGACTGGCTTCCCGCCGCCGATTGCGGTGAGACCGCCGCCGCCGAGCTGTACGACAAGCGGGGCAAGCTGGACACCGAGGACAAGTGGACTCTGACCTCCCATCTTCTGCACTTCGTGGCCGCTCTGTACGCCGAGCGGGGCATGGTGATGCAGCTCCACTTCGCCACCTACCGAAACGTCAACACCGCCATGTTCGGGCGGGTCGGCCGAGATGCGGGCTTTGACATCATGCGCGGAGGCGTGGACACCGACAAGCTGGTAGTCTTCCTCGACACCCTGAACAAGGAAGGCAAGCTTCCCAAGACGGTTCTGTATACGCTGAATCCCGCCTGTGTGCCTGCCCTTTGCACCCTGTCGGGGGCGTTCCCGAACGTGAGAGTCGGCGCGGCTTGGTGGTTCAACGACAGCGTGGAGGGCATCCGCCGTCAGCTCAAGCTCACCGCCGAGTACGCCGCTCTGGGCACGAGTCTCGGTATGCTGACCGACTCCCGCTCCTTCGCCAGCTACGCGCGGTTCGATTTCTTCCGCCGGATCCTCTCCGATGTGGTCGGCGAGTGGGTGGAGAACGGCGAGTATGATATGAAACACGCGGAGAAGCTGATGTATGACGTTTGCTATGGGAACGTCAAGGAGTTCTTAGGAATCTAAAGATACAAGATACAAGATACGAGATACAAGATATGGCTCAACCGAGGGTTATCTTGTATCTTGTATCTGCCGAGCATTGCTCGGCGTGTATCTTGTATCTCCAAACCAACTGAAAAAGTGAGGAGAACACTATGCAAATGACCTTCCGCTGGTACGGCGAGGGAAACGACCGCATCTCGCTGTCCGATATCAAGCAGATCCCCGGTGTGACGGGGATCGTCTGGGCGCTCCACCACAAGATGCCCGGTGAGATCTGGGAGGAATCCGAGATCGCCGAGGTGAAGCGGCAGCTGGACAAGTACGGCTTCAACATGGACGTGGTGGAGTCGGTCAACGTCCACGACGATATCAAGATCGGTCTGCCCACCAGAGATCAGTATATTGAAAACTACAAGACCACCATCCGCAACCTGTCGGGATTCGGGGTCAAGGTAATCTGCTACAACTTCATGCCCATCTTTGACTGGACTCGCTCCAATCTGTTCCACCCCGTAGGCGACGGCTCCACCGCTCTGTTCTACGAGAAGAACATGATTCAAGATGACTACAATGCCATGGCCAAGTACATTCTGGACTTCACCGAGAAGTACCATATGTCCTTTCCCGGCTGGGAGCCCGAGCGCATGGCCAAGTTGGATCAGCTCTTCAAGGCCTACGAGGGCATCGACCACGAAAAGCTCTGGGCGAATCTGAAATATTTCCTGGAGGCCATCATGCCCACCTGCGAGGAGTGCGGCATCAAGATGGCCATCCACATGGACGATCCGCCGTGGGATATTTTCGGTCTGCCCCGTCTTTTGGTGGACGAGGCGAGCATTGACCGATTCCTCAAGATGGTGGATCACCCCTGCAACTGCTTGACCCTTTGCTCGGGTAGCTTGGGCGCGAATCCCGACAATGACGTGGCGGCCATTGTCCGCAAGCATTGCGACCGCATCGCCTTTGCCCACATCCGCAACGTCAAGCACTTTGAGAACGGCGACTTCTCCGAGGCCAGCCACCGCGACTGCGACGGTGACACGGGGATCCTGGACATTCTGAAGGCCTACCACGACTGCGGCTTTGAGGGCTACATCCGCCCCGACCACGGCAGACACCTGTGGAGCGAGGGCCCCGGGACGGTAAGACCGGGTTACGGGCTGTATGACCGCGCCATGGGCATCATGTATATGCTGGGCGTGTGGGATATGCTGAATAAATTGGAACAGAAATGAGGTATACGAATATGAAGCTTCCCTTTCAGATCGATCTGACCGATAAGATCGCCGTCATCACCGGCGCGGGCGGCGTGCTCATGAGTGAATTTGCCCGTGCGCTGGCGGCTTGCGGAGCTAAGGTCGCCCTGCTGGATATCAACGCCGAGGCCGCCGTGGCAGTGGCCGCTTCCATCGGTGAAAACGCGCTGGCCATCCCCACCGACTGCCTGGACAAGAGTGAGATTGCCCATGCCGCCGAGGTGGTGCACGACAAGTGGGGCAAGGTGAATTTCCTCATCAACGGTGCGGGCGGTAACAATCCCCGCGCGACCTGCGACAACGAATACATGACCCGCGATCTGTCCGACGATGTCAAGTCCTTTTTCCACCTGGAGGAGGACGGTCTGCGGTTCGTTTTCGACTTGAATATCACCTCGGCCTTCCTGGTCACCCAGGTCTTCGCCGCCGATATGGTGGAGTCGGGGGGCAACATCCTCAACGTTTCCTCCATGAACGCCTACCATCCTCTGACCAAGATCCCCGCCTACTCAGCGGCCAAGGCAGGCATTTCCAACTTCACCGAGTGGCTGGCGGTGCATTTTGCTCCCTGCGGTATCCGTTGCAACGCCATCGCCCCCGGCTTCTTCGTCACCAACCAGAACCGCGCCCTGCTCTTCCGTGAGGACGGCACGCCTACCCCTCGGACGGGGAAAATTCTGGCGGCCACTCCCATGGGTCGCTTCGGTGAGGTTAGCGATCTCATCGGTACCCTCCTGTGGCTGTCCTCCGACGAGGCAAGCGGCTTTGTGACCGGCATCACGGTGCCCGTGGACGGCGGGTTCAACGCCTACAGCGGAGTATAAGGCATCGGCTGTTCCGGTGTTGACAGCTTTATTCCGTGCGCAGATGTCTTTTGCGGTTATTTTTAACAAATTTTGCATAGAAAAATCGGGTTTTCTGTAGTATAATATGTACACCGTTCCAAAACACATCTCGAAAAGGAGAATTCTATGAAAAAGAATCTGTTGCGACTCTGCGCCGCGGCTCTGTTGCTCTCCATGGCACTGACCGGATGTACCCCCGGCAGCGGGGTCACAGACACCACGGCAAACGACACCGAAGACACCAATCCCCCCGCCGCAGAGGAGACCACCGAGACCCCCACCGAGGCGGAGACCGAGGCTCCCGACCTCTCCCTGAAGCTGGTGGCGGACGGTGCCTCCGATTATGTGATCGAATTCGATTCCGATACCTCCAAGATCCCTGCCTACACCCTCCGCGAGGTGGTCAAGCAGACGACCGGCGTGGAACTGCGGATGGATACCTCCGATTACGGTACCCCCACGGGCTATGAGTTCGCTGTGAGCTTTGTCGATGGCGACGCCGAGGCTCTGGGCAACTACGGCTACGAGATCACGGCAAACGGCACGCATTTGACGGTGAAGGCTGCCACCCTGGCAGGCTTTGATATGGCCATCTCCCGCCTGATGGCTGACTGCGCCGCCGATCAGACCGTCAAGATCCCCGCTGACTACGCCGTTACCGAGCAACTCAACTGGGCTTCCAACTACGTCCTGGAGGGCGACGACTACAAGCCCGCGTACAACGACGGTATGTTCTACAACGATAAGAACGACGCGGTAGCCTACGTCTCCAACGCCATGTGGCATATGTTCGGTCTGGTTGACGATGGCCGGAACCTGGTCTACCGCTTCGGCAACGAGCCCACTTGGTACGAGTGGATGTCCGAGAAAATGGCCTGGAGCGGAGATGCGGGCTACATCAATGAGCTGAAGGGCAAGCTCCGCTCCTTCCCCCAGGTCTCCACGGGCTATATGTGGTCCTGGGGCTCCTTCCCCTACTGGCAGGTGGGTGACTGCTATTCCATCCACTACGACGGCACCTTCCGCTACATCGCCGCCGTGTACGACGTCATCTCCTGGGAAGGCAACACCGACTTTTTGTTCGACACCGACAACGACACCGCCGGCGGTCAGTACGCCTCGGTGGACGCCTCCAAGGGCCGCACCGTGCTGGACAAGACAGAGGCCTGCATGAGCTACATTCTGGAGTACCTCCACGGTAAGGACGGATACATTCTTCTGACCGAGGAATCCACCTACCTCAACGCAGATGGCTCCGAGCGCTTTGACTACGTCAAGGATACGGGCAAGTACTGCTGGAACAACACGGGCAAGGACGGCTCCAACGCCTCCAACTACTGGGATAACCTCTGCTTCGGCGGCTATGACGGCTACTCCAACGCTCTGTTCTACAATGCTCTGGAGTCCATGGCAGGCATTTACCGTATGCTGGGCGGTGACTATATCGCCAAGGCTGAGGAGCTGGAGGCTCTGGCCGTAACGGTCAAGGATAAGTTCAACGAGACCTTCTGGTCTGAGGAGACCGGCCGCTACATCGCCTGCATCGACTCTGACGGCAGACGGGTAGACTTCGGTCTGACCTTCCACAACTTCGAGATCCTGAAGTACGGCCTGGCGGATGCAGAGCGGGCTAAGTCGGTCTTCGACTGGATCGACGGCGACCGCATCATTGAGGGGGAGGAGCGCACCGGCGCGGATATCCTCTCCTACGGTCAATGCATCCAGAAGGCTCTTTCCCGCCGCAAGCTCAAGGATCTGGAGGATCGGGGGCTTCGCCTGGCGGCGGTGACCAACACCATCCCCATCAACAATGCAGAGAACAAGAAGCTGGGCGTGGCCTGGTGGCATGGCCCAGCCGGCATCAACGTCTGGGGCAGTGCGGCTTACGGCCTCCACCTGGAGAACGGCGGCTACATCTTCTACCCCGTATTCTACGAGCTCATGGCCCGCACCGAGTACGAGGGTGCCCAGTCCACCATCGACCGTCTGGCGGATATCGCCCGGGTCTACGAGTACAATCGGCTGGTCTCCGACCTGGCCGCCAGCGGCTCCACCAACTGGCTGGAGGGTCTGAACGGCGAGTTCCCCGAGAGCGGTCTGGTTCCCTCCACCTACATCTACAGCCTGGTCGGTCTGACAGCCGAGCACGACGGCCTCCACCTCTCCCCCTCTTGGGGCGATGCTTACGAGTACATGGGTGTCCGCAAGGTCACCTATGGCGGTAAGAGCTACGACGTCAAGGTCAACCGCGACGCCTCCTGTACCATCACGGCCACCAGCGGTGCCATGGATCTGACCCTCCACTATACGCCCGCTCGCTTTGGAAGCATGAGCTACACCGTTACGGTCATGACGGCAGACGGAGCCACCACTACCTCCACCGTGACCCCCGACGAAAGCGGTGTCATCCACGTGGAGCTGACCTACGACAGCGTCGCGAGCGTGACCATCGCACCCGTGATCGGTTGATCCGTGTACAGGAGAATCACCATGAAGTATAGCCGTCTCATCCGCACCCTTTCCGTTGCAGCTCTGGCGTTGCTGGTGTTGGCGTCCTTAGCTGCCTGTACCGCCCCCCCCGACGGGCCGGTCGGAGCGGATACGAATCCCACGTCCCCCATCGCGACATCACCCGCTCCCTCTCCGGAGACCGATACCGATGCACCGCCGGATACCCCTGCCGAGCCCGACGTCAGCCTGAACGCTGAGCAAGCCGTCATCGTTCTGTCCTCTTATGCCACCACCTGGGAATCTGACGCCGCTGATTCCCTGGCCGCTGAGCTGGGGCTGACGGTGGTCTCCGACAAGAGCGCGCCCGCAGACAAAAGCCTGTTCGTCATCGGATACACCCGCTTGCACGACCGCTTCTCCACGGATCTCGATACGCTGGAGAACGGCTACGCCATCATCGCTGAGAACGGCTCCCTCCTGTTGGGAGCCAACAGCGAGGCAGGGATGGCCGAGGCTCTTGCGGTTCTGCGGGGTGTCATCACCGAAGATGGCACCATCCCCGCAGGCACCCATACCGTGGTCTCGGCTCTGTCCAACGACAACGAGCCCCCGGCCTACGAGGGTGACTGGGGGCAGAACATTGCCCATGCCGCCGATATTGCCAACGAAATCGGTTTACAGTTCATGGACGTCCGCCGTTCCGTATGGCGCATCTCCAACCGGGACGTGATCTTTACCTTTGAGATGAAGAAGGAGAACCAATTCACCTCCATCACAAACCCCGAGGGCTTCCCCTACATGACCCACACGGGTGATGTATACCTCCAACGCGCTGACGGAAGCCGTGTCTATTCCTCGGACTCCCGCGTCATGGGGCGCACCAACACCTACCAGATGGGCTACTACTATTACAGTACCCACATTCTGGATCAGGGCTTCGGACTGCGGAACGATGAGACCGGTCTGGAGCATTTCAGCCTGGACCGCACCTTCCATCTGTACGGGGATAAGGTCAATCTGGTACAGCATCTCACCACCACGGGCGGCGAGGCTACGGGGCTTGCGGGCTACGGACAGCTCTACAAGCTGGAGGCCGACCGCGTCAGCAAGCTTGTCGTCAAGGATGCGGCGGGTATCCACGACAGCCCGGAGGGGGTGGACTGGAGCACCTGCGAATACGTGGGCTTCGATGTCAAGCGCGCGGGTATTGTAGGCTTCATCCTGCTGCCCTACAAGGAAAACGAGGGCACCCTCACGGTGACCCTGGCCGACGGTTTCTATACCGTGGAGCAGTACATCGAAAACCCCGCTGATGCCGTATACCCCATCCATTCCCACCTGTATTTCGGACTCCGCCTCTACACAGATTCGGGTCACAGCTTTGAAAAATTCCTTCACGAAGCCGCTTGCGAGCGCGCTCCCTTGGAGAACCTATCCATCTTCAAGCGCATCGACGGTGCCGCCTACGTGGGCTACGACGCGCTGCGCGGCGCGTATCGATTCGACGTCAACGGCGGTGATTTCAACAACAACTACTACAACAGCCCCAACCAATACTTCACAGTCAACGCCGAAATCACAGCCGACAGCTACGACCGCAGCATCTACGTCTACACCCACACGGGCGCGGGCTGTCTGGAAAGTGCCGTGATCCTGGACAAGGACATGACCCTGCTGCCCATCCCTCTGGAGGTCACCAAGAACTTCACGGGCGAGAATGAGGACAGCCTCTATCTCCCCGGGGATGTCTCCTACGGCGAGGTCTTCATGCCCATCACCCTCCGGGCAGGGGAGACCAAGAGCTTCACGGTGCTCAACCTCTATCAGAACTGGGGAAAGTATCCCTTAAAGCAGCTCTCCTCCATTCAGTTCGTGGCCCCCTACTACCACCTGTCCACGGGTGTCACCGAGACCAACTGCATCGCGCCCTCCTACGTGTACGGAAAGGATCATTGGCTCCTGCCCGATTTTCGCGCCATGTCCGCCCCCCTGTGGGCGGCTCAGCCCCAGCATACCGC
>JAGBAS010000029.1 GCA_017938885.1 Clostridia bacterium
ACGGTGGTGTAGTCCTCCTCCTGGCTCGCGGGGTCACGGAGGGAGATGAGTCCCTCCAGAGCCCCGATATGGGCGGGGATGGTGGCGGTCTCCTCATCCACCACGTAGGAATCTACGATGTAACCGCCCAAATGGAACAACGTACCCGCAAACTCCTCATAGTGGTTATATAGGTAAAGAATCTGACGCTCACGGCGGGCAGGATCCGCAGACAGGGTGATGCACCCCTCGGCATCGGGAACCAGCTCCAGCATCTCGGCGGTCTCCATGTCAAAGACCACACGCCAATGCTCTTCGACATAGCTGTCGGCATCAGCGGGAGCGGTCACGGTCTGTCCGCCCTCCTTGACCGCAAAGCTTCCCTTGCATCTCACGGTCATCATGCTTTCGGCGTCCTCTATCGTCAGAGTCACATCCACGGCGGTGGAGAGAAGAGTCCCTTCCTTGTCGAAGATGAAGGTCATCTGCATGGTCTCCTCGTTCAGGCTGCGGAGGATGCCCACAACTTCAGCCAGGGTTGCGGCGGGATCCGTGACCAGCTCGCCGTTCTCATCCCAGTTTCCGCCTCCGACCAGACCCAATCCTTCCAGCATGGGCTGGAGCAGGGGGGCAAGGTCACTCGCAAGAGAAGCGTTGAAGCCCTTACCGGTGATAATAAGGTCGCCGTTGGTCTCGTCCGAATCAGAAATCACCGAAGCAAACAGCTCGGAGGGCTTGGTTCCCTCCAGAGCGGGCAACTCGGGCATGGTCAGATCTCCGTCCTCCACGTTGTTCTCGGTGCCGAAGATGATGGGAGCGACTGCGGCGAACTCTTCGGGGGTCATGGCACACTTGAGCCGGCTGACCGCGTCCACGTCGGATATGGTGGTCAGGTAGAGCATTCCGTCCTTGTAGGTCATGGTGGAGGCACTGCCCAGGAGATTTCCATCCAAATGGAAATTGTCTTCGTCCAGGATCACGGTGATCTTGATGGGCAGGGAGGTGGTATTCTGCACGCCGTCCATGCTCACAGTCATATCCATGGTCATATCGATGTCGATCTTTCCGTTCTCCATGGTATCCGATTCCCCGCTCTCGGATTCCAGGGCGGACATGAGCTGATCCAGGGCGTCAGCGGCGGGGATGTCGGCCAGAGTGGTCTCGCTCTCGGTAGCGGCGTCTGCGGTCTCGCTCTCCGATTCTGCGGGGGTCTTCCCCTCGTCTACACAACCGACCGCAAAAGCGAGCGTCAGAAGCAGGAGGAGCAACAGGGTGATGATGCTTGTCTTTTTCATGTTGAGTTCCTTTCTTTGGGTTTCGGGGTCAATACTTGATTACACCGTCGGTGCAATGCACGGTGCTTCCCTTTGGCAAGGGTGCCTGCTCACCCAACAGCGCGCGCCAAGCCTCCCGCGTCCCCGTGAAGGCCACGGTGCGCAGGGCGTTGCAATCGCGGAGGGCGGTGCCGTTCAGGGCTTGCAGTCCATCGGGAAGGGTGATCGTAGCCAGACGTGTACAGCCATCAAAGGCCAACGCACCTACGGCTTGCAGGCCGCTTCCCGATGTCACCGACAAAAGCTCGGTACACCCCGCGAAAGCCCCCTTTGACAGAGAACTGACAGAATCAGGAAGCTCCACCGAGATAAGGCTTACGCAACCGCAAAAGGCACTGTAGCCGATCTCGGTCAGCCCCTCCGACAGGGTCAGCTCCGACAGGCTTGCGCAGTTGTAGAAGCTCCATTGGGGAATTGCCTTGAGGGTGGAGGGCAAAGTGGCTTCGGCAAGAGAGGTACAGGTACTGAAGGCACTGTCTCCCAGCGCGGTCAGCCCCTCGGGGAGCGTGATCTCCTTCAGAGCGGTGCATTCCAGAAAAGCCGCCGTGCCGATTGAGCGGAGGGAGTCGGACAGCTCTACGGTCTCCAGGGAGGTACACTCGGCAAAAGCCCATTGGCCGATGGCCGTGACGGTATCGGGCAGGGTCACCGATTTCAGCCCCGTTTTCCAGATGAAGCCGTAGTCTTCCACAGCGGTGACGACATCTCCCGTAGGAGAGGCTTCGGGGATGACCAGGTGGATATCCTCGCTGAGCTGACCGAAGCCATCCGAGGCCTTCACCGAGCAGGTGCCGTCCCCGTTGCTGACGTACACGAGAGAGGCGGTGTGGATCCCCTCGGTGACGGGATGCTCCTCCGAGCTGGAGGGAAAGGTGGCGCTGTCCGAGCTGACGGGAGGTGTCGGCGGGCGTTGTCCCAGCCACACCATACCTGAGAGGGTGCCGATCGCCACCAGCGTACAAACAGCGGCGACCAACCATCCGTCCGAGAATACCCGTCCGAGGGAGCCGTCCTTCCCTTTTCGCCTGAACGCGGGCACAGCCTTGCGGGAGGCTTCTCCCAGGGGAGGTAACGCCGATTCCAGAACGTAGGTATCCCGCACGTCGTTGAGGGCAGACAACAGATTCATAGCTCTCATACGGTGAAGCCTCCAATCTCCAGGTATTCCCTCAGCTTTTCTCTCGTCCGATGGAGACGAAGGGAGACGGCGTTGGGGGTGAGGCCGTAATGCTCGGCCAGACGGTTTACGGGGTAGGCGTGCCAGTAGCGACCCATGAACAGCTTTCTTTCCAGGGGTTCCAGGCCTGCAAGAAAGCCGTCCAAAAGCTCGGTGAGGGCGGAGTCCTCCTCCTCGCGGGCAGGGAGATAGGGCTCCAGCTCCGAGAGCATGATCTCAAAATCGCTGTCGTGGCGGGCGATGTGGCGGTGACGGAGTCGGTCGATGGAGAGATTGCGGGCGATCTTTCCCAAAAAGGCCTTGAGTGAGCTTGGCCTTTTCGGGGGGATGCTGTTCCAGGTACGCAAATAGGTATCGCTGACACATTCCTCAGCGTCCTGGCGGTTGCCCAATATCCCCATGGCTACGCCCTCGCAGAAATCACCGTACTTATCGGCGGTCTCGCGGATGGCGCGCTCGTCACGGGCGAAATACAGGGCGATGATGTCTCTGTCCTCCATGACCACTCCTTTCCCACCGCACGGGCGGTGTTTTGTCCCTCATCTATTAAGACGAAATTTCTCAGCCGAATCTTTCACGATTTCTAAAAAAAATCGTTTTTTCGGAAAAAATGAACGGCGCGTCCTTCTTTCTGCTTGTGCCCGGGTGCATTTCGATTCTCAACCGGCGTAAACACAAAAATGCCCGCAAAGCAGGCATTTTCAAGAAAAGAAATCACGGAAACTGCCCGTTACTCCAAAATGTTGGTGGTAATCATATCCACGCCCCACTCCACAAGCTCGGCGGCTCTCTCGGGCCAGTCGCAGGTCCATACATTGACCTGCATACCGCGTGCGTGAATACGCTCCACCAGCTCCTTCGTGGCGGTGAAGATGTGAATATCCAGGTCAAAGCCGTCGGCGGCGACTCCGTCCAAAAATTCGTCTGAGAAAACCTGCTTTTCATTGGTCAACAGTTGAACCACCGCATCGGGAGCCTGTTTGCGTAGCTCTTTCAGGGTCTCGCGGTTAAAGGAGATGTAGATGACGCTGTCCTCGTAGTCCTGTTCCTTGTATTGAGACAGGATGTTGGCAACGTCGTCGGGCGACATTTCACTTTTCAGCTCCAGCACGCAGATCTTTCCGTATTTCTTACAGATGTGGATATATTCCGCCAAAGAAGGGATATGCAGATCCGATCGGAGGACATTCTGTAAGGGCTGAACGCCGTAGTTCTCCATACCATAGAAAAAGGGACGGTCGTACAACGGGATGCTTTGCAGCTCCTTGAGGGTACTCTCAGCCACGACCAGTTCAACGGGACTGATGCCTGCCGTGGTTGGATTGTGTAACACAGCGATCTGCTTATCCCCCGTCACCCGCACGTCGGTCTCCACGCCGTAGTAGGTTCTGTTGCCCGCCGCGATGAAGCCTGCGTTGGTATTGGAGCTCTCCATACCCATCAGTCCTGCGTGAGCGATCATACGGGTTCCGTTCTTTTCGATTTTGATGGTGTCCATGAAGGTCCTCCGATTCAATTGTAACCTCGGTTGGCGGTGGCTACGATATTCGCGCCCGTATTCAGCAGATTTTCGAGCAACACGTCTCCGATGCGCACTACGGCGGGAGCGGACAGAGCATTGACCGCCTTCATGGCCTCGAAGAGCAGCTCGCGGGGGATGGCGCGGTCGGTCTTGCAGGGAACCACACCTCCGTCGACGGTGGGAGCGGTGGTGGTCAGCACGCGGGTGGGGTGGGTGCACTCGGCGGTGGCGTAGTCCACGCCCCGCTTACAGCCCTGGCCCTCCACGGACAAGACGGGGTTCTCCAGGGCGGAGTCCAGAGTCACGGTGAGGGTACAGCCACGGGGGCAAACGATACAGGTTAAAGTCTTAGTCGTGGTAGCCATTATGCGTTGCCTCCCTTCTTGGCGGATTCTTCGATGGACACAAGCAATGTGTCGGCGGTGGTCGCGGTCAGATCGGCGGCCTTAATGGTAATAGTCTCCATCTCGCCGGGAGCCACCTTGATGCGCTTCTTCTTGGAGAGGATGGCACCGTCAGCACCGCCCTCGCGGACGGTCACGGTGACGTCGCGGTATATGTCGGAGGGACGGAAATAGACCGTCACATCGGCGGTGTTCCCGGTGACGGTGACCGCCTGGGGCACGGTGTAGCGCACCTTGCCGTCGGTCTTTAGGGTAATCGCCCGGCCTTCGGTCAGCTCGCCGCGAAGATGGGCGGCGGCAGAGGAGCCCGCCAGAGCGGCTTCCTCGGAGACGTAGTCCACCAGATCGTGGACGTGGAGGACGTTACCGCAGGCAAAGACACCCTTCAGAGAGGTCTGGCGGTACTGGTCCACGGTCGCGCCGCCGGTGATGCCGTCCATGCCGATATGAGCGCCTCGGGTCAGCTCGTTTTCGGGGATCAGACCCACCGACAGAAGCAGGGTATCGCACTCAAAGTAGATCTCGGAACCGGGGATGGGTCTGCGGCGTTCGTCCACCTTGGAGACGGTGACACCCGTCAGTCTCTCCTTGCCGTGGATCTGAGTCACGGTGTGGGAGAGCATCAGGGGGATGCCGAAATCGTCCAGACACTGGGTGATGTTGCGGGCTAAGCCCCCGGAATAGGGCATCAGCTCGCAGACAGCCTTGACCTCGGCCCCCTCCAGGGTCATGCGGCGGGCCATGATGAGACCAATGTCGCCCGAGCCCAGGATGACCACCTTTCGGCCGGGCATATAGCCCTCCATGTTGACGAACCGCTGGGCAGTGCCGGCGGAGTAGATACCGGCGGGACGGGTACCCGCGATGTTCAGAGCACCCTTGGAGCGCTCACGGCAGCCCATGGCCAGCACCACAGCCCCCGCGCGGAGGGTGAACATCCCCTCGGCCTCGCTGATGGCGGTGACGTAAGCGGCCACGCCCTCCTCCTCGGAGGGGGTCACGTCCAGAACGGTGGCACCCGTCTTGACGGCGATGCCGCGCTCCACCACCATCTTGTGGTAGCGGTCGGCGTACTCGGGGCCCGTCAGCTCCTCCCCGAAGCGGTGGAGGCCGAAGCCGTTGTGGATGCACTGGCGGAGGATCCCGCCTGCGTTCAGGTCACGCTCCAGGATGACCATGTCGCGAACGCCGTTATCATAGGCGGCCACAGCGGCGGCCATACCGGCGGGGCCACCGCCAATGACCACCAGAGCGGTGTAAGGAGCAGTCTTATCTACGTAGTTCTGCATATCAGTTGCCCTCCTTGTTTCCGCCTGCTACTTTGGTGCGGCCCTTGTTGATGTAGGAGCCGCCTCCGTTCTTGGTGATGGCGTCGTAGGACACGCCCCACTCTCGGGCGAGGATGCGGATCACCTCCGGGGAGCAGAAGCCGCCCTGGCAACGTCCCATGCCGCCGCGGGTGCGGCGCTTGACGGCGTCCACATCGTAGGCAGGGGGATTGGCGTGGATGGCGGCCACCATCTCGCCCTCGGTGACCTCCTCACAGCGGCAGATGATACGGCCGTAGCGGGAGTCCTTTTGGATCATCTCGTTCTTCTCGGCCACACTCATGTGACGGAAGGCGTCCATGGGGGCGCGGTTGGGGTTGTAGTCGGCCTTGGGAGTCAGCACAAGACCCATGCCGCGAAGCAGCTCCTCCACGTACTCGGCGATGGCGGGGGAGGAGGAGAGACCGGGGGACTCGATACCGCCCAGCAGAACGGCGTTATTCTCGGCCTTGATGATGAAGTCACCGGTGCTGCCCACCGAGCGCAGACCGCAGAAGGAGGTGATGACCTTACCGTAAGGGATACCTGCCACGTTGTCCCCCGCCTTGGCGCGTATGTCGGCGAAGCCCTCGGTGGTGGTGGCGGTGTCGGTCTTGTCCTCCATGTCGGTGGCGGTGGGGCCCACGATGAGGTTGCCGTGGACGGTGGGGCTCACCAGCACGCCCTTACCCATCTTGGTGGGGGTGTGGAAGATGGTGCAGGTAGTAGTCTGTCCGCACTCCTTGTCCAAGAGCATATACTCGCCACGGCGGGGGTGGACCGAGAAGGACTCATCACCCAGCATTTTGGCGATCTCGTCGGAGTACACGCCCGCGCTGTTGATGAGGTAACGGGTCTCCACGGCACGGCCGTCGGCGGCGGTGAGGGTATATCCCTCGGCGGTCTTTTCAATGGAGACCACCTCAAAGTTCAGAACCAGCTCCGCGCCGTTATCCATGGCGTTGCCCACGGCGGCGATGGTCAGGCCGTAGGGGCACACGATGGCACCCGTGGGCGCGTACAGAGCACAGGACAGCTCGGGGTTGAGGTTGGGCTCCATCTCAAAGAGCTCCTCCTTCTCCACGATGCGGAGCCCCTCCACACCGTTCTGCACGCCCCGGCGGTAGATGGCCTCCACCTCGGCGCGCTCATGCTCAAAAGCCACCACCAAAGAGCCGTTGCGCTTGTAGCTGACCCCCAGCTCGGCGCAGACCTGCTCCATCATCCGGGAGCCGCGCACGTTCATACGGGCCTTCATAGAGCCCTCCTTGGCGTCAAAGCCCGCGTGGACGATGGCGGAGTTGGCGGCGGTAGCCCCTCTGGCTACGTCGTTTTCTTTGTCTACAATGCAAATACGAAGATCATAGGCGGCCAGACGGCGGGCGATGAGCGCACCCACCACACCGGCACCGATGACGGTTACGTCGTACATGAAAAAACCCCTTTCAAAAGATTGGAAGCACAGAAAAAGATGCAAATGAGTACAGGGAAAAACCCCGGCTCCTTGCATCTCCTGATCTCTGCATGATCCGTTTTTCTCATTATATCACAATATTCTTTTTCTGTCAAGATATATCGGGCTTTTTTCAGAAAATTTCGAATCCGCCTTGCGTATTTCTCGCTTTTGTGTTATAATGGAACGGTAAACGCCTGCTTCGGTTGATGCCTGTTTATTTCGAAGGAGTTTCTGCTATGTCTGTCAACGTCATCCACACCGTTCTTCCCGTCGGCGCGACCGCGCCCTTCCAGATCATCCATCTTTCCGACACCCACCTGACCTACGCTGATCTCCGGGACGGTCAGCGCAAGGTAGACCTTGTGGGCTGGCGGCTTCCCGCCTTTCCCAACGCCGAAAAAGTCCTGGCCGAGGCGGGGGAGCTGTCCCGTGAGCTAAACGCCCCCATCTTCCACACGGGAGACCTCATTGATTTTGTATCCCTGGCCAATCTGGAGGCGGTGAAGGCCTTTACCGATATCCACGACGTCTACATGGCTACGGGCAACCATGAGTTCTCTCTCTACGTGGGGGAGGCCAAGGAGGACGCGGACTACCGCAACCGGAGCTTGCCTGCGGTGCAGGCTTGCTTTGGTAACAACATCCGCATGGATTCCCGTGTGGTGAACGGGGTCAACTTCGTGGCGTTGGATAATGGGTACTACCTCTTTGAGCCCGAGCAGTTTGAGTTTTTGAAGGGTGAGGTGGCCAAAGGTCTGCCTATCGTGTTGATGATGCACACCCCGCTGTACGATCCCAAGTTCTATGAGCGCATGATGAGCTACTGCCCTTGCGCCTACCTCATGGGGGTACCCGAGGAGCTGATGCAGAGCTATCCCCCCGATCGGTATATCCAGCAGAAGGCGGATGAGGTGACTCTGGAGATGATGGAATACATCGCAAAGGAGCCGCTCATCAAGTACATTCTGACGGGGCATCAGCATTTCGATTTTGAGAGTGTGTACGCCGAGAGGATCCCCCAGATCGAGACGGGGATGGAGACGGCGCGGGTGATTGAGTTTGTTTGATGATTAGTTGAAAGGAGCCTCACCATGACCTACGCCATTGTCAAGACCGCCGATAACACCACCTACATATCCCCCCTCTTTGCCATCAAGTTTGCGGGAGGAGAATCCGCCGCCATCGGATTGGATCCTTCCCTTTCCTACGTGCAAAGGCTGGATCTTTGGCTGCGCGTGTGGGAGGAGGGATATCCGCATCCCAAGTCGATCCGCAGTCTGTACATTGTTTCCAACGAGTACGGCGATGCCCAAAAGAAATGGAGCGGTTTGGATTGGTTGCTGAATGACCAAGACCTCATGGAGAGGTTTCTCGCCGGGGACAAGCTCCCCTTGACCGAGGACAACCGCTTTGCCCCCTACACCGCCCCCATCACTCTGCCGGATTGGTTTGAGCTGAAGACCCAAACCGATGCCGCGTCTCTGGAAACCGTATCCTTTCACTTTCATGATGCTGAGCCCATCGCTTGCACCGAGACGGATACGGATCTTACGGTCACTCTGGACACCACTTGGGGGTGTATCATCACGGTGCGCTTCTGCGGTGTCACCAAAGAGACCTTCAAGAAAAAGGTTGGCTTGATTCTGGATTCAAAAATTGAAAAGGCAGAGAACGGCCTCACCTTTACCGTCCTGAACGGATACGGCGGTTGGATCAACAGGCCGGAGTTTGATATCCCCGTTGAACACGCTTACATTACATGCCAAAAGATTCTTTGGCATATCGAAATTGATTGAATATTATGACACAAACGAAAGGAACCAACCATGCTCCCCTGCCCCTACGCGAAAAAATGCGGAGGCTGCTCCCTCCAGAACCTCCCCTATGAAGAACAGCTCCACTTGAAGCAGGCCAAGCTGATAAAGCTCCTTGGCCGTTTTGGCCGTGTAGAGGAGATCATCGGTATGGAGGATCCTACCCATTACCGCAACAAGGTCCAGGCGGCCTTCCGCTCCAAGAGCGGTAAGGTAGTGTCAGGCGTGTATCAGTCTGCCTCCCGCCGCATCGTGGAGGTGGAGTCCTGTATGCTGGAGGACGAGTGCGCCGCGCCTATTCTTGCCACCATCCGCAAGCTCTGCGCTTCCATGAAGATCCGCCCCTATGACCTGGAATCGGGTCAGGGCTTTCTGCGGCACGTCCTGATCCGAAAGGGGTTTGTGAGCGGTCAGATCATGGTGGTGCTGGTGACTGCCAAAGGCGAGTTCCGCTCGGAGCGGTCCTTTATCAACGAGCTTTTGCGCCGCCATCCCGAGATCACCACGGTGGTGCGGAACGTAAACCCCACCGACACCGCCCTGTTTCTGGGGAGTGAGAGCCACGTCCTTTATGGTGAGGGGTACATCACCGACCGTCTGTGCGGGCTGGAGTTCCGCATCAGTCCCCGCTCCTTCTACCAGGTCAACCCCGTCCAGACCGAGGTCCTGTACGGCAAGGCCAAGGAGTTCGCGGGGCTGACGGGCAAGGAGACGGTGATCGACGCCTACTGCGGTACGGGGACCATCGGGTTGACCGTGGCTTCGGGGGCCGCGAAGGTGATCGGCGTGGAGGTCAACCGCGACGCGGTGGACGATGCCATGGAAAACGCAAAGCAAAACGGAGTGACCAACGCCGAATTCCACGCAGGGGATGCAGGTGAATTCATGGAAGCTATGGCCGCAAAGGGTCAGATCGCCGACGTGGTCATCACCGATCCGCCCAGGGCGGGGTGTAGCGGAAAATTCCTGCACAGTCTCATGAAGCTCTCCCCCGAGCGGGTAGTATACGTGTCCTGCAATCCCGAGACCCTGGCAAGAGATCTGTATACTCTCTCGAAGGGCGGGTATAAGGTGCGAAAGCTCCGGCCGGTGGATATGTTTCCTTTTACGGGTCATGTGGAGACGGTTGTCTTACTTTCCAAGGGACAGTCTGCAAAAAGCCCAAAGACGTAATGATAAAGAAGTTCCAAAACGATCGGCACGCGCTCTTTTTACGGAGCGCGTGCCTTTTGGATGGTATATGCGGATGTTTGGGAAAGCTTGGGTTTACTGCTTCCCTGCTGGGAGGCGGTAAACGTGAAGCTGGTAGATACGACAGGTCTTATCCGCATGCGGGGTGGGACGGATGATATACAAGCGTACAAAGCGAGCCTGCACAGGGGTAAACTCACGGAGAGTCACGTTCTCCCGGTTGCCCCAGACCTCGTCTGCGGTTTGCCATTCGGCGTCCTCAGTCTCCTTATATTGCAGGAAATAGTCCACGGTATTGTCGTTTTTATCCTCATACTCACCGCAATGGAGTACCAGCCACTTGTAGATGGGGGTAGCTTCACCCAGATCTATCTCCAGCCATCCGGCCATACCGGTCTCAGTATCGGCCTCGCCGGCAAGACCCGCCCATTTGCTCTTGCTGTCGCCGTTGAGTGCCTGTTCGGGCTTTTCGAATCTCTCACGGTAGGTATTGGCCTTGCAGGGCTTATTCAACACCACGTTTTCTCCCAAATTCGAGAAAACGGGATAAATCACAGCATCGCAGTCTCCTATGCGCACGAGGGCTTGTACGTCATCCTGCCAGATGATTTCGGCATTGCCGCCGAAGCCCGTAAACATACCGTTCTCATTGCAACGGGGCGCAGCCACGCGGACGATCTCGCCTTCGTGATAGGTGCCCGAGCCGTTCATTTCCACTGAGGTCAGCGTGTGGACGGGAGAGGTCTTTTCGGCGATCATGTCGTACAGGGGAGCCGTGGGAATGGCGCTCTTGCTGTCTCCCATGACGGCGGTGGCAGCCAGGATCACGATCTCCTCGCCTGCGGGAAGCGTGATGCTTTCGGCACCCTCGGTATCCAGAACGTACCGGAAGATATTGGCAAACTTGTAGAGACGGTCGCCGTCGGAATCATGGGTGTGGGAATAGCTGACGGCAATGGGATCACGCTTTATATACGCGCGGTCGCCTGCGGCTACCTGATCCCAACAGCCCATATTCTCGGCAAAATCGCTGATTCTGACCGAAACAGGCTGATTTCCCACTGTAAAGACAGCTTCGGTATCCCCCTTGCGGGAGGCTGCCAGAATGGCCAGCTTTGTTGCTCCGGCGGGGACGGACACGGTCTGACCATCGCACAGAACGGCGTTGTTCTCCCCGGGATCTCCCATCACGAAGCCCAGGCCACCACAATTCACCGTCTTGCCGAACAGCTCCTCGGGAATGGAGATGCCGCAGCCAAATTCGCCTGCGGTATAATCGAAGCGGGAGGTGGTCACACGCTTGTTGCAGTCCAGTGCAACGGGAATACCCATGGAGGCGGCGGAGACGGCGTTCTCGGTTTCCAGGACAAAGGTCTTGACGGCGAAGGGGGCCATATCGAAGGTCAGGCTGTGGGTATCGAAATTCACCGCACCGTTTCCTTCCTCGTAGCCGTTGGTTTCGACGGCGTTTTTCAGATTGGAGGCCAGCAACAGCTTTACGCACTTATGTGCACGTCCGGCTGTTTCCTGGACACGGATGACCAGGCGATTCCCCTTCTCCTCCTCCTTGATGCAACGAATAGCAATTTCACCGTCGTTTACGGATACGAAGGACAAAGCAGAGGTGCTTCCCTCATGCTTGGTTACAGCGAAGGCCATCAGGGGATTGTTCAGACACTCGGCCTCAGAAGCCACACCGTCGCGGGAACCCGCATGGGAGGTGAGACCGTATTTGAAGAGGTTCAGACCGTGATCCTGCCAATCCTGGCCTGAAATATACTTGAAGGGAGCCAGCGGGGTATGGATAAGAGTCAAACGGAGGGTATCGTCGGTGGGCTTCTCCATGCCGTACTTGCAGTCGTTGAGAATGGCCACGCCGAAGGAGCCGTCGGGGTCGGCCATATCCGCCCACTGGTGGACACAATGCTGGAAGTAGGGGTAAGAATCGGTGTTGCCCAAGGTCTCGGCACCCAGGCCGATGTCAAAGGTAGCGACAGGATTGGAAACCGTCAGGGGGAAGCCCGCAGACAGTAAGGTTTTACGGTTGTGCCAATCCACCTCGTTGTCCACGTTTACGCGGTTGCCCTCTGCGGTGAGGGAGATGATCTGGGTATAGGTGTTCATACCGTCGGCGTGAGTCACCTTCAAAGCCACCACGGCCGCGCCCTGCTCGATCACCGCAGCGGTAACCTCTCCGCCCACGTTGGAAAAGGGCAGCTTTGTATCCTCGTACTTCAATTCCCAGGAGGGCCAATTGGTGTTGTTGTCTTCACGGGTAGCCAGAGCCGAGGGCGCGGACAGCAGCTCGCGGTCATTTTGCTTGTCGTAGACCGAGGCAATGTGTCCTTCGGCATTGACGGTCACGCGGTAACGGCGGTTTTCCAGCGTATTTTCGGTGATCGTCAGACCCGTATCCAAGTCGCAGACCGCATCGGCAGGACGGACATCAAAGACCGTAAAGCTGACGGGCTGAACCGTCGCGATAAAACGCACCGCCTGCTCGCCGTTCAGCTCGGAGATCTGGGAAGGCACCTCCACGCCATCGGCGGTGTAGACACGCGCACAGACGGCCCCCTTGGGCAGAGGCGCGGTCACCACGTCGGAGCGGGTGCAGGCCACGGGGTTGTAGACCACCACGGGTTCACCGGCCACATCGGTCTTGAGGGTCGAGGATACGGCCTCAACCGAAGCGGTCAGCTCGTCGGCCAGAATATTCTGGGCGATGACGTAATCGTTGTAGCTGAAGCGGTAGGCATCCAGGATGGAGGTGCCGGGGAGATCGTCGTGAAACTGGTGCCAGAGAAAGAGCTTCCAGGCGAAGTCCAGACGCTCCTTGGGGTAGTTCCCCGTTCCCAGCCACTTGGCTACCGAGGCGGCGCGCTCGGCTGCATCTGCCAGCAGCTCGCATTTGCGGTTCCATCGCTTGTTGATGGTATGGGAGGTAAGCGTACCGAAGCCATGGGGAATATGGAGATTTCCGTTATATACGGGGAGATTTGCGATCTCCTCCTCAGTCAGATCCTTGAAGATCTGATCGGTAGAGGCGGCGATGACCTCAAAATCCTTGTCTTCGCCGTTCTGAGCCACGGCGTCGTTGAGGTAGCGAGCCGACTCGTCGGTGGCTGAACCGCCGTAGTCACCCGTGCCGAAATACATCATATGGGAAGGAACACCGGCATAGGTTTCGTTATGCTCAATTCTCTCCAGATACTCCTTTCGGTCGTGAATGGGGCGCGCCTCGGGGTCACGCTCAAACCGCAGAGTATAATCGTTCCCGATCATGGATCCCACTACGTAGTTTCCGTCGGGGCCGACCCACTTGCCCAGATCCATGCGCACGGCTTCCTTGTCGGGCATGGGACGGGTCACGGTGCCGTCCTCGTGAATGATTGGAGTACCCACACCCCACTGGAGCTTCTGGGTCGAAAAGCCCGTCAGTCCCATATGGGCGGCGATGGAGGGAAGAGACCAGCGAAAGCCGAAGCAATCCGACAGAAAGATGTCGCTGCTCTTCTTGCCAAACTCCTTCTCAAAGAATCCGTTTCCGAGAAGGATCTGTCTCATATACGCCTCGGAGGAGGGGACGTTAGTATCCGAGGCATCCCATTGGCTGCCCGATACGTTCCATTTTCCTTCCGCGATATAGCCCTTCAGCTCCTCGTAAAGATCGGGATAGTATTCCTTGGCAAGGCTGTAACGGAAGGCTCCCTCGAAATTCATGCGGTAATGGGGGTACTTTTTGAACAGCTCAAAATTCCGCACCAAGGTATTCTTGACGCAATCGCGGATGGTGTCCTGGATGGTCCAGTTCCACTGGGTGTCCAGGTGGGCGTTAGAGACGGCATACAGTTTTTTCTTTTTGCTTGCCATAGACGGTTTCCTTTCCGGATATTTCCCCGCAACGGGCGAGGATTCAGTGGGGCTTTTGTGCTATAAAGCGCATCCAGGGCTTGATGGAAAGCGCGAGGATCACGGCCGAGGCAAGAGCCAGCACCAGCCACAGGACCGTGGTCATATGCCAGCCCACCCGTTCGGCTACGGCACCGAAGGTATAGGTCGAAATCGCGCTTCCGACGTAGATCAGGGAATTGAAGATACCCGAGACCGTGGCACCCTTTCCGTAGGAGGCGAATTTGGCGGGCATCATGGTGGAAAAGACCTGATTGTAAGCTTCCATCAAAAAGCAGATCAGACAAAGGCAGATCACCCCCATCACGAGGGTCATGCTTCCTGTGTTCAGAAGCAGGGCGGTGGGGATCGCCGTCAGTAGCATGATGATGATACCGATCAGAGGATGATTTCCAAGCAGAGCCTTGCGCCCCAGGAGGAAGTTGGCGAACACCACGCCAAAGAGTCCCGTCAGCGGCAGGATCACGGCCAGAATGGTGGAGAGGGAGGCGGAGGCGTTGAAGGTATCCCGCAGGATGGTGGGGACCCAGGTATTGACGCCGTCCTTGAGCATTCCGTGAAAGACGGCGGGGAGCATGAAGATCACGGCTCCGCTGAGGGCCAGGAGCTTCATAAGGTGGGTCGTATCGGCGGGCTTCCCGGCCTCACTCCGCGTCGGCTGAACCTGAACGGTACGGATGTCAGGAGCGGAAAAGGCGATCCTTGCCACGACGGCCAGCGCGACACAGGTCAGAACGGCGCATCCGGCGGCAATGACGTAGGGAGCCGCGATGCCTACACCAAAGTGGGAGCAGGCGGCTGTGAACAGGTAGGCCAGGATCTGGCCCACGGGACGGGAGGAGGAGATGGTCGCCAGGGCGATATGGCGAAGCCTTTCCGTGATGACCCCCGAAAACAATACGAAAATGGGTGCCCAGAGCATAGACTCAAAATAACCGTTGGCCGTCCAAACGGCGATCATGGCGGGGACTGAGGGGATCACAGCCGGCATAAGCAGATTAGCAGCGGCAGTCCCCAGAATACCAACGCCCAACATAGGTACGGGGGAGACCCGATCCGCCAGGATACCGTTGATAAGATGGCCGCATCCATAGCTGACGAAATAGCACGTGCTGATAAGTCCTGCCATAGAGGTAGTGACCAGCCCTTCTCCTGTGAGATGGACAATGGAGGCCGCGTAGGTGTTGCGAGTCAGGTAGGCGATCATATAGATGCACCAGCAGGTAATCACCAGGGCGCGGCTGCTTTTTTCGGATGTAAGGAGCTTTTGTTGTCTCATAGATCAATTCGGTCAATACCGTCAAGTCGGCGAAAGCTCACTCGGAAAACAGCCCTTCGGGGATATGGGACATCCAATTCATGTGGGCGGGAATACCCAGAGCGTGATGGATGATGGCGGGGAAATCCTTCACCTGCATATGCTGTATGTCGATATGGTTTACAGTCTTTCCCTTGATGGCTACGAAGATCCACTTCTCCTCGTCGGTGTCGGTGCCGTGTCCGCGTTCGTAGCCGCCGTGATCGGCGGTAATCATAAACAGGGTATCCTCCGCGATCCCCGCCTCCTCACAGGCGTTGTAGATGCGCTCAGCATAGGCATCACAAATATTGATCTGGTTGAGGTGCTGCTCCGAGCCATAGCCGTGGCAATGGCCCGTGCCGTCCACCGAGTCGAACTGGATGAACAGGAAGGTGGGCTTCTCATTCTTGACATACTCGCAGATACGCTCGCAAAGCCCCTCGTCATCTCCCGTCTCCTTGGTCACACCGATACCGTTTTCGATGATGCCGTAATTGATGGGATTCCAGTTCGAGTAGGAGCCCAGAACGGCATCGGGCATAGCCTCGCGGATCATACGGAAAACAGTGGGATGCTCGTCGGTGGAGCAGGGCTCAGCGGCAGACGAGATCTTATCGTTGTGCAGCCCGTGAATGCGGCAGGTCACGCCCATGAGCATGGAGCCCCAGCACTGGGCGGAGTCCGAAGGAATGGCGGTGAGGCACAGGTCGGTGCCTGCTCCCTCAGCCATTACGCGGCGGATCATGGGAGCGGAGGTATGGCGGTAGAAGTTTCCGGCACCGTCGATACCGACGAGGATAACGTGCTTATAGGTGTAAGACATGAGAGACCTCCTGAAAGAGAGATAGAATGTTTTCGTATTTATGCGGGTACAGTATGGAGAAAAAGAGACTTGTACGCGGCGGATATGTTTCTATCCGATGGTACAAGTCTCGGGGGAGCCCGCGTCGCTCAAAAATCAGCGGCGCGGGGCAGTATGGACATTACGAAGGGTTATTCAGTCCTTCTTGAGAGCCACAGCGGCAGCAGCAGCAGCCAGCAGTGCGATAGCGCCAAAGCCGATCACGGAGCCGCATCCGCCCTCAGACTCAGTAGTGGGAGCCTCAGTTGCGGGAGCGTCGGTAGCAGCATTGGTCTCGGGAGCATCGGTGGAAGCATCGGTCTCGTCCTCGGTATTCTCCTCGGTGGAAGCTTCGGTTTCGAGCTCGGTGCCGGCGTAGGCATAAGCAGAGGCCTGATCAGCGAACAGAGCGATCTCCTCGATGTAGACCACAGCCTCAGGGTTGGGGTTGACGATCTCGAAGGCGAACTGGTTGATAAGACCGGTCCATGCGTCCTCCATGTTGAAGAGCATATACTCGGTCTCACCGTTGCAGGCGGGGAAGTCGTCAGCCATCAGGTTGGAAGGACCTTCATAAGTGGAATGATACTCACCGGACAGACCCCAGATCAGAAGATCCTCGATCTCACCGACGACCTTCAGCTTGACGGCGATGTACTTAACGTCCTCAGCCATCAGATTCTCAAGGCCGGCGCGGCGGACAAACTTTGCGTAGTTGACGTAGAGCTTGGGATTACCGGTAATGGTACCATCATCGTTGGTGGTGGGGATGAGCTTAGCACCCTGGTGCTCCTCGCTGTAGAAGTGCAGGTTGTGAACGTTGGTGCAACCGTACTCACCGATAGCGGGGATCAGGTCGGTATTCTCGTTGATGGTAACGATGTTGTTGGTGTAGGTGATACCGTCCTCGCCGCCGATGACCTCGTCGGAATCGTCGTACTCCACCTCGGGATCGAAGTAGTTACCGTTACGGTAGTTCTTCTCATCGGCAGAAGAGTTGTCGGCGATCTCATCGGGAGTCAGGCAACGGTTGTAGAAGCGGAAGCCGTACACGTCACCGCCCCAAGCGCGCTGGGGGTTATCGTGACCCCACATAAGGGTATCAGCGATGTTGGTATGCTCAGGAACACCGGAAGCCAGAGCCACGCCGTTTACGTAAATGGTGCAGAGGGGATCCTCACCATCAACCATGGTGAAGGTAACGGCCATAGTCGAGTTGTTGAGCAGAGCAGCACCATCGTCCATCTTGGGGCGGTCCTGGTTCTTGTCGTTGTACTTGAACTCCAGATTGTCGTCGGTATCCTCGCCATTGGGAACGCGGACGAAGAGGGAGAACTCATCGTTGTCGGAGCACATCAGAGTGATCCAGTTGGTAGCGGTGAAGTTGACCTCACCCAGAACCATTTCGAAGGTGTACTCCTCACCGTTGACAACACCAACAACAGCGTCGGGGAAGTAGGTGGGGTTGTTGGTCACGTGGAATGCGTTGTCAGTCCAGTAGTTGTTCTCGTCGAGCTTAACGGTCATGTGGTTGCCGTTGCCGGTCAGATCCTTCCAGACGGTAGTTTCATGATCCTGAAGACCGTTGGAGTTGTTGGAGGCGTCGTACCAGACGACCAGACCGTCTCTCTCGATGTCCGTCTTCTTGGCAGCGGATGCAGGAATGCAGAGAGTTGCGATGCAGGCTACGATCATGGTCATAGCCACGAGCATGGAAAGCGCTTTCTTGAAAGTGTGCATTGGAGGTTCCCTTCCTTTTCATAATTTTGAGCCGACTCATATCCGTCAGATGCTCCCGACCGATGCCCGGACGATTCTGCCGACGGATTTGAATGCTCTTACTCATATTATACATGAATTTCACACGAATGTCAACAGCCATTCTTTAGCAATTCATGACATTGAATTGGCTTTTTTTCACCATTTTGTACAATATTTAAAATATCCTTGAAAAATACGCATTTCTATGCTATAATACGAAAGAATAATTCGGTGTCATTTAGAAGGAGTCGGATTCATGCAAGCAATCGAGATCATCGGCCAGATCATCAGCGTCGTGGCTGTTATTATTACGTTTATTACGTACCAGATGAAATCGTCCACCCGGATATTCGTGACCAACGCGGCCGCGACAGCCGTTTCCTGCATCGCATACGCCATGCTGGGCGGCACCACGGCACTGGGACTCAATATCATGTGTATCGTCCGCAACATCTGTTATATGTATAAGGATAAGAACAAGTATCTTTCCAAAATTGTCCCTGCGGTTCTGGCGTTGGTCATGGCGGTCATGAGCGCTTTCCTCTGGGAGGGGTATCACAGCGTCTTTTTCGTGGTCGGCATTACGCTGAACACCCTGGCCATGGGTTATTTCAATCCCCAGAACCTCCGCAAGAGCATTCTGCTCACCTCGTCCCTGATCTTGATCTACAATCTGTTCATCCCTTCGATCGGCGGTGCCATCAACGAGATCGTGGCCATTTCCTCCTCTGTGATCGGTCTTTTTCGCAACCGTACTCGAAAAGCCGTCTGACTGTTGGCCGACCCGAAGCGAGAACGTAATTTCGCGTAAGGAGAAAGCATTATGAGTATGGTGTTTTTTGAAATCAAGCACGGAATCGGCGCCAATCATTTCCTGTTTGAACGGAATACCAATCATTCCTTCCCTCTCCATATGCACCGTTGCTACGAAATGGTGCTGATGCTGGACGGCGAAATGAAAATGGAGATCGACCAGACCGAATACCGTCTGACGGCGGGGGATCTGATCCTGGTCAAGCCCTACCGCTTACACAGCTACGATACCGAGGATGGAAAGGGCGGCACCTGTCTTCTCTGCGTTTTCTCGGACGATCTGATCGCGGCGATCTCGGGGGCTCTCACCAAATACCGCTTACGCTCGGCCATTCTGCACGATATTCCTCAGCTGTATCGGGACATATTCCTCCATATGCAGGGCAAAAACGACCCGGCTTCCATCAAGGGCTTTCTGTACATGCTTTGTTCCCTGTTCTATCAAGAGCTGGACGATTCGGTGGAAGATACTTTTTCAGGCAGCCTTGAGCTTTTACGGAATATTTTCTTTTTTATCGAAAGCAACGTGGATAAATCCTGCACCCTGCACGAGCTTGCAGAGGAGCTACGATACAACGAGGCCTATCTGTCCAGAATGTTCCGCAAGAGCGTGGGGATCTCCTTTTCGGAGTATGTGCGGAATATCAAGATGGACCACGCGTGCTATTTGCTGCGGAATACCGACGAAAACGTATTCACCATCGCCGCAAAATGCGGGTATACCTCCAACAGTAGCTTCAATCGTTGCTTCAAGCAGCTCATGGGAATCACGCCCCAGGAATATCGGAGCGGAAGCCGTGAAGCAGAGCGTCAAAAGGACGGTTCTCTTTGAGCCGTCCTTTTTGTTTTCCTCCGTTGGCTGCTGTTGCCCCCGGATACGGTATCGCATTTTAAAATTTATATATTTCCCTGCTTTTCTTGCTTTTCTTGCGACTTTATGCTATAATTATGCTGACAGACAAAAATGCGGCCCCGATCATCCGCCTTGGCGTATCGGAGACCGTAACCACACGAATCGAAGGAGCGTACCATGAACATTCTCTTTATCGGCAACAGCTATACCTACTTCTCCGATCTTCCCACCCTGTTTGGCAATCTCTGCCGTCAGAACGGCCACGATATCCGGGTAGATTCCGTCACCTGCGGCGGACGCAAGCTGTATGAGAATCTCAATGAATTCTGTACCGACCTGAACCCCAACGACGACTATGCAAAGAAGATTGCCGAGCTTCTGGACGAGATGGAGTACGACGTCCTGTTTCTCCAGGAGCAGTCCTGTCTGCCCATTCTGAACCCTCAGACATTCCTTGCGGGGGTGATGGGGCTGTCCTCCGTCATCGGGGCGTGGAGAACTGTCCTGTACGCCACCTGGGGACGGGCGGACGGCAGCGACACGCTGACCCATTACGGCTGGACCCGTGAATCCATGACCAAGGGGTTGCACGAGTCCTACTGCCGGGCCGCCGAGATCGTCCACGCCGAGGTGTCCCCCGTGGGGCTTTGCTTTGCCGCTGCGGCGGAGAAGCACCCCGAAATTGATCTGTACGATCCCGACAAGTCCCATCCCTCCTACGCCGGCTCCTGTGTGGCGGCTCTGTGCCACTACAAGACCGTGTTTGGGGAGATGCCTGCGGATCTATCCACTCTGAAGCTGGACGACGCGGTGGCGGCCAAGCTAGTGGCTATTGTGGATGAGGTGGTGCAGGCGGAGGACGGGGAGTAAGGGAGGCCAACCATGATCCTGTATCGCCCTGTAGGAGAAGCCGAAAAGGAGCTGATCGCCGAGAGCGGTTACCGCGCCTTTCCTCCCCGTTTGGAATGGCAACCCATATTCTATCCCGTGCTGAATCAGCGATACGCCGAGGAGATCGCGGGCCGATGGAACACCAAGGATCCCGACTCGGGTTACTGCGGCTACGTGACTCGCTTCGAGGTGGATGATGCCTTTGTGTCCCGCTATCCCGTGCAGACCGTAGGCGCGGGCTACCACCAAGAGCTTTGGGTCCCTGCCGAGGAGCTGAAGGAGTTTAATCGGCATATTGTGGGGAAGATTGAAATTGTTAAGGTCATAGATGGAATGTTGAGTGAAACGTGAGCTTTTTGATTGATCGCTTAATTGTGTAAATTGGGTTTTTTCGGGCTGTTGGGTTTCCTCGTGAGCCTTCCCTTGTGAGGGAAGGGGGACCGCGAAGCGGTGGATGAGTAGCCGATAAATGGACATTTCCCGAAGGGAAATGATCTGCTTTCCTCCATATAAAAACCTTTCCTGATAGTGC
>JAGBAS010000030.1 GCA_017938885.1 Clostridia bacterium
GCTCCGTTGAGTACTGGGTCGCAGTCGTGAAGCCCGGCCGCGTTATGTTCGAGATGGACGGTGTCGCTGAGGATGTGGCTAAGGAGGCTATGCGTCTCGCCGGCCACAAGCTCCCCATCAAGACCAAGTTCATCGTGAAAGAGGAGGCATAAGAGATGCAGGCAAAGGATCTGAGAAATATGACCGCTGCTGAGCTTGAGACCAAGCTCCAGGAGCTGAAGAAAGAGCTCTTTAACCTCCGCTTCCAGCACGCAGTCAACCAGCTTGAGAACCCCCACCAGATCGCCGAGGTCAAGCATGACATCGCTCGCGTGATGACGGTTCTCAACGAGAAGAACGCGTAAGGAGGAAACAACGCAATGGAAAGAGCACTGAGAAAGAGCCGCGTTGGTCTGGTCGTCAGCAATAAGATGGACAAGACCATCGTCGTCGCTATCGAGGATAACGTCAAGCACCCCACCTACGGTAAGATCATCAAGCACACCCTGAAGGTGCACGCTCACGATGAGAACAACGAGTGCGGTATTGGCGACCGCGTCGAGATCATGGAGACCCGCCCCCTCTCTAAGACTAAGAGATGGAGACTGGTCCAGATCATCGAGAAGGCTAAGTAATTAACCTACCCCTAACTTCTGCCGAAGGATCGGGCAGGTAAAAAATACGGTCGGAATTCGAATAGTAGGTACGTAGTGGCGTACTGAAACAGTAGGAGGAAAACTAACCATGATTCAGCAAGAATCTCGGATGAAGGTTGCCGACAACACCGGTGCGAAGGAGCTCCTTTGCATCCGTGTTCTGGGCGGCACCGGTCGTCGTTACGCAAACATCGGCGACGTCGTTGTTTGCGCTGTTAAGAAGGCCGCACCCGGCGGTGTGGTCAAGAAGGGTGACGTCGTTAAGGCCGTCATCGTCAGAAGTGCTCACGGTGTTCACCGCGCAGACGGTTCTTACATCAAGTTCGATGAGAACGCAGCCGTTATCATCAAGGACGATAAGACCCCCCGCGGTACCCGTATCTTTGGGCCTGTGGCAAGAGAGCTCCGCGAGAAGGACTACCTGAAGATCCTCTCCCTGGCTCCCGAAGTACTGTAAGGAGGTATCGCGAAAATGGCAAAGCTGCATATCAAGAAGGGCGATACCGTTGTGGTCCTCTCCGGTGACGACAAGGGCGTCAAGGGCGAGGTCATCGCAGTATCTCCCGCCGAAGGCAAGGTCATCGTGAAGGATGCCAACATCATTCACAAGCACGTGAAGCCCCGCCGCCAGGGTGAGACCGGCGGTATCGTGGATGCTGAGAGCGCTATCTACGCATCCAAGGTCGCTATCTACTGCCCCAAGTGCGACAAGGGTGTCCGCACCCATGTCGTCGTCGAGGGCGACAACAAGAGCCGCGTCTGCGCTAAGTGCGGCTACAAGTTCGATTGAGAAAGGAGACAGATATCATGGCAAGAATCAAGGATATGTATACCAATGAGATCGCTCCCGCTCTCATGAAGAAGTTCGAGTACAAGAGCGTCATGCAGATCCCCAAGCTGGACAAGATCGTCATCAACGTCGGCGTGGGCGACGCCAAGGAGAACTCCAAGGCCATCGACGCTGTCATCGCTGACATCACCGCCATCACCGGTCAGAAGGCTGTCCCCACTTACGCTCGTAAGTCCGTGGCAAACTTCAAGGTCCGTGAGGGCATGAAGATCGGCGTGAAGGTTACTCTCCGTGGTGAGAAGATGTACGAGTTCGTTGACCGTCTCTTCAACTTCTCCCTCCCCCGCGTCCGCGACTTCAAGGGTATCAACCCCAACGCTTTCGACGGCCGCGGCAACTACTCCCTGGGTCTGAAGGAGCAGCTGATCTTCCCCGAGATCGAGTACGACAAGGTCGAGAAGATCCGCGGTATGGACATCTGCTTCGTCACCACCGCCAACACCGACGAGGAAGCTCGCGAGCTGCTCCGTCTGATGGGCGCACCCTACGCAAAGGACTAATAGGAGGTAACGGATAATGGCAAAGAAGTCTATGATCAACAAGCAGCAGAGAGAGCCTAAGTTCTCTACTCGCGCTTACAACCGCTGCAAGATCTGCGGCCGTCCTCACGCTTACCTCCGCAAGTACGGCATCTGCCGTATCTGCTTCCGCGAGCTCGCCTACAAGGGTGAGATCCCCGGCGTGAAGAAGTCCTCTTGGTAATAAATTACCGAAAATACCTACCCTGTCCGCACGCGTGATGCGTCGGACGGGACCCCCACCTATCGGTAGGAAGACAGGCCGGATATGGCAAGCTCGCCATAGTCGCGAGACCTACCCCGGCGAGACAGTGTCGGTCGCCTGAGCGAAAGCACAGCGCGCGCCCGGTCTGCTCTTAACCCCCGATATGCCGCCGCGAAATGCGGCAGCAAGATAATGATAACTTGCATTAGGAGGAAATAGAAATGCAAATGTCTGATGTTATTGCCGATATGCTCACCAGAATCCGCAATGCGAATACCGCAAAGCACGCTACTGTTGACATTCCCGCATCCAATATGAAGAAGGCGATCGCCGAGATCCTCACCGAGGAAGGCTACATCAAGGGCTACACCGTCGTGGACGACGGCAAGCAGGGCACCATCCGCGTGACCCTCAAGTACCTGCCCGGTAAGCAGAAGGTCATCCGTGGGATCAAGCGCGTTTCCAAGCCCGGTCTGCGTATCTACGCAAGCTGCGAGGATATGCCCAAGGTCATGAACGGTCTCGGTATCGCGATCGTCTCCACCTCTAAGGGCGTTATGACGGACAAGAAGGCTCGCTCCCTCAACGTAGGCGGCGAAGTCCTGGCCTTTGTCTGGTAATTGGACAGGAGGTAGAAGAATATGTCTAGAATTGGTAGAATGCCCGTGGTTATCCCCGCAGGCGTAACTGTTCAGATTGGTGAAGGCAACCACATCACCGTGAAGGGCCCCCTCGGTACTCTGGAGAGAACCTTCAATGAGAGAATGGGTTTCTCCATTGAGGGCAACGAGGTTCACGTCACCCGCCCCACCGACGAGAAGGAGGACAAGAGCATCCATGGTCTGTCCCGCGCTCTTCTCCAGGATATGGTGACCGGTGTGTCCCAGGGCTATCAGAAGGTTCTCATGATTATCGGCGTTGGTTACAAGGCCGTTAAGCAGGGCAAGACCCTCCAGCTGTTCCTCGGTCATTCTCTCATGCCCGGGACCGGTCTGCCCCAGGAGAAGTTCATCATGCAGGATACCGACTCCATTAAGCTCGAGGTTCCTTCCGAGGACGAGATCAAGAAGGCCGGTATCGATAAGATGACCACCGAGAAGGTCAGCTCCAGCATGATTATCGTGGTCAAGGGTATCGACAAGCAGGAGGTCGGCCAGGTCGCAGCAGTGATCCGCGGCAAGAGACCCCCCGAGCCCTACCACGGCAAGGGCGTTCGCTACATCGATGAGAACGTTCGCCGCAAGGCCGGTAAGACCGGTAAGTAATTGAAAGGAGTGGAATGAAATGGTAAGCAAGAAGGATAAAAACCAGGCCAGACTGAAGAGACACATCCGCATCCGCAGCAAGGTCTCCGGCACCGCCGAGCGTCCCCGTCTGGCTGTGTATCGCTCCAATGCTAACATCAGCGCTCAGATCATCGACGATGTGAAGGGCGTGACCCTCGTTGCCGCTTCTACTTACGGCGCAGGCTTTGAGGGCAATGGCGGCAACAAGGCTGCCGCAAGAGAGGTCGGCAAGATGATTGCCGAGAAGGCTATCGCACAGGGAATCACCGAAGTCGTGTTCGACAGAGGCGGCTACCTTTATCACGGACGTGTATCGGAATTGGCTGAGGGTGCTCGCGAGGGCGGCCTGAAGTTCTGATTGTCCTGCGGCCTCCTGCTTGCAGGAGCCGCGTGGAAACCCATCCGGCAAGAGGTCGGATCGGTTCGGTTTGTACACGCTCATACGGTCCGGCCGACCGTTTGAGTAACTTTTAGGAGGAAACAAAACTATGGCTAACAAGTTTAATCCGGCAGAGCATGAGCTGAAGGAAACGCTCGTCGCTCTGAACCGTGTTTCCAAGACCGTTAAGGGTGGTCGTGTGGCTCGCTTCGCAGCTCTCATGGTTGTGGGCGACGAGAACGGTCACGTCGGTGTCGGTCTTGGTAAGGCTGCCGAGGTTCCCGAGGCAATCCGCAAGGGCATCGAGGATGCCAAGAAGAATATGATCACCGTCTCCCTCAAGGGTACCACCATTCCCCACGAGGTCACCGGTGAGTTTGGCGCCGGCCGCGTTATGCTCAAGCCCGCTGCCCTTGGTACCGGTATCATCGCCGGTGGCAAGGTCCGTGCCGTTCTGGAGTGCGCCGGTATCTCCAACATTCGTGCTAAGTGCCTGCGCTCCGATAACCCCACCAACGTGGTGAAGGCTACCATCGCAGGACTTTCCGAGCTCCGCACCGCTGAGGAGGTCGCTAAGATCCGCGACATCCCCGTGGAGCAGGTCAAGGGTTAAGGAGGCGTATGACATGAAAAAGGTAACACTTAAGAAGAGTCTGATCGCCGCTAAGCCCAACCAGAAGGCTACGGCTCAGTCCCTGGGTCTGCGCAAGATCGGCGACAGCATCGTCCACGCTGACGACGCCGTCCTCGCCGGTAAGATCAAGGTTCTCGCTCACCTGGTTGCGGTCGAGACCGTTAACGACTGATAAGGAGGAGAACGAAAATGAAACTCAATGAATTGAGACCCGCTGAGGGTTCCACCAGAGAGTCCTTCCGCGTCGGCCGCGGTGCCGGTTCCGGCAACGGTAAGACCGCAGGTAAGGGCCACAAGGGTCAGAACGCCCGCTCCGGCGGCGGTGTCCGTCCCGGCTTCGAGGGCGGTCAGCTCCCTCTGTACCGTAAGCTCCCCAAGAGAGGCTTCCACAACAAGTTCGCTACCGTCTACGCCACCATCAACGTGGGCGCGCTGGAGCACAAGTTCCAGGACGGCGAGACTGTGAATCTGGAGACTCTGCTCGCAAAGAAGATCATCCGTAAGTCCTACGATGGTCTGAAGGTTCTGGGTGACGGCGAGCTCACCAAGAAACTGACTGTTCAGGCTGCCGTTTTCTCGGCAGCAGCTAAGGAGAAGATTACGGCAGTAGGTGGACAGGCAGAGGAGGTATAATATGTTTCAGACGTTAAAGAACGCGTGGAAAATTCCCGAGCTGAAAAACAAGATCCTCTTCACCCTGATGATCGTCATCCTCTACCGCCTGGGTTCCAACCTGCCTATGCCTTGGGTGAATCCTGAGGTGCTGGAATCCATCTTCAACTCCACCGGTGGCGGACTGAGCTGGCTGAATATGCTCTCGGGCGGCGCACTGGCTCAGGCAACTCTGTTCGCTCTGTCCGTGTCCCCCTACATCACGTCTTCCATCGTGATCCAGCTTCTGACCATCGCTATTCCCAAGTTCGAGGAGTGGGCTAAGGAAGGCGAGGCCGGTAAGAAGAAGCTGTCCGCTATTACCCGTGTGCTTACCGTTGTGCTCGCACTGGTCACCGCTATCGGTTATACCATGTTCATGAGCTCCCAGGGTATGCTCACCTTCACCTCCAACAAGGATTGGTCCGGCTTTGAAAAGGGCGTTGCCTACGTGGTGCTGGTTCTGGCCTACTGCGCCGGTGCTTCGGTCATTATGTGGCTGGCTGAGAAGATCAACGAGAAGGGTATCGGTAACGGTATCTCCATCATCCTCTTCGCCAACATCATTGCCCGTCTGCCCGCTATGGCCGGCAGCATTTGGACCCGTTGCTTCACCCGTTGGCAGCCCTTCTACGAGAATGACAACTGGAGACTGATCCAGTGGCCTATCGGTGCGCTGCTGCTCATCCTGTTTTTGGCGATCCTGCTGGCTGCTGTCATCGCCGTGGTTTGGTTCTCCAACTCGGAGCGCCGCATCCCCGTCCAGTACGCCAAGCGCGTGGGCGGCCGCAAGATGTACGGCGGTCAGTCCACCACCCTGCCCCTCAAGCTGGATATGGCCGGCGTTATGCCCGTCATCTTCGCAAGCTCCATCGCGTCCATCCTGCCGACCATTGCGGGCTTCATCCCCAACTCCAAGTTCGGTCAGTTTGTGAACAACTACCTGGGGCACACCAGCTTCCCCTATATCGCGTTCCAGATCATCCTGATCATCGCGTTCGCTTACTTCTACATCATGATCTCCTTCAATCCTGTGGAAGTATCCAACAACCTGCGCAACAACGGCGGTGCCATCCCCGGTATCCGTCCCGGTAAGCCCACGGTTGACTATATCAAGAAGATCCTCAACAGAATCACTCTGCTGGGTGCCATCTTCCTCTGCGGCCTGTCCGGTATCCCCATGATCGTCAATGCCATCTGGTATGCCATCGACGGCGTCGGTATCTCTGACCTGGCCTTCAGCGGTACCTCCCTGCTCATCGTGGTCGGCGTCGCTCTCGAGACCTTCCGCGAGCTGGAGGCTCAGATGACTCTGCGCAACTACAAGGGCTTCCTTGATTGATCTGCGTGAGCCGGATGAACGTTGCACCGCGAAACACACACGTTAACCCCTATGACACCCCCTTCAATCTGATACGGAGGAGATAACAACATGAAACTCATTCTTTTGGGCGCTCCCGGTGCCGGTAAGGGCACCCAGGCAGCCAACATCTGCGCCAAGTACGGCATTCCCGCCATCTCCACCGGCGACGCTCTCCGCGCCGCCATCAAGGAAGGCACCCAGCTGGGCCTCGAGGCCAAGAGCTACATGGATGCCGGTAAGCTGGTTCCCGATGAGGTCGTGATCGGTCTCATCAAGGAGAAGCTGGCAAGCGATTCCTGCAAGAACGGCTTCATTCTGGACGGTTTCCCCCGTTCCATCCCCCAGGCCGAGGCTCTCGACGCCATGGGCATCAAGATGGACGTAGTCCTGAGTCTGGAGGTCGCTGACGAGAAGATCGTCGAGCGCATGAGCGGACGTCGCGTCTGCCACTGCGGCGCCTCCTACCATGTGGCTTACCTCCCCCCCAAGACCGAAGGCATCTGCGACAAGTGCGGCGCTGAGCTCTATATCCGCGACGACGACGCAGAGGCTACGGTCCGCAAGAGACTGGACACCTTCCACGCACAGACCGAGCCCCTCAAGGACTACTACGGCGCCAAGGGAATCCTTGTGACCGTGCAGGGCCGCGAGGAGGTGGAGGATACCTCCGCCGCCGTTCTGGAGGCTCTGGCCGCTGTGAAGTGCGCTGACTGATCTCAGCCACGAGAGGTTTTCGTCTCATGATCCAACTCAAAAACCCCGATCAGATCAAGATCATGAAGGAAGCCGGCCGTATCACGGGCGAAGCGTTACTGGTCGCCCGTGACCACGTCCGACCCGGTATCAGTACCTACGAGCTGGACCGCCTCGTGCGGGAGAGCATCGAAAAGGCGGGCGCCAAGCCCTCCTTCCTCGGGTACGGCGGGTTCCCCGGAAGCGCTTGCATCTCCATCAACGACGAGGTCATCCACGGGATCCCCTCCAAAAAGAGGTTCCTGGAGGAGGGCGACATCGTCAAGGTGGATGTCGGTGCCTTCTACAAGGGCTTCCACGGTGACAGCGCCCGCACAATCCCCGTGGGACGGGTCAGCGATGAGGCCCAAAGACTCATCGAAGTCACTCGCGCCTCCTTCTTCGCAGGCATCGACCAACTCAAGGTCGGAAACCGCCTGGGAGACGTAGGAGCCGCCATCGACGGTCTGGTCGTCGCAAACGGTTTCTCCACCGTCAAGCGTTACATCGGTCATGGCATCGGCCATGAGCTCCACGAGTCCCCGGACGTGCCCAACTACGGGACCCCGGGCCGCGGCACCCGCCTGTGCGCCGGTCTGGTCATAGCCATTGAGCCTATGGTCAATATCGGCACCGAGACGGTTCGTGAGCTCTCCGACGGCTGGACAGTCAAGACCGCTGACGGCGCTCTGTCGGCGCACTACGAAAACACCGTAGCGCTGACGGGTGACGGTATCATCAATCTGACCCTCATCGAAAAGGATTTCTGATCGAGGGGTCCACATTAAATATCAGATACAAGAGAGGAAATTCTTCATGGCGAAGGATGATGTCATTGAGTTTGAAGGCGAGGTTGTGGAGGCTCTCCCCAACGCCACCTTCAAGGTGCGCCTGCCCAACGGCCACGTAGTGACCGCCCACATCTCGGGTAAGCTGCGCATGAACTATATCCGCATTCTCCCCGGCGATCGCGTGACCATCGAGGTCTCGGTCTATGACCTGGACAAGGGCCGCATCACCTGGAGATCCAAGTAATACCTGAATTTTGAGAAAGGCATGGTAATCACAAATGAAAGTGAAGCCGTCCGTTAAGAAGATCTGCGAGAAGTGCAAGATCATCAAGAGAAAAGGTAAGATCATGGTCATCTGCGAGAACCCCAAGCACAAGCAGAGACAGGGTTGATTGCCTTTTTCCAAACATTCACAACACACAACACGTAAAGACCCGCCGAAGAGCGGGCGCATCCTGCGGGATGAAACAAAATCACACAGAGAGGTGAAAAAGTATGGCTCGTATAGCTGGTGTTGATATTCCCAACAACAAGCGCGTAGAGATCGCTCTGACCTACATCTACGGCATCGGCCGCAAGAGCGCCAACGATATCCTGGCCGCTACCGGTATCAATCCCGATACCCGTGCCAAGGATCTGACCGAGGACGAGATTGCTAAGCTCCGTGATGAGATCGAAAAGTCCTACACTGTGGAGGGTGATCTTCGCCGTGAGGTGTCTCTGAACATCAAGAACATGGTTGAGATCAACTGCTACCGCGGCATTCGTCACAGAAAGGGCCTGCCCGTCAGAGGTCAGCGCACCAAGACCAATGCCAGAACTCGTAAGGGTCCCGCAAAGACCATTGCGAACAAGAAGAAGTAAAGGAGTGGCTTAAGCTATGGCAAAGAACGATAAGTCCAAGGGCATCAAGAAGCGCCGCGAAAGAAAAAATATTGAAAAGGGTACTGTGCATATTCAGTCCACCTTCAATAACACCATCGTTACCATCACCGACGTGAATGGCAACGCCATCTCCTGGGCATCCGCTGGTGAGCTCGGCTTCAAGGGCTCCCGTAAGTCCACCCCCTTCGCCGCACAGTCCGCTTCCGAGACCGCTGCCAAGATCGCAGTGGATCACGGTCTGAAGTCTGTTGAGGTTTACGTGAAGGGTCCCGGCGCTGGCCGTGAGTCCGCTATCCGTGCACTGGAGACTGTGGGTTTGCAGATCACTCTGATCCGCGACGTGACCCCCCTGCCCCATAACGGTTGCAGACCCCCCAAGCGCAGACGTGTCTAATTCATAGGAGGATTAAGAACATGGCAAGATATACAGGTCCTGCGTGCAAGCTTTGCCGCAGAGAAGGTAAGAAGCTGTACCTCAAGGGCGAGCGCTGCGTCAGCGGCAAGTGCGCTCTGGAGCGCCGCACCTCCGCACCCGGCCAGCATGGTGCCGATGCGAAGAAGATGAGAGAGTACGGTATGCAGCTGAGAGAGAAGCAGACCACCAAGAGATACTACGGTGTCCTTGAGAAGCAGTTCAGAAATCTCTACGAGGAGGCTGCCCGCAAGGAGGGTATGACCGGTGAGAACCTGCTGGTTCTGCTGGAGAGAAGACTGGACAACGTGGTGTACCGCATGGGTATGGCTGAGTGCCGCCGCGACGCCCGTCAGCTGGTTCTGCACGGCCACTTCACCGTCAACGGCAAGAAGGTCAACGTTCCTTCCTTCGTCGTGAAGCCCGGTGATGTCATCGCCGTCAAGGAGTCCAGCCGTGATTCCGTTAAGTTCAAGGGTCTGGCCGAGTCCGAGGGTGGTGTTCGCACGCCCAAGTGGATCGAGTCCGACAAGAAGAACTACACCGCTAAGGTGGTTGCTATGCCCGCTCGCGAGGACATCGACTTCGAGTTCAACGAGCAGCTGATCGTCGAGCTTTATTCCAAGTAATTTTACGGTTCTTATCAGTTGGCGGATGGCAACCCGCGCCCGCCCGCTGACCGACACCTTCGGGTTCACCTACGCCGAAACGTACGGCGAAGGTTTCGGAAACTGTTTCCCAAATACAGAAGGAGGTTTTATTTGGAATGATTGAGATCGAGAAGCCTAATATTACGACTGAAAACCTCAGCGCAGACGGTACCTCCGGTACCTTTATCGTAGAGCCTCTGGAACGGGGCTACGGTATCACTCTCGGTAACTCCCTCCGTCGCGTCCTGCTGTCCTCCCTGCCCGGTGTGGCGGTGACCAGCATCAAGATTGACGGTATCCTGCACGAGTTTTCCACCGTTCCCGGTGTCGTGGAGGACGTGACCGAGATCGTGCTCAACGTCAAGGGCATTACGGCCAAGTTGCATTGTCCCGGCCCCAAGACCGTGGTCATCGACGTGACCGGCGACCATGATATCACCGCAGGTGACATCAAGCAGGATTCCGACATCGAGATCCTGAATCCCGATCACCACATCGCGACCCTGTCCGGCAGCGAGCGCTTCTACATGGAGCTTGTCTTTGACAGCGGCCGTGGATACGTGTCCCAGGAGCGCAACAAGCAGCTTGCAAACGAGCAGCTCGGTATGACCGTGTCGGCTCCCATCGGCACCATCTATACCGACTCCATCTACACCCCCGTTTACAAGGTGAGCTACAACGTGGAGAACACCCGCGTGGGCAGCAACACCGACTACGATAAGCTGACCCTGGACGTGGTGACTAACGGCACCATTTCCGCCAAGGAAGCGATTTCTCTCGGAGCCAAGATTCTCAACGAGCATCTCAACCTCTTCGTGGATCTGTCTGATGAAGCGAAGAAGGCCGAGATCATGATCGAGAGAGAAGAGACCAAGAAAGAAAAAGTTCTTGAGATGACCATTGAGGAGCTTGACATGTCTGTCCGTAGCTTCAACTGCTTGAAGCGCGCAGGCATTGATACAGTCGAGGACCTGACCAACCGGACCGAGGAGGATATGATTAAGGTTCGTAACCTCGGTAAGAAGTCGCTGGAAGAAGTCATTCAGAAGCTGCACTCCCTGGGCCTTGACCTGAAGAAGGAAGAGGAATAAGAGAGTCTGCACACACGAGTACAACCGATATAAAGTTTACAGCAGAAGGAGGCAAATAAAATGCCCGGTACCAGAAAACTCGGTAGACCTACCGACCAGAGAAAAGCAATGCTCCGCGGTATGGTTACCCTGCTGCTTGAGAACGGCCAGGTCGTGACCACCGTCACCAGAGCCAAGGAGCTCCGTTCCATCGCAGATAAGATGATTACCCTCGGTAAGAAGAACACGCTGGCCAGCCGCCGCGCCGCTCTTGCTTACATCACCAAGGAGAGCGTGGTGACCAAGGTGTTCACCGAGTACGCTTCTCTCTACGCTGACCGTAACGGCGGTTACACCCAGATCTTCAAGATGGGTCCCCGCCGCGGTGATGGCGCTGAGATCGCCGTCATCAAGATGGTCGATTACGTCAAGGAGCAGCCCGTCGAGGATAAGAAGTCCAAGAAGGACGCTGACGCTGAGTAATTCGTACAAAAACTCCCTTCCGCAGATGCGGAGGGGAGTTTTGTCGTTGGGCCGTTCGGGAAGAATGTGCAGACGTGAATTGACAAATCCCGACGGGTGTGGTATAATAAAGTATTCTGATTTGTGCGGAGGTGCCTATGAAAGCGGACGCGATCATATTCGATAAGGACGGGACGTTACTGGATTTTGACGCCTTTTGGGTCAGCGTGTCTGTCAAGGCTTTGGAGGACGTGCTGGGGAGCTTCGGAATGGAACCAAGCCTTTTGAGCGAAATCCTGGAAGCCTTCGGTGTTCATGACGGACACACGGATATCAACGGCGTTCTGTGTAAGGGAACCTATGCCGAGATGGGGGAGATCGTCTATGAGATTGTGGCTGCTCACGGCTGTACAGCCGGCCGCAAGGCCGTAGTCGAGGCGGTGGAGCGTGCTTACTCCCGCAACGCCGCCGCAGGGGACGTGAAGCCCACCTGCCCGCATCTGGCGGAGACCCTGGCCGAGCTCAAGGGAAGGGGACTGCATCTGGCTGTGGTGACCACCGATAACCGGCCCATTACCCTCCACTGTCTGGAGGAATTGGGGATTTTGCCGTATTTCGACGTCATTTACACCGACGACGGCCACACCCCCACCAAGCCCAATCCGTATTGTGCAGGGGAGCTTTGCCGTCAGTATGATCTGGACCGGAAGCGTGTGGTCATGGTGGGGGATACCATGACCGACGTGCGGTTTGCCAAAAATGCGGGGATCACGGCGGTCTCCTTGGCACCTACCCCCGAGAAAAAAGCTATGCTGGCATCCCATACGGATATCATGATTGACGCCATCTCGGAGCTGACCGAGCTGTTGCGGTAAGGGGGACCTATGCTGACAGGCATTTTTGCGGGCATCACATGGGCACTGGAAACCGTGGTGCTGGGAATTGCTTTGGGAATGTCTTCTTTCGTATCCACCGAGGAGGCCATACTGCTGGCTCCTTTCATCGCCACCTTCCTGCACGATGCTTTCTCGGCGGTGTATATGCTGATCTACAATGCTCTGCGTGGCGGGCTCAAGGGCTTTTTGTCTGTGTGCAAGAGCAAGACCGTCCTTTGGCTGGTGCTGTCCTCAGCCATGGGGGGGCCCATCGGTATGACGGGCTACGTGCTGGCGGTCAACTGTTTGGGGGCTTCGGTGGGTGCGGTAGCCAGCGCGGTATATCCTGCCGTGGGAACGGTGCTTGCGTGGCTGTTCCTGAAGGAAAAGACCAAGTGGTACCAATGGATCTTTCTGATCCTGACTCTCTTGGGGGTCTATGGACTCAGCTACTCCCCCTCCTTCAGCGGCGGGAATTTCGTGTTGGGAATCGTGGGAGCCTTCATGTGCGCCTTCGGCTGGGGCATCGAGGCGGTGATCCTGGCGAAGTGTTTGAAGGGTACCGACCTCAAGGACGAGTATGCCCTGGGGATCCGCCAGGCTGTTTCAGCGATCCTGTACGGCGCGGTCATTCTGCCCTTGCTGGGGGGCTGGCGCATGACGGCCGGGCTGTTTACGGGGGGAGAGGTCAAGCTGCTCCTTACGGTAGCCATCGCCGCTCTGTGCGCGACGGTGTCCTACCTGTTTTACTATAAGACCATCGCCAAGCTGGGGGCTGCCAAAGCCATGGCACTGAATATTACTTATACGGCTTGGGCGATGCTGTTTACCGTCATTCTTTTGCGGGATCTCAGCGTCTTGAACCCCATGACGCTGGTCTGCTCGGCGGTGATCGTGCTCTGCGGGATCTGCGCCGCAACGGATCTGAAGAAGCTGTTCGGGAAAAAGCATCAAGGCTGAGCGAAGGACGCCGAAAATGCGAAAGCCCTGTCACTATGTGGCAGGGCTTTCGGCGTTATATGCGGGACATGAAAGGGATCGGCTCCTCACTTCTGCCGCGTGCTCTCCATCATATTGATCTCAGCGGTGACGTCACGGAGGGCGTGGATACGGGTACGGATCTTGTCGGCTTTCTTTTTGTCGGGGCGTGAAATGAGGAAAACGGCCTGCTCGGCAGGGACGTAGAGGCGGGTACGGGTATAGATTTGGCCTCTGTAGCGGACGTAGTGGGTGCCCAGGCGGGCGGTCTTACCCGTGTGGGGATCCCAGCGGTCGAAGGAGTGGATGCCTCGGATATAGATGGTGTCACCGTAGTCACGGTCGGTGGTGTTGGCGAAGAAGAAGATATCCAGATCGCCTCTTTGCTTATGGATGCGGGAAATCATACCGCCTCCGGGGACGAACTCCTCCAGACCCAGGCGGATAAACTCATTATGGGAGTTGTTGAAGGCGCCGATGCACTCAAAGCGGGGCATTTCGGGCATATACATATCCAGGGGGATGTGGAAGGACTGAAGGACGTTGTTCAGCACCACGCAATCCGTCAGCTCGGTACCGTCGGCGGCGGTGCGGTGGGAGGGGATGTAGTAGGCCTCGCCGCCATTCTCGCCGCGATTGTAGAAGGATTCCTTGATGATGGCCGGATTCAGGGCTTCGGCTCCGAAAATGTGACGGGCGATGGCGCGCACCTCTCGGTCGTTAGGGGTTCCGTAGTCGAACATACTCATGAAGTCGTTGGGGGCGCTCTGCTCGTCGTCTACGTGGTACTCAAAGGCCATTCTCGGGAGTTGTCCCGTGGCGACGATCTTGCCGCCCTCGTCGAAGAATTTCTTGACCAGCCGGAGGTTTTCGAGGCTCACCATGTCGGCTCCCGGGAGGATGAGGATGCGGAATTTCTGGGTCTGGAAGGAATTTTTCAGGTAGAGAATACCATTCTCAGTTGAACAGAGGGAATTGACGGTTTCGGGATGGAGCAGGGTAATGTCCTGGCCTGCATAGGTGGAGACTGTATTGAGCACCGTCATATAATTGCAGGAAAAGGGGGTGCTGGGGTACTCAAACCCCGCCTTGACGGGAGCCTCGTACAGGTAGACCTTGTCGTGGAGGGCGTAGATGGGATACAGCATGGCAATGTCGTTGACACGGCTTCCGCCTCGGAGAAGCGCTTGTACCCGCGCCACAAAGGAGGAGAAGGTGTAGTGTCCCTCCCGACCCAGCACGTCCATGCGGAAGCGGTCGGAGGCGCGGCGTCGTGTTGCACCGCGAATGGTTTGACTGCCCCAATGGGCAATGAGCAGGTTTGCGCCGTGCCCGAAGGCGTTCATGGCATCCTTGTAGGTAACGTTGGTGGTGAGCTTGCTGTAGTCGCGGAACAGCTCACAGGAAACGTACTTACTGCCGTAGTTGTCAGCGGCGGAGGCGGCCAGATGGGTGGAATTCATGCCGTAGAGGTAGGCCTTTTCCTGCACCGCGCAGGGGGAGTAAACGCTGTTGGCCAGGACGTCCCCGTTCAGCCAGGAGCAAGCGGGCAGCTTGGGCTCGGCCATGGCGGTAACGACGTGGAGCCCGTGGCGGTTGGCAATGGCCTTGAGAGCGGCCAGAAGCCCCGAGCGGAGCATTTCGGCGCGGCAAGCCATGAACAGGGACTTGATGTGGGGGTCGCGCTCCCCGATGAAATGGTAGAGAGCCGGGTAGTAGGGGGCGGGATCAAAACCGAATCGTTTCTCAAAGACCGTGTTGAAGCTGTCGTCCCAGTTGCGGCGGTTGGGGGCGTGGAAGCAGATATCCGAGACGAACAGATGGGTGACGGTACTGCCCATAGCCTTGTTGACCCGCTCTCCCAGGTGGGCGAACAGGGATTTGAGAAAGTCCATACTGCTGTCATAGGATAGGATGTTGCAGGTATGGATGGGGGGCTCGCCGTGCTGGGGCTCGTCGGTGCAGATGTACTCCTCCACCGTCCAGTTTCCGTCGGGGACGGTGTAGGACAGAAAACCGTCCTTCACGTAGGGGCGGAGGTCGATCATGTCGGTATGCTCGTCGTCGTAGGCCATGACCGACATGGAGGTGCCCTTGCGGAGCTGGAGGTAGAGCTGCTCGCGGGGGTCGCAGTAATACTCGCGGCGTATGAGGGTGCGGGTGCGGGTATGAGCTACGAATTCTGCGGCGGAGGAGAGGTAGAAGGATTGCTCAACCACGGGCTCCAGATGGAGTCCGATCTTCATATTCTTCTTGACAGCGGTGGCGGTCAGCACCTCGTAGAACTCCACGATTTGGGAAAGGAGATCCCCAGAGGGTGCCAGATCGCGGGGGAGACGGGGAATGATGCACCCGATGCCGTTTTGGGCGCACTTCTCCACGTATTTTTCCACCGATTCTTTCGTGGGGGGGAAGGTGGGAAGGTCGTAGATCAGGAACAGGCGGTGCTTGCTTTTGACCGTATGGAAGGCCATTTTGGCGCGGCTGTACTTGGGAGGGCGTTGATTCATGATGACACCTCGCGAGAAAAAATCTGTAGAAGAGCGACTGAAATGGAAAAAACGGGGAATTTGGGTTGCAAATGCACGTGGATTGTGGTATAATAGCGGTAGATTTCCACTGAGGAGGAAAAAGCCGTGTACGATATCCGCATCTTGACCGATATGGAGGCCGCCTTTGATTTCTACCATGCCTACAGCGTGGCTCTGCCCGACGGGGATCGGGCGACTGACGGCTATCCATCTTCCCTGAGGCTGATGCCTGTATCGCAGGGAACGATTGACGACTGGTTCGCGGGAGACGACCGCATCACCTTCGGCGCCTATAAGGGCAATCGCCTGGTAGGCATTGCCTCGGGAAGTATTTCCTCCGAGCGAAGAGTGGGATACTTGTCCTATCTCTGCGTCGCGCCCGACTGCCGCCGCATGGGTCTGGCTACGGCTCTGTGCGACGCTCTGGAGGCGGCTTTAGCCGAGAGACCCGAGGTGGAGAAGCTGGAGGCGGTGTTCTACAACCCGGTTCAGCTTCCGTGGTACATCCCGAATGGCGGCGGAGACTGGCATCCCTGCCTGCCCGGCGTGGACAAATCCTCGGGGCTGTACCTCTTTTTGAAGAATCGGAGCTGGCGGGACTTTGCCCACCAGAACGGCTACTACCGCCGCATGGCGGACTATGTGGACCAGCCCACCGTCGCGGCCGCCCGTGAACGGTTGCTGACCGAGGGGATCGAGCTGACCCTGTACGATCCCGCGAAGCATCATGGGCTTGCGGAGTTATTTGATAATATCAACAATCCCGGCTGGAAGGCTCACGTATTGGCTCATACGGATCTGCCTATCGTGGTGGCGGTGGATGTGAACGCCGATGGTCTTGTGGTGGGCTATACCGGCCCTTTGTCGGTGAGCGGCACCCCGGGGCGGGGGAACTTCTGCGGCATTGGGGTGCGCACCGAGTACCGAGGCCGTGGCATCGGCAAGCCGGTGTTCTGCGCGATGTGCGCCCGTCACCGCGACGGCGGGGCGGATTTCATGTCCCTCTACACGGGGGAGGACAATCCCGCGCGGAACATCTACGAGTCGGCGGGGTTCCGCATCGTGCGGAGCTTTGCGGATATGCGGAAGGTATTGAAAAAGTAACACGGGAGCCAATCGTTTGATGCGGGCGCACACGCAGGTGCGCCCCTACCCCCTTGTTTGTTCCGCCCCTTGGGAGGGGTATATATATGTGTGCGCTGGGTGAGGTCTGCCCTATGATCCACTCCAGTCGGTAGGGGCGCACCTATGTGTGCGCCCGAAACCGTATACCAAAAAACATGATTCAGGAGTAAAAATATGAGACGAATACTCATCAGCGGCGGCTCACGCGGCATCGGCCGCGCCATTGTGGAGGCCTTTGCCGCCAACGGAGACCGGGTGGCGTTCATCTACCGCACCCGTGAGGAGGAGGCCGCCAAGGTAGCGCACGCTACGGGCGCGGTGGCCATCAAGGCGGACGTGAGCGATCCCATGGAGGTGCGTCGCGCCATCACCGAGGCCGAGGCCGCTTTGGGCGGTACCATCGACGTGTTGGTCAACAACGCCGCAGTCTCCTGGATCGGGCAGATGCAGGATATGACCGACGAAGAGTGGCGAAGAGTGCTGGATACCAACCTGTCGGGGGCGTTCTGCCTGTCTCGCGGGGTGGTGAGTAGCATGGTGCGGAACCGCTACGGGCGCATTGTCAACATCGGCTCCATGTGGGGCAAGGTGGGGGCGTCCTGCGAGGTGGCGTACTCGGCCGCCAAGGCGGGAATCAGAGGCTTGACCATGGCTATGGCCAAGGAGCTCGGCCCCTCGGGCATTACCGTCAACTGCGTGGAGCCGGGGTTTATTGCCACCGAGATGAACGCCGCCATTGATGAAGGATCCAAGCAGGCACTCTGCGACGAGACACCCCTGGGGCGCATGGGTACTCCCGAGGAGGTGGCCGCCGCCGTGGTGTTCCTGGCGTCCGACGCGGCGGGGTTCGTGACGGGACAGGTCATCGGGGTGGACGGCGGGCTGGCGGTTTAATACGTTTTTGAAAGTCCCCCAACCGTGGGTATGGTTGGGGGAGTTTTTCTGTGAAAAGCTTACTTCAGCGTCCTGATAAACGCCTCCATCCGCTCCAAGGCCTGATTGATGTGCTTGACCGAATAGGCGTAGGAGATCCGCGCGAAGCCCTCCCCCGCCGCGCCGAAGGCGACACCGGGGACGATGGCGCACTTGTGCTCGTAGAGGAGCCGTTCGCAGAACGCCTCGCTGGTGAGGCCGAACTTACCGATGTTGGGGTAGATGTAGAAGGCGCCCTCGGGCTCGAAGGACTCCACACCGATGTCCCGCAGGCCGTTATAGATCAGGCGGCGGCGGCGGTCGTATTCGGCGGTCATGGCGGCCACCTCCTCGTCGCAGTCCCGCAGGGCGGTGATGGCGGCCAGCTGGGCAGTGGTGGGGGCGCACATGATGGCGTACTGGTGGATCTTGAGCATTTGCTTGGCCAGAGGGGCGGGGGCGCAGATGTAGCCCAGACGCCAGCCCGTCATGGCGTAGGCCTTGGAGAAGCCGCTGACCACCACGGTGCGCTCCCACATTTCGGGGAGGGAGGCGATGGAGACGTGGCGGCGGCCGTAGGTGAGTTCGGCGTATATTTCATCCGAAAGCACGATGATCTGCTTTTCGCGGAGAATCTGCGCGATCTTTTCCAAATCGTCGGCGTCCATGATGGCGCCCGTGGGGTTGTTGGGGTAGGCCAGCACCAGCATCTTGGTTTTTTCGGTGATGGCGGATTCCAGAAGCTCGGGGGTGAGCTTGAACTTATCCTCGTTGCGGGTCTCCACGATGACGGGAACAGCACCCGTCATCTTGCAGAGAGGCTCGTAGCAGACGAAGCAGGGGGTGGGGATGATGACCTCGTCCCCGGGCGACAGGAGGGTACGCATGGCCACGTCGATGGCCTCGCTGCCGCCCACGGTGACCACGACCTCCTTGGCGGGGTCGTAGGTAAGGTCAAAGCGGCGGCTCATATAGTTGGAAATTTCCTTGCGAAGCTCCAGAGTGCCCGCGTTGGAGGTATAGTAGGTCTTGCCCGATTCCAGGGATTCGATGCCTGCCTCGCGGATTTTCCACGGGGTGACGAAGTCGGGCTGTCCCACGGTCAGGGCGGTGACGTCGGTCATGCTGTCCAGGATATCGAAGAACTTTCGGATACCCGAGGCGGGCATTTCCACCACCGAGCGGGGAAGGATGCGGTCGTAATCGAGATGTGCCATCAGATGAAATTCCCTCTCTCGTCGACCTCGGGTGCGCCGTAGATCACGCCCTTGTCCTTGTATTTACGCAGCACGAAGTGGGTGGCGGTGGACAGCACCGACTCGATGGGCGCCAGCTTCTGCGCCACGAAGTAGGCCACCTCCTTCATGGTGCGCCCCTCGATGATGAGGCAGAGATCGTAGCCTCCCGACATGAGGTAGACGCTCTGGACCTCGGGGTAGTTGTAGATCTTCTCGGCGATGCGGTCGAAGCCGCGGTCGCGCTGGGGGGTCATCTTGACCTCGATCATGGCGGTGACGTACTCGCGGTCGGTCTTGTCCCAGTCGATCATGGTCTTGTAGCCCAGGATGACGCCGTCGGCCTCGTACTGCTTGATGAGATTCTTGATCTCGCCCTCCTCCTTGTCCAGCATCACGGCCAGCTGGGCGGGGGTCAGGGTGGCGTTGTCTTCTAATACTTTGAGTAAGGTGTCCATGGTTGGTTCCTTTCATAATACGAAAAATGATAATGATTTAGTAATGGGTATTGTAATATTCCAAATCACCAATTTCAATAATTGAAGCGTCAACAAATTTATAATGCCGTTCGTTTATTTTAACAATGCGTTCGTCTTCACAGGCGAATTCGAACATGACGACAACATCTCGCGTTAAGAACTGACATGCAATAGATCTACAGATTAATTCGGGATATTTTTCGGAGCATAAGGCAAGGTCTTGCTCGATTTGAGATATTCCCAATTTATCATCTCCGCCCTTAGCTTGTACAGGAATAATATATTGTCTGCCTCCTTTATCAATACCAATATATAATTCATCTGTCTCAATTTGTCCAATCCCAGAAACAGTGGTTCTTAGATGATTTTGTAGCGAATAACATGTTATGCCTAGAAAAATGTCAATCAATCGGTTATATCGTATGATTGCTAAAAGAGCCTGTTCATCTGTTATGCTATATTTTTTTACTATACTTGGTGTTCCATCAGGAATTTTTATGGTGGACAGCATTGTATCGGGAACGATAAATTCAATTCCTTCGGTTAATTTGAATTCATATTGTGCTATACCAATATTCCTAATTCTCCAATAATATCCGTTGGGCGCAGTTCTCACGATTGAATCTGGAAGACGATTACGATATTTATAGGAATATACAATATCACCAAGATTTTTGGGAGTTTTTATTCCTAATTCACGTGCCTTATCTGCTAATTTTTCTCTTTCAAAAACAATGGAAGTTACACCATCGGTATAATATTCGAAAAAAATTGCTTGAATTATTTCGTTATACTTCATATCATTCACCTACATATTTTAATACTAACACATCTTCATTTAACCACGATTCTGTTGCGGTGGCAAATCTTTTCCGAAAGGCATTTATTGATTGAACTTTATATCCTCCGACACTTTCGGCGATTTCGCAAAGAATTAAAGATGTTTTAATTGGAATTTGAAAATAAGAGGCTTGATCGCCAACAATGTATGCTAGTTTTGCTTGTCGAGAAAGATATGGTTTTAATTCAATAAAATGTCTTGCCATTCCACCAAAATAGTGTTTAACAACTGACGGGTATAATTTTTCGAAACCTGAAGTTTTTCCCAAATCAAGACGTTTTTTCTCGATTTCATTACTTATCATGTTTACTACAGGTATGTTTTTGACATATTCAGCATCTGAATCATTCTTATAAATATTCTTACTGTTTGAACGAATAAAAGATTGCTTTATTTGTCGCAAATCATTTTTATTGTTGACATAACCTAAAATAACAGATTCTAATCGGGTAGTACGTGAATAATCTTTTTCGTTCGGATACGGAGGAGAAGTAATGACATAATTGACTTTTTTAATCATGGTTGGATTATTAATGGTACGAGCATCACCATGAAAAATGTGAGTAGGAGTATTCCTCATGTGTTGGTATGCAACTAAATCTGTTTGTATTTGATGCATTTCATTAAGCCAAATTCCTATGACATCAACATTTTCTTTTTTCTTCCTTGAAATGCCTACTTCAGGGCCAAATTTTAAATTGCTATATGAATACACGATGTGTTTTGCTAAGGCAAGTAACATTAAATCCTTGTATAGAGAAGAAGAACTGGTAATAATGTCCCTTAAAACAAGGGAATCACTTAATGGTTGATCTGAAATGGAATTCTTTAAAATCAATTGTGCTTGTTCGTCGGATAAGCACCTAAAACTGTCTAAGGCTGAAATGGCGTGATTCGCAATTTCAGCAATTTTGATTGAGTCTTCCATAATATAATCTGGGTTATAATTCCAATTACTTTTTGTTTGACTGACAAAGTGAGTGAGAGGATTGGCTTCAATTCCCCACGAGCGGATACCATTTTTTTTGCATTCAACATTAGTAGTTCCTGTCCCACAAAAGGGATCTAAAACAAAATCTTTTTTATCAACATTGAATTTTTCGAGATAATCCCTAACAAGATGAGGCGGAAATGATAAAACAAAACGGTACCAATCATGTATTGGTGAATCTTCAGGTTTGATACGGTTTTCAGTGTTTCCCATGTTTCAGTTTTCCTTAGTATAGTTGTTAATAGTTATAAGCAGGATTTCTTGATCTTCTCCAAAATATTCTGATACGTCAGCCCATACCGCTCGGCGATATCCCTTGCGTAGGATTTCCCGTCGGGCTTGGCGCGGATGATGCGGAAGGAGCGCTTGCCCTCCTCGATGCCCGCTACCAGGGTGTCGATCTTCACGCCGCCGTTTTTGGCGGATTCCTCGTTGATGCGGTCGATCTCGGAGGCCAGCTCGTGGAGGTGGGTGGAGAAGAGACAGCGGCAGCCCGCTTGGGCCAGTCCCGCCAGCACCTCAGCGGCGATGTAGGAGGCCTCGAAGGAGCCTGTGGAGGACAGGGACTCGTCCAGAAGCACCAGGGAATGGGCGGTGACGGCGTCGAAGATCTCACCCAGACGGGCGCATTCCTCGCCCAGACGTCCCTTGTCGATGGTGTCGTCGGCGCCTGTGGGGAAGTGGGTGAAGATGCCGTCGGCGGGGCTGATCTCGCAGACCTTGGCGGGGAGGTACATACCCAGCTGGAGCATGGCCTGGCAGAGGCCGATGGCGCAGGTGATGACCGACTTACCGCCTCGGTTGGGGCCCGTGAGGACGTAGATCATGGCGTTTTCGGGGGAATCGTCAAAGTAGATATCGTTGGGGACGATCTCCTCGCCGTCGCGGAGCTTGAGGGCTACGGCGGGGTTATACAGCTCGGTCGCGCGGAAGATATTGTCCTCCATGGGGCGCAGGGTGGGGGCGCAGAGGGGACAGCCCTTGTTCAAAAGCTGCTGCTGGAGCTGGGTGCCCTTCACCACGAACTCGATCTCGGGCATCAGCCCCAGGAGGAAGTCGGTGTTCTCCAGGACGTAAGTCTGGACGATCTTCTTCCAGGAGCGGAGAGAGGACTTGTAGACCTCCCCGATGGCGGAGTTGAAGGCCAGGGACAGGGCGGTCTTTTGGTTGTCGGTTTGCTTCTTGCCGAAGGGGACCAGGGAGGCGATGCAGGTGTACTCGTCGTCCTTGAAGTTGAGGCGCAATATCTTCTCCAGCACCTCACCCGACTTGAAGGGCTGGGCGTTGATGGAGAGGACGCCCGCCTGGGCGGGACGGAGCTGGGCGTCGAGATTCACGCCGATGGTGACGCTCTTGATCTCGCGGACCCGGCGGGTCAGCTCGGTGAGCTTTTGGTTCAGCTCGCGGTAGTAATCGGACTCGGCCAGATCCATGACGCAGTCGCAGAGCCTCTTGAAGGCGGTGCCGCGCAGGTTGGATTTCACCTCGGTCATGCCCTTGTGGAGGATATCCACGCAGGTGATGTACAGCTCGATTTCCGTCATGCTGGAGAGGTAGGAGGCGGTATCGTCGTCGCTGTCACTTTCCAGACGGCGGAGCTCAGTGATGTCCTGGAGGACGGGGACCAGGCGGTGGAGGGTGTCCAGCAGGGAGGGGTTATTCAGAAGATCCGAGAAGGTCTGGTTTCGGTAGGCGATGACGGCGGGATCCGTGGTGAAATGCTCGGCGGCGGGGGTGCTCTTGGGGTTGAAGAACTCCAGCATACCCAGCTCCTGGAGGGTGTACATATCAATGTCGGGGACGCTCACCCCCGCGAGATGATCCTGCTGGGTCTTGCCGTCGGGGTAGAGGAGGGAGAAGTTTTCCAGTTTCATGAAGAATATTCCTTTCGATCGAGATACAAGATACGAGATACAAGATACAAGATATGAGCGGGTCACCCCTTTGTATCTTGTATCTGCCGGGCTCTGCTCGGCTGTATCTTGTATCTTACCGGATGCTTTGCAGGACTCTTTGCCCGTTTTGTATAGTCAGCACCTCGTGGAAGCCAACGGTCTCCAGGATGGCGTAGCCCTTGCGGATGGCCTTGCCCAGATTTTCGGGGGCGTGGGCGTCGGAGCCGATGGTGACGAGCTTTCCGCCGCAGTCCTTGTAGAGCTTCAGAAGCTCCATGGTGGGCAGGGAGATGCCCAGGCCCTTCCAGAGGGTGGAGACATTGAGCTCCAGGGCGATGTCACGGTCGATGACGGTGCGGTAGAGATGCTCGAGCTTATCGTAGTAGGGCTTGAAGTCCAGCTTCTTGCCGCCCAGGGTGACGTAGCGGTGCATATAGGTGATGTGGGCCAGGGTGGTGATCCCGGGGAACTGCGCCACCTCGATGGTCTCGTCCAGGGCGCGGTCGAAGAGCTTCTTGATCTGATTATCACTCATGTGACCGAAATTCATGTAGCAGAAGTCGGGGACGTTTTTGAGATTATGGAGGGAGCCGATGACGAACTCGTAGGGGTGGGCCTCCAGGGCGGCCTTGGCTTCGGCAGGGTACTGGGGAGCGTTGCCCAGCTCGATGCCGCAGAGGACGTGCAACCGTCCCTTGTATCTCTCCTTGACCTCCATCATGGAGGCGAAGGCGGCGTCGGCGTCGTAGGGGAAGTCGTACAGGCCCTCCACCTCGGCGTTGACGTCGAAGTGGTCGGTGAAGGCGATGTGGTCAAGCCCGATCTCCAGGGCGCGGCGGCACATGGCGTCGTGGGTGGAGGAGGGATCTCCGTCAAAGGAGAAGCGGGTGTGGGTGTGATAGTCGCAAAGAAACATGATGTACCTCTTTTTGTGTCAGTCCTCGCCGTCGCGGGTCTCCTCGTCGATGGCGGCGGTACTGCTTGCTTTGAAGTTGTAGAGTGGGGTGAGGATATCCTTCACCTCGGCGGTGGGGGCGATGGCGGTCTCGATCTCGGCCATACGGCGGTAGGCCATGGGGGATTCGTCCAGGGTGGACTCGCTTACCGAGGTGGAGTAGATACCCGCCATCTCCCGTCGGTAGTCCTCCATGGACAAGGACTCCTTGGCCTCGGAGCGCTTCATGACCCGTCCCGAGCCATGGGGGGCGGTGCAGTTCCAGTCGGGGTTGCCCAGCCCCTCGCAGAGGAGACTGCCGTCCTTCATGTTGATGGGGATGAGGAGCCGCTCTCCCTTCTGCGCCGAGACCGCACCCTTGCGGAGGATACGGGCCTTGGTATCCACGTAGTTGTGGATGGTTTCAAAGGAATCGCTTGGGGGGATGCCCAGCCGCTCCAGAATGACCTCCCCCATGCGGCGGCGGCTCTCGGAAGCGTAGGCCACGGCGATATCCATGTCGCGGAGGTAGTTTTCCAGCAGGTACCCCGACAGAAAGCAGTCCTCGGGGCGCACCGTGGTCTTGATATCGGCGGGCTTCAACCGCTTGCGCCGGACCTCGTTCTCGTCCATGCCGAGGGCGGCGAAGAAGGCGGCTGCCTGGTGGTAGAGGGCCACGTCCCGCCCCAGACGGCGGCTGCCCGAGTGGATGACCAGGTAGAGGGCACCGTCCAAACCCTGCTCCAGCTCGATGAAGTGGTTGCCACCCCCCAAGGTGCCGAAGGAGCGGGAGACCGGGTGATGGGAAATGCTTTCATAGCAAGAAAGATCCTCCAGGGGAACGCGGTGTACCGCACTGTTGGGGGAGGGGAAGACGGCCGCGCCCGAGGGGACCTGTTCGCGGATGGCCTCGTCCAGAGCCGCGAAGTCCACCGAAGGGGTATCCAGGCGGTAGACCTGCATCCCGCAGCCGATGTCGCCCCCTACGTAGGCGGGGTTGACACGGTCCCCCACGGTCATGGAGGTGCCCACGGTACAGCCCTCGGCGGCGTGCATATCCGGCATCATGCGGATGCGGCAGTCCCCCAGCTCCTCCCGGTTGCACATACGGAGCACCTGGGCGTAGGCCTCGCTATCCACCGCGGCGGCGTACACGGTAGCCTGATTGTATTTACCAACGATCTCGAACACGGCGGACTCCTTTCCGAAGGGTAGAAACAAATATACATCTTAATTATATCATACTTTCCTTCATTTGTACAGTAGTCAACCGAAAATAATCTCTCGGGAAGTGAAAAAACTGCGGATTTGAGTGGCGTTTGGGTATGAACTTGGGTAAAAAACAGGGCAAAACCTTGACAGAACGGGGCGAGTCATGTATAATAAAGACAGAACCGCAAGGAGGTGAGGACGTGACCCCACAGCAAGACCGCGAGGGAAGCGTTTTCCCCTTGGCGGATACCCATAAGCGTTACAACACCTACGACGCCTGGCTGAAATCCACCTTCGGCGGCAAGTGCGCCAAGATCCCTCTGGACGCGGGGTTTACCTGTCCCAATATGGACGGAAAATGCGGCGTGGGCGGGTGCATCTACTGCTCGGGGCGGGGAAGCGGGGACTTCGCCGAGTCGCCCATGATCCCCCTACGGGAGCAGTACGACCGTCAGCGGGAATTCCTTGCCCAAAAGTGGCCCACCGAGCGATGCATCCCCTACTTCCAGGCGCGAACCAATACATACGCACCCGCGGATGTCCTGCGCTCCCTCTTTGAGGAGGCTCTGACCTGGCCCGGGGTGGTGGGCATGAATATCGCCACCCGCGCCGACTGTCTGCCCGAGGAGACGGTGTCACTTCTGCGCGAGCTGTCCGAGAGGACGGTGCTGACGGTGGAGCTGGGGCTTCAGACCGCCCATGATCGTACCGCCGCTCTGATCAACAGAGGCCACACCTACGCAGACTTTCTGGAGGGCTACAACCGTCTGCGGACAGGCGCGCCCAAGGCGTTGGTCTGCGTCCACCTCATCTTCGGCCTCCCCGGCGAGACTCAGGCGGATATGCTGGAGACGGTACGCCGCGTGGCGGAGCTTCGTTCCCATCAGGTCAAACTCCACCTGCTCCACGTCCTGCGGGGGACTGTCCTCGGCGAGATGTATGAGGTAGGGACGTATACCCCCATGGAAAGGGACACCTACGTGGAGACCGTGGTCAAGGCTCTGGAGCTGTTACCCCCCGACACCGTCATCGCCCGCCTGACGGGTGACGGAGCGGCGGAGGATCTCCTCGCTCCCCTGTGGAGCCGCCGCAAGAGGGAGGTGCTGAACGCCATCGACAAGTGGCTGGCCGCCTCGGATACGTGGCAGGGAAGGGAATTTAACCGTTTGTCCGTAAGTAAACAATGAACCGATAAAACGGACGCGCGCCCCTGCGGGGCATGGTATCGGATCGAAACACAAACCAAACATAAGAAAGGAAACACCGTTATGGCACAAGCATTACAGAGAGCCTCCTGGATCTGGAGACGAGGCGAGGTCGGCCGGGATGAATTCTGCGATTTTCTCTCCACCGTAGCCGTCCCCGAGGTGGGCAAGCGCTACTTTCTCCACATTGCCTGTGATTCCAACTATACCGTCTGGATGAACGGTCGTCTTTGCGCCTTCGGGCAGTACGCCGACTACCCCGACTACAAGGTCTACGACCGGGTGGAGATCACCGACTCTCTCCGTGCAGGGCTGAACCGCATGGTTACCGTGGTGTGGTACTATGGTATCGACTCCCAGACCTACCGGAAGGGCGAGGCGGGTCTCATCTTTGAGATCGTGGACGAGGACGACAACGTCATCACCTACTCCGACGAGACGGTGCTCTCCCGCCCCTCCCGTGACTACATCTCGGGCAAGTGCCACCTGATCTCGGCTCAGCTGGGCCCCACCTACCACTACGATATGAAGGGCTACGACGGATTCTTGGAGCTGGGCTGTGAGGGCTTCGAGCGCAGCCACGTGGTGCCCACCATCTCCAAGGCCTTCCACATCCGCCCCAACCAAAAGCTGACCCTGGAGCCCCGCGTCCGCGGTATGGTCTGCCGTACCGGTTGCTTCAAGTACACCACGAATGACGAGCGGGCTTCGGTGAATATGCAGTACGCCGCCATCTCGGGGCGTTACCCCCACGAAATGATGAAATCGGGGGATATGTATTTTGGCTCTCCCGTGAAGCTCGTTTCCGATTCCTCTGAGTTTGACGGTGTCTTCTTCATCGTGGATCTCAAGGCGGAGACGGCGGGATTTTTGGATATCGACCTGGAGGTTCCCGCCGACTGCCGTCTGGACGTGGGCTTCGGGGAGCATCTGAAGGACGGCGTCTGCCGCACCTCTGTCAGAGGGTTCTTCGCCGAGATCGATCTGAAGGCCGGCCGCAACACCTGGCTCCACACCTTCCGCCGCTTCGGTTGTCGGTATTTGCAATTCTTCGTCCACTCTTCCGAGGTCACGGTACATTACGCCGGCCTACGCCCCACTCTGTACCCCCTGAAGCACAAGGAATACAAGAGCGGCAACCTCTTGCGCGAGACCATCTACAAGGTCTGCCAGAACACCCTCCAGCAGTGTCTCCACGAGCATTACGAGGACTGCCCCTGGCGTGAGCAGGCCCTCTACACCATGGATTCCCGCAACCAGATGCTCTGCGGCTACTACGCCTTCGGGGAGACCGAGGCCGCCCGCGCCGCCTTGGAGCTGATCTCCCACGGTGTCCGCGACGACGGACTGCTCATGCTCTGCTATCCCGCAGGATTGGATTTCCCCATCCCCGCCTTCTCCTGTATGTACTTCGTGCAGATGGACGAGTACATCCGCCATTCGGGCGACGTTACCCTGGCCGCCGCCGTCTTTGACAAGCTGGAGACCATCATCAAGACCTTCCACAAGAAGGTCCAGCCCGAGGGGGTCATTGAGAACTTCTACGGCAAGGCTCCCAGCGGGAAGAATGACTACTGGAACTTCTACGAGTGGTCCGCCACTATGAACGGCCACTTCGCCGAGACCGACAGACGGCTGGAGTGCCCCCTCAACTGCTTCTACTCCCTGGCCATGCAGTCTCTGGCCAATATCTGCGACGCCCTGGGCAAGACCGAGTACGCCATCGAGCTTCGAGCGCGGGTAAAATCCCTCAACGCCGCCATTGCCGAGGTGTTCTACACCCCCGAGACGAGGCTCTTCGAGTCCTTCGACTGCATCCACCGAGGCTGGTATACCGTGCTGACCCAGTCTCTCGCCATGCTCTGCGGCGCGGCCGAGGGAGTGGACACCACCGTCATGCTCCAGGCCATGGCCACCAACGGAAAGACCGAGGTGGGCATCGACCTGGTCCCCAATACCCTGTCCATGAACGCCTTCCGTTTCGATGCCCTTCTGGCGGTGGACCGCGAGAAGTACGCTCCCGTGATCCTGGCCGAGCTGGACCGCGATTACCTCTATATGCTCCGCGAGGGTGCCACCACCTTCTGGGAGACCATTGTCGGCGCCGACGACTTTGCCGACGCGGGCTCTCTCTGCCACGGCTGGTCGGCACTGCCCGTGTACTACTACGAGATTCTGGATCCCTGTGGTAATTGAGCGGGGGTTCATGCCTGTGATTTGGCTCTTTTGACCAAAAATCCAACTTTCATCCTGTAGGAAGTGACAATTTACAAATTGTGCGAAATGTGATATAATGTATAGTGATCGGACGGTATACCGTCTGTACATCAGCCGTGAAATACGGTACATTTGAAAGGAGAAACACCATGACTAAGCGCATCATTGCTCTGTTGCTCTGTGCTCTGATGATCCTCACCATGATCCCCGTGATGGCCATCAGTACCTCTGCCGCAGGCGACGGTATGTGGACCACCTACCGCTTTGCAAGCGAGTACGACGACCCCGATGAGGAGCCCGATCCCAACGAGGAGCCCTCCGTTTACAAGCCCGAGCCCGGCTACACCTACACCTCCGAGGGCTTCACCATTGTTCCCGCTGACTACACCGATACCACTCCCTCCATGTCTGTCGTGTCCAAGGACAAGCAGAACATCAAGGACGGTATCTACCTCCAGTTCCGTATTGACGACTACTCCTACGACGGCGGCACCGGCGCAGACCAGTGGATCTGCCTGTCCCTGACCACCGAGGAGAAGGTCGCCCCCGGCTCTACCAACTACGGCGGCGGCTGGCTGACCCTGATCCGCGGCACCGGTAACGGTGCCGGTACCTCCCTGCCTCACCTGACCGATCCCGCCACCGAGGACTTCGGCGGTACCTTCAACAACAAGGGTTCCATCGCCATTACCGCTCCCCTGGATGACGACGGCCGTGAGATCTACACCTTCGAGGTCACCCATAACGGTACAGAGTATGAGATGAAGGTCAACGGCGTTGTCCAGCCTTCCGCTACTGAAGCCACCCAGCTGCTGGATAAGCTGGATGCCAACGGCGACTTCTACGTCGGTATCAACGTCCAGGCCGGTGTCAAGAACGGTACGGCCGCTCTGACCATTCTGAAGTACGGTACCTCCGAGGCCGATGCTACTGTTCCTGTGGGTAACGACTCCAAGGAGCCCGAGGAGAACCAGATGACCATCGCTCCCATCGAGGATGCCAGCACCATCGAGGCCAACAAGCCCGCGATCCTGTGGACTCCCGAGACCATCAAGATCAATGGCGGTAACAACTGCACCTTCACCGTTCTGGGTGACAACACCTGGCGCGTGAACGCTACCGATACCGCTGTGTTCATGAACTTCAGCCCCAAGAGAAAGTGGTCCTACGCCGGTGAGGACTTCCCCGTGTTCGGTATCATGTTCCGTAACATCTGGACCGAGGGCGGTACCCTGTGGTACGCCGCAGGCGACGTCATGGGTGCTAAGGACGGCTGTAACTTCCCCGTGTCCATCTACGACGGTGAGTTCTACGGTGAGGACGAGGAGTACGTCTTCATTCCCTGGGATCTGACCGATCTGTGGGAGGGCCGTATCAACACCATCCGTCTGGACTTCGCTATTGAGGACGAGGCCAACCGTGAGTTCGACATCTGCTTCGCCGGTATGTTCCGTTCCGAGGACGAGGCTTACGCCTATGCTGAGGAGTACCTGAGAACGACCACCGACGTGGATCCCGACGCCACCAAGGAGGAGACCGTGCCCGAGACCGATCCCGAGACCGATCCCGAGACCACTCCCGACGGCGATGCTACCCAGGCTCCCGAGGGCGGCGATGCCACCAATGCTCCCGAGACCGAGGCACCCAAGGAGGGTTGCGGCGGTATCATCAGCTTTGGCGCAGTCGCGATCCTCTCTGCCGCCGCTGCTGCTGTGGCTCTGAAGAAGAAGGACTGATCCTTCCGTCTGAGCTCTGACATATGAGTCAACCCCCTCCGCAGATGCGGAGGGGGTTTTATACGGATTCGGATGAAAATTTTGTCAGAATATCTATAGATTGCTCACAAGGTTTCGTGTATTTTTGCAATATTTGTTTATTGCCTTTCCGCAGGATATGTGATATAATAATATCACTACGGCTATGCGCTATGCATGGCAAATTTAGAAAGGAGTTTTTTCAACATGAAAAAGCTGATTGCGTTGGTCATCGCTGTTGTCATGGTTCTCTCCATGATCCCCGTGATGGCTATTTCTACCTCCGCAGCCGTTGAGGGTGATTGGAATGTTCTCCGTAACCCCGATACCTACATCGCTGAGGAAGAGGGCGAGGTCGTGATTCCCGCTCCCGGCTACCAGTACACCAACGAGGGTCTCATGACCATCGCTCCCGACTGGTCCAACTACACCCCCTTCTTTACGATCCAGACCAAGGAAGCCAAGTCCCTGCAGGATGGCTTCTTTATGGAAGTCCGCATCGACGACTATCCTTACGGCGGTGAGGATGGCTCTGCCGACCACTGGATCTCCTTCAACATCTCTGACAGAAAGAACGTTGCTCCCGGTAACGTGGACTTCGGTAACAACTGGCTGTGCCTGATCCGCGGCGCAGGCGCAGGTGCCGCTGAGTGCCAGAGCTTCATCACCAATCAGACCACCGAGGAGACTCCCGGCTCCTTCCCCATCCAGGGTACCACCTCCATCACCGCTCCCATGGACGATGACGGCCGTGAGACCTACACCTTCGAGGTTTCCTTCGACGGCACCGCTTACGACATCAAGGTCAACGGTTTGACTGTCGGCGGTATGCCCGCTGTCAGCGATAAGCTCATCAGCATGAACGAGAACGGCGAGCTCTACGTCGGTGTCACCATGCACTGCGGCGTGAAGGACGCTACCACCTCTATCACCCTGACCAAGGCCGGTACCTCCGCTTCCGATGCTACGGTTCCCGTGGGTGACGATTCCGCTCAGCCCGAGGACAACAGACTGGTCTTCGGCGATCTGATCGATCCCTCCACCATTCCCGCAAACGCTCCTGCTCTGCTGTTCGATGCCACCAAGGAGACCTTCAAGAACGATCCTAAGGGCGTTGACCTGCGACTGACCGCCCAGGGTGACAACTCCTACCATCTGGAGGCTGTCGGCCCCGCTCCTTACTTCCAGTGGTCCATCAAGTCTGAGCTGACCGTCAATCAGTCCGACTTCCCCGTCTTCGCTATGCTGATGAAGAATTTCTGGGGCACCGACGGCGGTATCTACTACTGCGCCGGCGAGATCATGTCCTGCCGCGACGACTACAAGACCTCTTGGTCCATCTACGATGACGGTTGCCAGTTCTACGGTGAGGACGAGGAGTACGTCCTGGTCGTGGTTGACCTGGCTGATCTGGAGCTCATCGACGAGCTCAACTCCGGCCGTATCCACAACGTCCGTCCCTTCTTCTCGGTGACCGATACCACCGATCTGGAGGCTTGCCAGTGGGATATCAACTTCATGGGCTACTTCCGTTCCATCGAGGAGGCTCAGAACTATACCGCTGCCCGTCTGAACATGGAGGCTGCTACCGAGGAGCCCACTGAGGCCCCCACCCAGGCTCCCGAGACCGATCCCGAGACCACTCCCGACGGCGATGCTACCCAGGCTCCCGGCGGCGATGCCACCAATGCTCCCGAGACCGAGGCACCCAAGGAGGGTTGCGGCGGTATCATCAGCTTTGGCGCAGTTGCGATCCTCTCTGCCGCCGCTGCTGCCGTGGCTCTGAAGAAGAAGGACTGAGCTTCAGCCTGATTCCTCACATATGAGTTACCCCCTCCGCGCTTTGCGGAGGGGGTTTTTCATCGGTTAAAAGAATTCATGAATTCATATTGCAAAATTCATATTTATTCGCTATAATAGAATCGGAATCCATGTGATTCGACAGCCTTTTCCGACGAAATGAGAGACGTGCGTCCGGGAGCTCTGCGGGTTCTTGGGACTTTGTCCTCCGTCGCGATCATCCAACAACGGCTTGTGAAAGGATCCTGCTATGATGAAACGATTTTGGTCGATCCTGATTGCGCTTTGCCTGTCCTCCGTATTCCTTGTCCCGGTTCTGCCCGCAAGGGCGGCTGAGGAGGCCTGGAGCGTCTACTGCCTGGAGCCCGACGAGCAGGGAATGCCGCATTACCAGGCTCCCCCTCATTTCGCCTACACCGAAAAGGGATTGGTCATCACCGCCCGCGAGGGCTCGCGCAGCTTCACCGCCCAAACGGCTTACCCTTGCGATCTGAGCCGGGGCTTTTACATGGAGATCACCCTGGAGCGTCCCGTGGAAATGGCCGCTCTTGCCTTCCACGTGTGGGAGCAGAACGGCGTGGCGGTCTCCAATTACCATTGCGGCAGCGGTTGGCAGGGCATCCTCCAGGTCACCGAGCAAGAGCGGCAATATATGGCCAGCATCAATATTCTGGGCTCGCCCAGCCCCGACAAGCCGGGAAGCGCGGGGATCCTTGGCAACATGGCGGTGGATGCACCCGTCAACCCGGACGGCACCATCACCTACAGCCTCAGCTTCCGTGACGATATCCTGCGAATCAACGGCACCGACGTGGTGGGGCATGAGGATATTCTGATGTTTCTGAGTACCCTGAGGAGCGACGAAAGCTTTTTCGTGGGCATCACTATGACGACGTCGGATCCCGCGTCGGCCGTCCCGGTCACCATTACCCGCTTTGGTGTGGATCGGGACAGCGCGACGGTTCCCGGACGGGAGCCGCCTCCCTCGGATACCCGCCCTGCTGAAACCGACCAAGACCCTGCTCCGCCCGAGGACAGCCGTCCCTCTGAGCCGGGCGAAACAAAACCCTTTGAACCGAGCGAAACAAAGCCCTCCGAGCCGCCTGCATCCGGGAATACCGAGAACACGACCTCGGATGAAGAAGGCGGCGAACACACCAACCCGATCGAGGAGGTCACGACGGGGAAGATCGTGGAGGATTTTGACAGCCCGTATCGGGAGACCGAGCCCGAAACGAGAAAGCCCTTCGGCGGCGAGGACGAGATGAAATCCTTCATCGACAAATTGGAGAAATGGGCAACCGAGGGATGCGGCTCCCTGCTGGATTTCGCAGGGATGTGGATGATCGCCCTCTTTACCGGTCTTGGCCTTCTTCTGCGAAAGCGCGGGTACTAACGGGTCTGCCGTACCAAAAGGCGTTTCGGGCTTGGCGCCCCGCATCCTGTCTCGTATGCCCGAAGGCGCATCCTTTGATCGGCTGATATTGTGAGATCTCCTGTGTTTTGGACACTTGGGGGTCTCTTTTTTTGAAAAAAATATAGGATTTGTTATATATTTTATCGGGAAATACCTTGACAGGCGAGGTATAATGTGTTATAATATACCTGCGACATGAAAAGGAGGTGTTACCATGTCCATTACGGCAGACCTGATACGTGGCCATACCGATGCCATTATACTGGCGGCTCTCATGCAGGGAGACAGCTACGGATACCGCATCAACCGTTCCATGTGCGACCTGACTGACGGACGCTTCGAGCTGAAGGAGGCCACCCTGTACACCGCCTTCCGCAGGCTGGAGGAATCGGGCTACATCCGCTCCTACTGGGGCGATGAAGCAACGGGAGCCCGCCGCCGCTACTACGCCATCACCCCCGATGGAAGATCCGCATACCGCGGTATGGTGCGGGAATGGCGGGAAGCCAGCGAGCTTCTGGAAAAGCTCATGCGCTTTGGTTCCGATGGCGACGTGAGCGGTGCGGAACAAATTTGAGAAAGGAGCTGATCGGTCATGAAGGATAGACTCGACGCATATATACAAGGCCTGTTTGCGGAAGCCGAAAGACGCTCCCCTGCCAATAGGCGGCTCGCTGAGCTGAAGGAAGAGCTGTTGCTGAATACCCGGGAAAAATACGACGATCTCGTTGCCATGGGGAAAAGCCCCGAGGCTGCGTATCGCGTCGCGGTGGATGGGATCGGGGATATTTCCGAGCTGCTCAAGGCCGTTGCAGGCGGAGCTGTTGCTGATGAAGCCGCCGTGGATACGCCGGCTGTTGACACCACCGCCGATGGCGAGGACGCAGATACGGCTCGCCCGCCCATGGCGCAGGAGCCCGAAGTTTCCGCCAACGGGGCGAACAGAGGCGGTCGTGATGGTGAGAATGACGATGGAGACGACGAGAATAACGAGGACGAAGATGACGAGAACGACGAAGGCGAAGACAACGAGAACGCCGACGAGGAGGCGCGGTCCGGCCGCCCGCCCCGTTCCCGCTGGTATGCTTTGGTCAGCGGGATCATCTGGACGGTGATTCTGTGCGCATATTTTTTCGTGAGCTTCGAGACTCATGCCTGGGGCGTGACCTGGATCCTGTTTATCATGGGGATCGCCGCAGACAACGTCGCCAAATGCATATTTGATCTGAGGAGGTAAGCTATGAGCCATGATCTGACAAAGAAACGGCCTGTCCGCCCGTCTGCCGTCGTTGGCATTGTGGTCTGGTCGCTCGTTTTCTGCCTGCTGGGGGGACTTCTCTTGGCGGGGCTTTGGGGTGCGGAGATCAACCTCCGATTCTTTGAATTACCCGGCGGCGTGCATCTCAACTTGGGTGGCTTTACCTATGAGGACGCAGGGGAGTACAGCGTGGGGGATGCTTCAGTCAAGGCTGCCGTTACCGAGCTGGAGATCAACTGGCTGGAGGGAGACGTTACCGTGATCCCGTCGGAGACCGATCAGATCTCGGTTTCCGAGAATTACAACGGCGAGGACGACGACCTGCGCCTGCGTTGGCGGGTGGAGGACGGAAAGCTGACGGTGCAGTACCGCAAATCCACTTGGCTTGGGACGTCTCGGTCGGTTCGCAAGGATCTGACCGTGGCGATTCCTGCGGCCATGCTGGAGGCTATGGACGAGGTGGAGATCACCACCGTGTCCGGCGGTGTCTCTTATACGGGGAACGCCGACGAGCTGACGCTGGATGCGGTGGCGGGAGATTTTACCGTCAACGGCGATATCGGTGAGCTGGAGATGCACGCCGTACAAGGGAAGATCACCTTTACGGGAAGCGTCCGAACCGCCGAGGTGGAGTGCGTGGACACGGCCGTCACCATGAATCTGCATATGGCCGCAAGCCTTTCCTTCGATCAGGTGGACGGAGACGTGGAGCTGTACCTGTCCGACGAGATCAAGGGCTTCTCTGCCGAGGTTGAGGCCTTGGGCGGTGAGATTACGGCAGACGGCTTCGATGGTATGAAAAACATGAACGATGAAAACGCCCGTTGGGGCGATGGGAGCCTCCGCGTGCGCGTCGAAGGGGTCGGAGCGAAACTGAACATTAAGAAATTAACCAATGATTAACAAAATAATGGGTGAGAATCAACACAATTCTAAGGTGGGACTGACCGTTTGCTTCACGGGACACCGTCATGTAGCCTACGAAGAAGCGGTCAGACTCCCATCTCTTCTGGAGGGGGTTCTGATCGAGCTCGTCGAGCGCGGCGCAACCACCTTCCGCGCGGGCGGTGCCATCGGATTTGATACGGTGGCGGCACTGAAGGTGCTGGAGCTGAGGGAGCGGTATCCCCATATCCGCCTGGAGCTGATCCTGCCCTGCCGCAATCAGACTGAGTACTGGGAGGAAACGGCCGTCCGGACCTACCAATATATACTGAAGCAGGCAGACAGCCATCGATTCCTGTTCGATGCCTATTTTGACGGCTGTATGCTGGAGCGGGATCGCAGGCTCGTGGAGGGAAGCGACATCTGCGTCGCCTATTGCAACCGCAGTCGGGGCGGTACGGCCTATACCTTCACCCGAGCCATCCGCGCGGGGCTGGAGGTCATCAATCTGAACGATCTAATGTAAGGAGGACAGCGTAATGGGCTCTGCATTCATGAACGCCATGGTGAACGAGGTACACCGCCAGGGCGGCGAGCATATTTACTATTCGGTGGTGACGCTGGAGGCACCTGCCGAGGGCGAGGAATTGTACCATATGGAAAAGGTGGATTTTCAGCCCGGAAACCCAGGCCACGATTGCTATTCCACCGCGAAGGCCATTTCTTCCATTGCGGCGGGGATCCTGTACGATCGCGGTCTGCTCAGACCTTCCGATCGGCTTGGAAAGTTCCTTTCCTCTTATTTGGCGGAGGGAACCGACCCGAAATGGGGCGAGCTTACGGTCCATCAACTTATGCGCCACCGTACGGGCGCGCGGGAGGGGGTGGATTTCGATCTCACCAATGCCCATCTCTGGAAAGATCCCGAGTGGCTGCATACGCTGTTTGCGTCTCCTATTGTATCCGATCCCGAGGAACGTTTTGTGTATTCCGATGGGAACTACTACATTCTTGGTCGGATCGTGGAGGAGATCACGGGGATGGGACTGGAGCTCTTTATGCAAAAAGAGGTATTCGTTCCGCTGGGCTTTCACGTCAATGCCTGGAGCCGCGATATAAACGGTCATACTGTGGGCGGGACGGGACTGTATCTGCGCACTGAGGACCTGGCTAAGATCGGTTGGCTTTGGGCCAACAAGGGGATGTGGGGGAACCGCCGCATCTATTCCGAGGCGTGGTCGGATATCTTTGTGAACTATCAGAAGGATCCGGTTGCTGACTACGGGTACGGTATCTGTCGTCTGGCCGACGGTATCATCGCCGGCGGCGGTATGTACGGTCAAGGGGTCTGCGCCGATCTGAACCGCAAGCGGGTCGTGGCTTTCCATTGCTTCGATCCCCACGGGAAAACATCGGGTCTGAACGGCTTTTGCGCCGGTTTGAAGGACTGAAACACTGATATTTGGGCATGGTGTACAAAAGCCATGCTCTTCTTTTGTACAGAACTGCCTCCTTCTCCAAACCGAAAAAACTTTCAAAAAAGCTATTGACAAAAGGAGGGGGAAGTGCTATAATATGCAAGCTGTCAACGAGGCAAGCGCCTCGAAGAACGGTGCCGAAAAAAATCACGAAAAAAGTTGAAAAAACTTTTGAAAA
>JAGBAS010000031.1 GCA_017938885.1 Clostridia bacterium
AGGCAAGTGACGAGGAAACCCACCGCTAAACCCCAATTTGAAATCCCCCCTACACAAAAAACCGACGGTCTCATTTGAAACCGTCGGTTTTCTATTTACGAAAAGCTTATCTCTCCTCGCGGTAGTAGTTGATACCCAACGCCGCAGGGGGCTGATCCTCCCGCTTGTTACGAACGCTGGAGATGGTCAGCACGATGACCGTCACCACGTAGGGGAGCATTTTGAGGATCTGGGTGAAGCTCATGGGGAGCCCCAGTGCCTGAAAGGCGGGAATAGAGGGAATATAGGAGCCTGCCAGGTAGAGGGCACCGAAGAGGGCGGAGCCGAAAATGCTGAGGTGCGGTCTCCACAGGGCGAAAATGACCAGGGCGATGGAGAGCCAACCCAGGGTTTCGATAGACTTGTAGGCCTCGGGAGAGCCCGCGTAGTTCATAATGTAGAACAGACCGCCCAGACCCGCGATGCCGCTTCCGATCATGGTGGCACCGTACTTGTAGGCATTCACGTTGATGCCCACGGCATCGGCGGTGGCGGGATTCTCACCCACGGCACGGAGGTGGAGACCCACCTTGGTCCTGGTCAGCACCAGAGAGGCAACAATGGCGATGATGATGGCCAGGAAGACCATAACACCCATGTACTGCCAGGAAGTGCCGGGAAGCAGGAGCGAGAAGGGGAAACGGAAGGAATCCAGTGCCTTCAGGTAGACATGACCCTTGAGCCCCGCCATGATGAAGCGCATGACGCCCACGCCAAAGATGGTCATGGTCAGCCCCGTGACGTTCTGGTTGGCCTTGAAGGTGACGGTCAGCACACTGTAGAGCAGACCCATGAGGCCTGCGGCCACGAAGGCGGCGAGAATGCCCAGGATGACCATGAGGAAGCCGGGGATATTCCCTGCGTTAACCAGGCTCTGAACCATGGCGCAGCCGCCTGCCGCGCCCACGCACATGATGCCGGGGATACCCAGGTTGAGGTGGCCTACCTTCTCGGTGATGATCTCACCCGTGGAGCCGTAAAGGAAGGTCATACCCAGGGGGATGGCGTTGAGAAGAAAATCGAGAATGTAATTCATGCCTGGCCCTCCTTCTTGGCTGAGCGGAAAACGACCTTGTAGTTGATGAAGAACTCACATCCGATGATGAAGAACAGAATGATACCCGTGATGATGCTGGGGAAGGCGTCGCTCATGTTGAAATCCTGGGCGACCTGTGCTGCGCCTTGATCCAGGAAGATGAGTAGGAAGGAGGTCAGGATCATAACCAGGGGATCGAACTTGGCCAGCCAGGAGACCATGATGGCGGTAAAGCCCTGGCCGCCTGCCGACTCGGTGGTGATGGTTCTGTCCAATCCGCCCACGATGAGGAAGCCTGCCAGACCGCAGAGGGCACCCGACACAAGCATGGTGCGGATGATGACCTTGGGCACGCTGATACCGATGTAGCGGGCGGTGTTCTCACTCTCACCCACCACCGAGATCTCGTAGCCGTGTTTGGTGTAATTGAGGTAGACGTACATGGCGATGGTCAGAATGGCCACCACCAGGATGATGAGCACGTAGGCATTCCCGAAGAGGACGGGGAGCATACCCACGCCCTCGATACGGCCCAGGGTACTGGAGCCGTCGGGGGTCCAGGTCAGGAGGAAGAAGGCGACCAGGTAGGTGGCCACGTAGTTCATCATGAGGGTGAACAGGGTCTCGTTGGTCTTCCACTTAGCCTTGAACAAGGCAGGGATGACGCCCCAAGCCGCGCCCGCGATGAGAGCGGTGACCAGCATGAGAAGGATGAGGCACCAGTCGGGCACCTTGCCGCCCAGGTAGAAGAGGCAAGCGGTGGTGGCCAGACAGCCCACCAGCACCTGACCCTCGGCACCGATATTCCAAAACTTCATGCGGAAGGCAGGGGTGACAGCCAGAGAGATGCAGAGCAGGATGGCGATGTCCTTGACCAGCTTCCAGATCTTACGGCTGGAGCCGAAGGAGCCCCGGAACATGGCGATATACATATCCAGCGGGTTGCGCTTGACCAGCAGGAAGGTAATGATACCGCACACCAGAAAGGCGGCCAGAATGGCGACGGCGCGAATCAACCAGGACTTCCACAAAGGGATGGTAGGTCGCTTGACGATATGGAACAGGGGCTCGCGGGGCTTACTCGTATTTTGTACCGGTGTGGAATTCATCTGCGGGCACCTCCCTTCCTGCGTTTCTTTCGGTTCTTCGGGCGATTTCTGGGCTTGGGCTTTCGCACGCCCTTCACACGTTTTTGAGCCTTTTTCTTACCTTTTTTACGAATACTCCCCGTCATAAGGAGTCCGATCTCCTCCTTAACGGCGGTGCGGCCGTCCACAATACCCGTGATACGGCCTGAATTGATGACCATGATGCGATCGCAGAGCTCAATCAGCACGTCCAGATCCTCACCCACGAAGATGATGGCGGTACCGGCCTCCTTCTGCTTGTTCAGCAGATTGTAGATGGCGTAGGAGGAATTGATATCCAGGCCTCGGACGGGATACGCCACCATGAGCACCTTGGGTGATGCGGCGATCTCGCGGCCTACCAGCACCTTCTGGACGTTACCGCCCGACAGACGGCGGACGGGAGTGGTGACGCCGGGGGTGACTACCTCCAGGCTCTCCACGATTCTTTCGGCCAGGTCGCGAGGACGCTTACGGTCCACAAAAACCGAATGCCCCTTGCGGTAGCTGCGGAGCATCATGTTGTCCACGATGTCCATGTTCCCCACCAGGCCCATGCCCAGACGGTCCTCGGGCACGAAGGAGAGGCGGACGCCCAGCTCACGGATCTGGAGCGGAGTCTTGTCGCGGAGGTTGACGGTCTCCCCCGTCTTGGGGTCGAGGTAGGTGATCTCGCCGCTGTCCAGATGCTGAAGTCCCGCAATGGATTCCAACAGCTCGCGCTGACCCGAGCCCGCGATGCCCGCGATACCCAGGATCTCGCCGCTTTTGGCGGTGAAGCTCACGTCGTCCAGGAGCTTGACCCCCTCGTAGCCGGTGCAGGATATATGGGAAACGGTCAGTCTGTCGCAGGGATCCTGCGGCTCCGACCGCGCGATATTCAAGCTTACTTTCTTGCCGACCATCATTTCGGTCAGCATGCTCTCGTCAGCCTCGGCGGTATTGACGGTACCGATATGCTCGCCGCGGCGGAGGACGGCCACGCGGTCGGTCAGAGCCAGCACCTCGTGGAGCTTATGGGTAATGATGATGACGGATTTGCCGTCGTCCCGCATACGGCGCAGGACGTCGAAGAGCACATCGGTCTCCTGGGGAGTAAGCACCGCTGTGGGCTCGTCCAGGATGAGGATGTCGGCGTTGCGGTAAAGCACCTTGATGATCTCCACCGTCTGTTTTTCGGACACCGACATTTCGTAGATCTTTTTATGGGGATCCATGTGGAAGCCGTACCGCTCGGTGATCTCACGCACCCGCGCTTCGGCCTCGGCGCGGGAATACCCCGCCTGCTCTTTGACACCAAGAATGATGTTTTCGGTGGCGGTAAAGACGTCCACCAGCTTGAAATGCTGATGGATCATGCCGATCTTATGGGCAAAGGCATCCTTGGGGGAGGCGATGACTACTTCCTTGCCGTCCACCAGCACCTGCCCCTCGTCGGGGAAATAGATGCCTGCGATCATGTTCATAAGGGTGGTCTTACCGCAGCCGTTCTCACCGAGAATGGCCAAAATCTCCCCGTGGTAGACCTCCAGGGAGACGTTTTTATTGGCTTGTATGCTTCCGAAGCTTTTGGAAATGTTCTTCATTTCCAGGGCAATGGGCTTGCTCACGCGACACCTCCGATTGGTTGTATTCATGGTGAAAGCAGGAAATCGAAATAAACACAAAAATCAGAAACGAGGCGGAGCTGGGGGGCTCCGCCCTATTTCTGATAAGGAATCTGAAAATTAGCCGAAATTGGTGTTCAGCAGCTTGATACCGTCGATCTGGATGTCGAAGTAGGGCGCGGAGCGGTGCTTGGACTCGAAGAACACGCCGTTCTCGATGGCCTCGGTATCCTTGACGAACCCGGCGTCGGTATCGACATCAGCCAGATAGGTGGTCAGAGCCTGGCCGCCCACGGTGAAGTTCGCGGTGTCGAAGACGTGGCGGGTACCGTTCTTCAGCTCCTCGGTGATCTGAGCGATGGCCTCGACGGTGCCGGGAGCGGCAACAGCGGTGTTAACGTCGGTCAGAACCACGGAGCCGGTGGCGATGGTACCGGTCCAGTCGGTGGCGATGGCCTCACCCTTCTGAGTCTGCTCACAGATGTACTGGAAGTAGGGAGCCCAGTTGATGCGGGAGGACACGATGAAGGTATCGGGGCAGTGCTCCAGGGTAGAGCCGTTGTAGGAAACGTTGGGGACGTTCTTATCCTCGCAAGCGGAGGGAGCACCCATGGAGTCGGCGTGCTGGGAGATCAGAACGCAACCGCCGTTGATGAGAGCGTTAGCGGTAGCGCGCTCGGCATTCTCGTCGTACCAGCTACCGGTGAACTGAACGTCCATGGTAACGGAGGGGCAGACCGACTTGGCACCCAGGTAGAAGGAGGTGTAGCCGGAAATAACCTCAGCGTAGGTGAAGGCGCCGACGTAGCCCATCTTGGCCTTCTCGGCGGTGATCTCACCAGCCTCGATCATGGCGTTAAGCTTCATACCTGCGGCAACACCGGCCAGGTAACGGCCCTCGTAGATGGAAGCGAAGGCGTTGTGGAAGTTGGGGAGCTTCTCGGTGTGAGCCATGGTACCGGTGGCGTGGCAGAACTGCACGTTGGGCTTCTCCTTAGCAGCGGCGAGGATATGAGTCTCATGACCGAAGCTGTTGGCGAAGATGACGTCGCAGCCCTCGTCAACCAGGTCAAGAGCGGCCTCGTAGCAAGCGTTGGACTCGGGGATGTTGCGCTTGATGATGACCTGCTCATCGGTGAGACCGAGAGCCTTCTGGGCTTCCTTGACACCGTTGATGAAGTTGAGATCGTAGGTGGAGTCCTCATCGTGGAGGCAGATCACACCCAGCTTGAAGCCGTCGTCGCCGCTGGGATCTGCGGAATCGCAGGAGCCGAACAGAACGACGCAGGACAGGAGCATGGCGGCAATGAGAGCGAGGGACAAAAACTTCTTCATTTCTTTTCTCCTTGTTTTTGGTTTGTTGGTGTTCTATGTAAAGCCTTGCAGCTCAACATCCTGTTATGGGAGAATAAAACTCGAATACATGTAATATTGTAACACGAAATCCGTCGATTGGCAAGTGTCAAAAATCACAAGATGTTCACACAGCCGACAAAATTATTCTGCATTTTGCATAAGGGGATGAAAATCGCCGTCAATCGCAGAATTCGATCCCGTCCGCAACGCTCATGGACTTGATGCGGGCCAGGGATTCCACCCGCACGCCGCGGCTGCGGATCTCGTCGCCGCCGCCCTGGTAGGTCTTTTCCACGAACACCCCAGCGCCCACGATGGTGGCACCCGCCTGCTCGCAAAGGTCGGTCAGAGCGTGGAGAGCCTGACCGCGCGCCAGGAAATCGTCGATGAGCAGGACTCTGTCCTCGGAGGAAAGCATGGTCTTGGGGATGACGGCGGTGTGGTCAGTGCCGTGGGTGAAGGAATGGACCGAGGAAGCGTAGACCTCCCCTGTCATATTGTTGCTCTTGGCCTTCTTGGCGAAGACCACGGGCACGTCAAAGGGCAGGGCACAGAGGCAGGCAAGGCCAATGCCCGAGGCCTCTATGGTGAGGATCTTGGTGACGTTCTCGTCCTTGAAGAGACGGTAAAACTCCTCGCCGAGCTTGCGGATAAAGCGAGTGTCCAACTGTTGATTGAGAAAGGTTCCGACCTTGAGGACGTCTCCGTCCTCGATGATCCCGTCCTTGCGAATGCGATCCTCCATCAGCTTCATAGGTATATCCTGCCTTTCGATGTTTTTCAGAGATTTTTGCCCGAAAATTGGAACAACATATCTATTATACACGATTTTTATCGAAATTGCAAGTGTTTTTTGCAGAGCGACCGGACGTTTTTTCGTTTCCTTCCTTATTATAGTTAATTCATGCACACGAAAAAATCCTATTTTCGGTAATTACCTTGTAATTTCTCACTCTGACGGACGAATTTGGTTAAAATAAACAAACTTCAGGTCACGGCGTGCAATGAATTATTGGATTATACAAAAATGAAACATTTTTCAAAAAGGGTTGTTTTTTCGGAAAAATGTGGTATAATTCACATGAAATTCACAGACGTGAAAGGATGTGATTCCGATTTTACCGCTTGAAACCATGACCGAAAAAGTATCCGAAATCATGAAAGCTCACGGTATCGATCCCACCACCTCCGAGATGTGCCTGAAATTGGATCTCGACATGAAGGGCGATTACGGTGAGGTCTGGCTGGTTTATTCCCGTACCGACGGGAGCATCTACCGCGTAGTCGTAGACGATGCGATCGGAGAGAACGTGGAGACCTTCCCCCTCTCCCGCATGACCGAGCCTTACATCGACAACTACACCACCTCCAACCGTCTCCAGGTTCACCTCCACGCCGAGGATGATCTCCCTCCCGAGCAGGGAGAGCTTACCGACGAGGAGTTCCGCAAGGCGCAGCGTGCCTATAACTGCGGCGGAACCACGGTGGTGCTGGGCTTCTGCACCAACGGTGTCAAGCTGAAGCTCCTGGCTTTCGTCAATCTATGGGAGCGTCTGGATCGCGGCGACACGATTGCCGACGACGACGGCATCTTCAACCAGTTTGAGCGCGCCTGCCCCAAGTGCGGGCGGATGTACCGCGACCCCAAGAGCAGGGTCTGCGAGCATTGCGTCAACAAAAAGGGCGTTATGGGACGCCTCATGACCTACTTTATGGTCTTTAAAAAGCAGGTCTTCATTGTCCTGCTCTGCCTGCTGGCTACCACGGGGCTGTCCCTTCTGAACCCCATCGTCAGCGGTACCATCCTATTCGACCAGGTCATCAGTGAGCCCACCTTTGACGCGGTCACGGGAGAACAGCTCACGGGTACCATGCACGAGGAGAAGTACGTCTACATCTGGGTGGGTGTGCTGACAGGAATGGCCCTGCTCTCCATGGGCATCGGCATCATCCAGAACCGCACCAACGCCTACCTCTCCACCCGTGTGACCCGCAACATGAAGAACGACATCTTCCGCGCCATGCAGAGGCTGTCCCTCTCCTATTTCAACGGCAACCCCACGGGTAAGCTGATCAACCGCGTCAATTATGATGCCGAACGCATCCGCAGCTTCTTCATCGACGGCGTGCCCTACCTCATCAGCCATGTCCTGTCCTACGTCGTACTGACGGTTCTGCTCTTCTGCATCAACTGGAAGCTGACCCTCATTCTGTATGCTCCCATCATTCCCGTGGTGCTGATCCTGAAATTCGCCCTGCCCAAGCTCTGGAAGTGCTACTCCCACCAGTGGCGGCGCTCCTCCTCCATGAACACCATGATGAACGATTCCCTGTCGGGCATCCGCGTGGTCAAGGCCTTCGCCAAGGAGGACGGCGAAACCAGCCGCTTCTTCGAGTACGCCACAAAGCTCTACAAGGCCAACCTTCGTACCCAAAAGGTGTCCATGTTCATCTTCCCCATCATCTCCATTCTTGTGGCGGGCACCTGCCACGCCATGTGGGGATTTGCGGGCTTTGAGGTCATGGGCGAGCGCATGACCTATGGCGATCTGCTGGTCTACATGGGCTATACCGGCATGATCTTCGGGCCCTTGAACTTCTTCACCAACTTCACCAACATGGTGACCGACACCATGAACTCGGCCGTGCGTATGTTCGAGGTGCTGGATCAGATCCCCGAGGTAGTGGAGGCTCCCGAGCCGATCCGTCTGGATGCCATTGACGGCGAGATCATCTTCGATCACGTCAATTTCCACTACAATCCCAACCGCCCCATTCTGAAGGACATCTCTTTCACCATCAAAAAGGGCGACCACGTGGGTCTGGTGGGACACACCGGCTCGGGTAAGTCCACCATCGCCAACCTCATCACCCGTATGTACGACACCGTCAGCGGCTCCATCACCATCGACGGGGTGGACATCAAGCAACTGGAAATGGATTCCCTCCGCCGCAACGTGGCCATCGTGTCCCAGGAGGTCTACATTTTCCGCGGTACCATCATGGACAACATCCGCTACGCCCGCCCCGACGCCACCCGCGCCGAGGTGGTAGCCGCCGCCAAGGCCGCCAACGCCCACGACTTTATCCTGCGCCTCCCCGAGGGCTACGACACCATGGTGGGTATCGGCACCCGCTCCCTCTCGGGCGGTGAGCGTCAGCGCGTTTCCATCGCGAGAGCCCTTCTGCTCAATCCTTCCCTTCTCATTCTGGACGAGGCCACCGCCGCCATGGATACCGAGACCGAGCGGCTCATCTCCGAGGCCATCGACCGCGTCAGCGCAGGCAAGACCACCATCTCCATCGCCCACCGTCTTTCCACGCTTAAAAACTGCGACTACCTCATGGCCATTGACAACGGCGAGCTGGCCGAGATGGGCAGTGCCGAGGAGCTCCTGGAAAAGAAGGGCATCTACTACAAGCTCTGGACCTTGCAGAACGAACAGCTCCAGAAGGTCATGGAGGGCCGCTGAGATTCTGCGAGTCTCAGCGGGAAGCTTCCCGTTTCGCGCGGAGCGAGCGAAATTCATGACGAAACAAGCGAATAGCTTCTGCTCCTTCAAAAGAATTACAGTACATTGAATACGCCACACTCTTTCACCCTCATGAAAGGAACAGGTAAACACACATGGCAAACGCAACCGAAACCAAAAAGGTTCTGGACGACAGCGATATGACCGATCTCTTCGAGCATCGGGTATCCCTTGACCTGACCCCCGAGAACGCGCGGTTCACCCGCTCGGCGGGAAATCTGATCTCCCTTGAGGTCACGCAGCCCTCGGGCAAGGTGGAGTTTTTTGAGCGCATCGTCCCCGTCCGCGCCTTCCCCATCTCCTCCCCCGAGCATTTCATCGCCATCCGCGAACCCGACACCCAACTGGGCGGTCGGGGTGACGAGATCGGCATGATCGAGACTCTGGATATTTTCCCCGAGGAAGTAGCCCGTATGATTCGAGACGAGCTGGAGCATCGCTACTTCACGCCCTCCATCAAGAAGATCCACGGCTTCCGCGAGAAGTTCGGCTACTGCTACTGGGACGTCACCACCACAGCAGGCCGAGTGGAATTCATCATGAACAATCCATCCAACAACATCCGCACCCTGGAGGACGGCCGCGTATTCATGTACGATATCGACGGTAACTGCTTCACCATTGACAATCCCGCCGCGCTGGACAAGCACAGCTATAAGAAGGTTGAGATATACCTGTAATTAGGAGGTCTTTTTCCATGAGACTACTCTTTGATCTATCCCCCGCCGACAGAGCAGCCTTTGAGGCCCGGGCGGGCGAGGGGGAGCGGATTCTCTACTGTCTGCCCTTTGACTGCCGCCACGACAAGCGGGTGGACGGGCGCATGGTATTCACCGACAAGGCCATCTACAAGGTCATCGATGCCGAGGTGGAGGCGCGCTGGGATTTTGCCGATCTTTCGGACTTCTCGGTGGAGGTGCTCTACGGTTGCGGTGCCTTCTTCGCCAAGGTGGGCGGTGTCTCCACCCGTCTCTGCCGCTTCATCAGCGGGCGTAATCTGACCCGCTATTCCATCATGGTGGAGGCCTGTAACCGCATCGTGGACGGGGACACGGTCAACACCGTTGTCAGCGACGAGCCTGAGCGCTACTGCCAGAAGTGCGGCCGTCCCTTCATTGTCAACACCCATATCTGCCCCCATTGCCAGAGTAAGCGGGAGTCCTACAGGAAGCTCTGGGCCATGACCAAGGGCCTGCGCCTCATGATGCTGGTGCCTCTCGTCACCGCCTTCATCGGTATGGCCATCACTTTCGTGGTTCCCCTCCTCCAGAGGACTCTGATCGACGATTACATCCAGAACAGTGATTTTGACGCCCGCGAGAACTGGTTCCTCCACTTCTTCCTCATCGTGGCCGCCATCGTGGGCTTTGATATCCTGTCCAAGGTCATCAGCATGGTCCAGGGCCGCATCGCCGCTGTGGCGGGCAACCGCTTCACCCGCTTCCTCCGCACCCTGCTCTTTGAGAAGATCCAGCTCCTCTCCATGTCCTCGGTTCAGAAGAAGTCCACGGGCGATCTTATGGGCCGCATCAACAACGACGTGGCGGTGGTGCAGAACTTCATCACCAATCTGCTCCCCACCTACTTCGCCCAGCTCCTGTCCTTCTTCCTGGGTCTGGTGCTGATCCTCTCCATGAGCCCCGTCATGTCGGCCTTCGTGTTCGTGCCCATCCCCTTCGTAGTCTGGGCCATCTACCTGTTCCGCCACATGATGCGCCGCCTGAACATCAAGCAATGGATGAAGGGCAACCGCACCAACCGCACCCTCCAGGACATCCTCTCGGGTATCCGTGTGGTCAAGGCCTACGGTCGCGAGGAGGCCGCCATTGAGGAATTCACCGACTGTACCAATGAACAGGCCCACCAGAACGAGCGCGCCGCCAAGGTCTTTGATACCGTCTTCCCCCTCCTGGGCTTCGCTCTGCGATTCGGATCCTACCTCATCATGTGGTACGGTAACGTCCAACTCTTCCACGGGGCTATGACGGTGGGTGAGCTGAACCAGTTCAACACCTACGCCTCCATCATCTATAACCCCCTCATGCAGATCACCCTGATCCCCCGTAACATTTCGGCCTTTGCCACCTCCTTCGGCAAGATCCTGGAGATCCTGGAGGAGGAGCCCGACGTGGCCGACGCCAAGAAACCCGAGCATTTCAAGTTCAAGGGAGACGTCAGCGTCAAGAACGTTACCTTCGGCTACGAGTCCGCCACCCCCGTTCTGCGGAACGTCAGCGTGGAGGTCAAGGCGGGCGAGATGATTGGCGTGGTGGGACATTCGGGCTGCGGTAAGTCCACCCTCATCAACCTCATCATGCGTATGTACGACCCCACCGACGGCGTCATCGAGATCGACGGCGTGAACGTCAAGGACATTTCCCAGCAGTCTCTCCGCTCCCAGATGGGTGTGGTGCTCCAGGAGACCCACCTGTTCTCGGGCTCCATCCGGGACAACATCAAGTATGCCAAGCCCCACGCCACCGACGCCGAGATCATCCGCGCCGCTCGTGCCGCCAACGCCCACGATTTCATCATGCGGCTCCCCGAGGGCTACAACACCATCGTAGGCGAGAAGGGCTACTCCCTCTCGGGCGGTGAACGCCAGCGTGTCGCCATCGCCCGCGCCCTCATCCACGACCCCTCCATCCTCATTCTGGACGAAGCCACAGCAGCCCTGGACACCGAGACCGAAAAGCTCATCCAGGACGCCATCGACAAGATGACCGACAACCGAACCACCTTCGCCATTGCCCACCGTCTCTCCACCCTGCGAAATGCCGATAAGATCCTGGTCATTGACCACGGTCGGATCGCGGAGTTCGGTACCCACAAGGAATTGCTTGACCAGCGCGGGATTTATTTTAAGCTGGTTATGGCGCAGACTCGGGCGGCTTTGGAGAAGGGGTAAAATAATATCACGGTAGCAACACAACTACAAAAGCGTGTTGCTACCGTGTTTTTCATTTAGCGAATCAAGGCATATTTGGTTAGCATTTCATTAACCTTGTCGATTCTATCTTCACAGGTATCTACAGTTTCATCTGCTTTGTTAATAATTTCGAATAACCACGATTGAGCTTTCGCCGCCTCTTTGAACTTTTCTTCTCCAGATATCCTTGCTAAGCCGCAAAGTAAATAATACTTCATGGTATCTTCCTCTATCGCCATCAGTATATTACCATCTGCGTTTACTGTTTTTTTCAACAAGGTAGCCGAATGTCGGCCTGCTTCACCTGATGCAATAGTATAGATATGCAATTTTGTTGTTTCACTAACACCAGTTAAGAAGTTTCCTAAATCTTTTCCAATTGAAATAGCCCATCCTAAAGGCCCTCCAAATTTATCTAAAGCTTCATCAACCACCAGAGGACCCAAATTACTCACGGAACCATCAATTAAATTCCCTATGTCAGTACAAAAGTCATTTTCTTGGGTGTCAATCTCTTTGATCAACTCCTGTGCGGCATTCTTTACGAAACCGACCTCGGATTCTGTCGCAATTTCGTTCAACCAATGTTTAATCTCCTGCATAGATTCAATATTCGCATATATTTTTGCATATGTGTCAATCGCTTCTGCTGTTTGTTGGCCAGTTTCGAAAATCGCTTCGACCCACACCATTCCTTTGGCAACCTTCCCCCCCACATCTGCAACTTTGGCAAGTTTGGGAGAAATAGGAATTTTTACCAGTTTGTTCAAGTCAACCTTTTCAAATTTCAGTTTTTTGGCCAAGTCTTCGGTTATGCTTCCAATTTGATCCTCCATTTTTGTAAGTTCAGCCAGAGCAATGCGTGACTTCTGCTGCTTTTGTAAATTGTTAGGCAATGATTGAAAATACTCCAAAACCATGTTATAGCGATATTCCAATTCTTTTAATTTCTTAGCCTTTTCAACCATTTCAATTTTTTCTTTGGATTCCTCTACTATTGAGAGAGCATCATCAACAAATTTAATATTTGCCGCTATACTTTTAAGTATATCCCATCCATTTTCTATTTTCTCTTGAAACTTGTATTCTTCCTCATACACCTCCGCGCGTTCTTCAAGATATGCATCGATAATGCCGAGAAGCTGTTGCTTTGCAGCGTATTTCCAGTTGTATTCACCACCATATATGAAATTACCAATGAATAGTTGGCTACGATACCATGCGCTATTCACATAACGCTCGGCACTAAGAGAAGACAGATAAATTCCGTCATCAGCTATCCAAGTAACATCAGAAGACATGATATCTTGCACAAGAGGATTACTTCCGTACATATTTTCATGCATGTCAGAGTATCCATCCATGTCTGTGTCATCAAGAATTATATTGGAGAGTCCCTGTATGTAAACACGGTTGCCCATGTTCTTTACGACAATTTCTTCTCCATTCTTCAAACCATCCCGATCATAATCGTCGTTTTGCTGAATCACAGCATACATGATCTCTGCATCAGTCATATTGGGATATTGCTGTTTTAGCGTATCATCCACGAAATTCATAAAGCAGATCTGTCCCGCCCCATTCAGCAATTTTCCTTCGCAAAGCAACTTCGTATAATAATCCGAAATACCATCGTCATTGGAATCCGTACTATAATCGATCGTCTCTTCAATAGCCTTGTCGTAAATCTCAATCAAATCATCCGCCTCGGAAGCGAAATAGTATTTACCGCCTGTGCCGTTTGCCATTCCCTTCAGGACATTGGCATCCACACCGGAACCCAAACCAACGGTATAGATAACAATACCGTTATCTGCCGCTGTCTGGGTGTAGCTGGTACTGTAGCTTCCTTGCCCATCTGTCAGGAAAATGATATACTTAAACGCATCTGTTCTGGTATAGGAGCCATCCATAAACTGTTGAAGAGCTAACGACATACCATTGCTTAAGTTCGTATTACCGCTAGCATTTACTCTGTTGATTGCATTATAAAGTGCATCATGGTCTCCGGTAAAGGACTGGTAAAGCGTTGCTTTCGAATCAAAATCGACAACAGCAGCACGATCATTTTCACCTAATTTGTCAATAAAGTTTTTAACAGCGGTTATACGGATGTTTTGTCTGTCATTACTCGACATACTACCAGACGAATCCACAACAAACACAACATCCACGCCGTTTTTACCGGAGCTTTCTGTATCCGGAGGCTTGATCTCTGTCTCCCATACTTCGTCAAATAAAACCTTGTTTAACAGAATATATGTTGAAAAGTGAGTCAAATGAGTGGTTGCAACGCCGTTGACATAGGTTGTCGGAACCTCTTCCAGAAGGAAGGTTTCGGGATTATAGTAGTAGATAACAGGCACGAAATCCTCGGTCACTTCTTGAGGGAATTCTTCTCCAACCGCAAAACTGAGAGTCGCACCGCTCTCGGGTAGCTCACCATCCATCGTCAAGGACAATGCGGAACTGATCTGACCGGGAACCGTATTCATAAAGATACTGTCGTCGGAATTCTCAACCGTCAGACTCTGCTGTTGCTCACCGTTCAAATGAATATCCAATGTAGCTGTTACATCCAGCATCTCAACTGTTTCGGTCACATCAAGCGTTTTGTTTTCAGACAACGGATCGGTTCCGTTCTCGATTTCCCAACCATCCAAGAAACCGTCGCCATCCGTATCCGATTTCAACGGATCTGTATGGTGCGTTTCGACTTCATCCTTGTCGGTAAGGGCGTCTTGATCCGTATCCGCGATAAAGCAATCCGTCCCCAACTCGATCTCCGTCTTATTATCCAACCCATCTTGATCCAGATCTTCCCGATCGTCCGTCGTTCCGTTCTCATCCGTATCTGTCTTCAAGGGATCGTAATTAAGCACCATGACCTCAACGTAGTCACTCAACCCATCCCCATCGGTATCGACCTTTTCCTTGTCCGTTCCGAAATACCGCTCCAGCTCGTCGGTCAGGCCGTCACCGTCGGTGTCGGTCTCGTCCTCGGTGTTGATCCAGTAGGCGTAGACCGTACAGGACTTGGTAATGGGCGCGGCAAAATCAAACAGATTCTCAAACTCCGCATCGGCATACCAGCCCACGAACACGTGACCCTCGCGGGTAGGCACGTCGGGACGAACGGCCAGGCCGCCGTTCTCTACCTGCTGGGACTCCACGGCACTGCCGCCCAGCGTGTCAAAGGTCACGGTGCAGATCGCCTCGGGCGTCTCCTCGGGCTCCATGGAATACTCCACGACAGCCTCCAGCTTCTTCTCCTGTCCGTCTGCGGTAAAGGAGACGGAGGTCTTGATGCTTCCCTCGACGGGCTCCAGAGCCTGTACCTGCACGACCGTGCCCGAAACCGCTCCGAACAGCATGACGCTGCACAGCAGCATGGAAATAAAAGCGTAGCGCAGCTTATGGATGCCGAACGCCACCAGAACCACCAGCAGAATCACACCCAGCACGATACCGACGATATGCACCAGGGTCTTGTTGTTCTGGTAAAACTTCATCAAGCTGAAGCCTGTGTCTTGGGTCTCTGCGGCAGGTGCCCAGATCACCGTCAGAGAGACAGACTCCCCTGCACCGAGATCCACGACCGCTTTGGTATCGGTCTGCCCCTCAGCCAGCTCATATCCCTCGGGAACAAGCTGTTTCAGCGTGACCGACTGCATCGGCACGTTGTTGGTATTGGTCACCGTCAGAACCGCCGTAACGGTCTCTCCGGCTCCGTAAGCTTCCTTGTCCGTGGTCAGCGTAACCGTCAAGCCGTCCTGCGCCTCTTCGGCAAAAACGCCGACCGTCAAAAGGGTCAGCAGTGCGCACAGCATCAGACACGCAGCCAAGCTTCTTCGAAATGTTTTCATGATACACCTCAAAACTTTTATCTTCACCGTACTCGGTCTTGTCCGAAAACCTAACCTCATATGGTAATAGTTCATATTATATACCCATCTTTACGTAAAGTCAAGGCTTATGTAAAAAATCTCCGTCGTCAGATTGAACGAATTTTGAACGAAAAATTTGTCACCGAAAAAGACCGTTCTGCCTGAGCAAAACGGTCTTTCATCGGAAGTCGTTCCAATCTTTTTCCATAAGCTGTCGGCGGACTCAGCAAATGTCCGCACCATGAGATCAGAGATTCTCCGCCAGATACCGCGCCACGTGCACGCCCGATGCCGACGCATGGGACAGGGAGTGGGTCACACCGGAGCAGTCGCCGATGACGAACAGGCCCTTATGGCAGGTCTCCAGGTTTTCGTCGATGGCTACCTCCATGTTGTAGAACTTGACCTCCACGCCGTAGAGCAGGGTATCGTCGTTGGCGGTACCGGGGGCGATCTTGTCCAGGGCGTAGATCATCTCGATGATGCCGTCCAGGATGCGCTTGGGCATGACCAGGGACAGGTCGCCGGGGGTGGCGTTGAGGGTAGGCTCGATGAAGGCCTCGTCAATGCGGGACTGAGTGGAGCGCTGGCCGCGGATGAGGTCGCCGAAGCGCTGGACCATGACACCGCCGCCCAGCATATTGGACAGGCGGGCGATGCTCTCGCCGTAGCCGTTGCTGTCCTTGAAGGGCTCGGAGAAGTGCTTGGAGACCAGCAGGGCGAAGTTGGTGTTGCCCGTGTGCTTTTCGGGGTCCTCATAGCTGTGGCCGTTGACCGTCACGATGCCGTTGGTGTTCTCGTTGACCACCACGCCGTGGGGGTTCATGCAGAAGGTGCGGACCAGGTCCTGGAACTTCTCGGTGCGGTAGACGATCTTAGACTCGTACAGCTCATCGGTGAGGTGGGAGAAGACCTCGGCGGGGAGCTCTACGCGGACACCGATGTCCACGCGGTTGGACCTGGTGGGGATCTTCAGAGCGCTACAGACG
>JAGBAS010000032.1 GCA_017938885.1 Clostridia bacterium
CGCGTAGTTGCGGAAGTCCTCGCAGAAGCGCTCCAGGGTGATCCCCGTATCGTAGCGGGGGTGCCCGTAGCGGTAGCGGTTCTCCTCGATGCGGGTCAGCATACAGAAGCGGCCGACGGCGGAATCGGTGTCGGGATCGGCGGGGACTTCAGTCCGAGGATCAGAGGCCTCGGGGGCGGTGTCGGGCTTCTTCTTCCCGAAAACCACGGCGATCAGAAGTGCCACCAGGAGGACGGGAATGAGGAGCAAGAGGATCACCACCATGCCCCCTGCGAGGGAATCCAGAAGGGTACCGCTGGCAAAGCCGTAGATCACCAGGGCGGCCAGGATCAGCTCCAGGATCACCGTGAGGACGATCAGCCGTTTGCGGGTCTTTTTGGTCAGTTGTTGTTTCATAAATACGGTTCAGCGGGCTTATTTTCGGCCGCTCTGCCCCTTGATGTATTTGGGATTGAGCAGATCTTTGCGGATTTTGCGCTTGGTCTGCTTCCAGACGGATTCATAGAGTCTGACAAAGGCCTCCAGCTCCCGCTCCAGTTCGTCGAAGCTGTCCTTGTCGGTCATGGTCTCCATTTCGGCGAGGGTCACACCCCGCTTCATGGCTCTCTGCCCCAGGACCTGGGCGTGGAGGAGACGTTTTTCATCGGTCAGCTCGTCATAGGCGGCAGAAAACCGATCGAGCTCGGCCTGCTTGCGTGAAATTTCCTCCCTTAGCACGGCGATTTCCTCACGGTGGGCGGCACGCTCGGCCTCGGCCATCTCGGCCCAGGATGCCTTTTCGGCGGCATGGGCATCCAGGAGGGAGGCCTGCTCGCGGCGGTGGCGGAGCTCGTTTTCCTGTTCAGCCTCCAGGCGGGCGGCGTCGGCTTGCTTCTGTTCATCCTCAAAGCCGTCGATGCGGGCGGTAAGGGTGTTTACCGTATCCGAAAGGCTCAGCTCGGTCTGCTTGCGCTGATCCAGCTCGGCGTAGAGGGGATCCAAGCGATCCAACTCACGGCGGAGGGCACGGATGAGGGTTTCCAGCTCCAGAACGTAGGCTTCGGGGGCTTCACCGTCCCGCTCCAGGCGGCGGCGCAGCAGCTCCAGGGCATCGGCACGGGCCTTCAGCTCGGCTTGGCGGGCGGTGTTCTCGTCCCGTTCCAGATTCGCCTTCAGAGAGGGAGTCAGCTCCAGTCCGTAGCGGTAGGTGAGGTGAGCCAGGAGCAGCTCGGCCTCGGCCATATCCTCGCGGAGGGCGTCGCCGAAGGGGGATAATTCTCGATTCTCCTCGGTGACGGTGTAGCCGTCTCCCTCGTAGGCGATGATGTAATCGTAAAGAGCCACCGCGCCCTTGAAGTTGTTGTCCATTTTCAGGACGTTGGTCTTGGTGATGGGGGGCTTTAAGAGGGCGGCCTTGCCCGCGCTCTCCATGAGGGGGGTGGCCAGGAAGGCCAGGATGGTCTTGAGAATGAGATCCATGCGGTCGATGAGTGCCTTGGCGGGGTTATGCTCTCTGAGGTAGGGATCATCCTGCCGGCAGTCGTCCAGGTCGAGCTTCACCGTCACGGTGCGGCCAAAGGTGTGGATCTCCCGATCCAGGAACAGGTGCCCCTCGTAGCGGCCCGTCAGCTCCACGATCTTCTGGTAACGGAGGGTGACGAAGTCCCGCAGGTAGCAGAGGAGCATATAGAGGAAGCGGTTCTCGTAGACCGCATAGTCGCTGAGGCGTTCCACCGTGTAGAGCTTGTCGGGGATCAGGTCTTCCCCCTCGGGGGCGCGGGTAATGAGTTCGGCGTGGCGGGCCAGGTGCTCCACTGAGTCCTTGGAGACCTGCTTGACCTTCTCAATGGGGATAACCTCACCGTTGGAGTAGATGAACTGCCGCTCCTCCTTGATGGCCTTCTCGATGTGGATGAGTCCCGCCTCGATGGCATCGATCCAGGCCTCGTCCACGGTACAGGTCATGCGGGTGACCGTAACACGCTCGGTCCCCTCGGCCTCGGCAAAGGCGTGGCTGTCCCGTCGGCAGTCTCTCTGCTCGGCGGTCAGTCTTTTGTAGGCCAGAAGCGCCCGATAGTAGGCGTCGGATTGGTTCATGGCGGGCTCCTTTCTTGGGGAACAGGGGAACGAGGGGCTCTGCCCCCCGAGCAATGCTCGGATACCCCCGCCCAAGAACCTTTTTAAAAAAGGTTCTTGGGAATCTCCCAAAACTTTCAAACAGGGTCTTGGATGGATGGTTTACGCATTCCTGCGGAGCCTCTGAATGGCCTCCTTACAGGCGGTCATGCGGTCGGGGCCGAAGAGCTCGTCGAGGTAGCCGAGGAGTCCCTCCGCCGCGCCCCGCAGGTAGATGGGATTCTGGGTCTCCAGCTTGCGGATGACCTTCTTGGCCAGAATATCGTCGAGCGCGACCAATTCGTCACCGCCGCAGGCGATGAAAACGGGAATATAGGTATGGATCTGCTTCATGATACGGTTCCCGAAGGTGATATGGAAATGCTCGATGAGGTACTGATCCAACATTTGCAGTCTCGCGCGGTTGCGGGCGCTGACGGCGTACTCCTTGGCGGCGGCATCGGCCAGCTTGGCAAAGTGGTCGGCGGAGATATGGAGCGGTTTGGTCTTGGGGGCCACGAAGCGCTCGCTCTTGCGGTCCAGATCCAGCACCATGGCACGGTCGTAGACCTTATCGGATATAGCAAAAGTAGAATCGTCGTTGTTGGCCGTGCCCACGAACCACATATTCACGGGGAGCTTGATGCGGCCGTCCTTCAGTCCTGCCGGGTCGCTCTCCCAGGTATCCGAGACCACCGTGAGGTAGCGTTCCTCGGGGTTGGGCAGCTCCAGGAGCGAGAGGAACTCGGCGAAGTAATACTCCACTCTTGCGATGTTCATCTCGTCCAGGACGGTGACGTACATATCCCCCGAGTAGTTGGCCTCGTACATCTTTTCCAGAAGCAGGGTCTCGTTGAAGCGCTTGGTGAACTCGTTGTAGTACCCGATGAGGTCGGTCCGCTCCTTCCACATGGGCTGGACGGGGATAACGGTGGAGCGGTTGTCCACGAACTCCCCGAAGGCGTGAGCCAGCGAGGTCTTGCCCGTTCCCGACATACCTTGCAGGATCAGAATTTTCGACACCGCCATTCCTGCGATGAAGCGGCGGATATCGTCGATGTCGTAGTACAATTTCAGTTGATACGCCGCGTAGTTGCGGAAGTCCTCGCAGAAGCGCTCCAGGGTGATCCCCGTATCGTAGCGGGGGTGCCCGTAGCGGTAGCGGTTCTCCTCGATGCGGGTCAGCATACAGAAGCGGCCGACGGTCGTATCCTCGGCGGGCTTCCCGTCCGAGAAGGGGAGTGAGGTGTCATCCACGGCGGCGGAGCCGGCTGCGGACTTGGGCGCGGGTCTCTCCCGGCCGCTCAAAAGCACCACCAGCACCAGGACGGCGATGACGGACAGGATGAGAAAGATATAGACCACGATGGCTGTCCCCGAGGTCAGGAGGGCGGGCAGACCGCCTCCGTCGGCCAGCAGGGCAGCGGGGTTCAGATCGAGTACGTGTTGCATGGAAATCCTCCCGCGAATGTCAGGTGAGGTCTGCCCCCGACTCCTTGATGGTCTTTCGGCAGATCGGGGTATGGTCATCTCCGAGGATGGCATCCAGAGTCTCGGCCAGTCCTCTCTCTTCCTTGGGGATCTTTCCCGACAGGACGGTCAGAAGGGCGGGCAGCAGGCGAGCCGCCAGAGCCTCGTCCAGGGCGGTATGGGCATCGGGCTCCACCGTCAGCAGGACGGCCAGGTAGCTCTCCAGCCCCAACCAGAGCTTATTGGAAACCGAGAAGCCGCCCAGGCGTGCGCCGTAGGCCTCGATGCGGTCGATACGCTTCCAGGTATCCTCCTCCAGGGAGAAATCCGCCTTCAGACGGTCGCAGAGATAGAGCATCTGGCCGTAGCGGAAGGGGGGAAGCTCGGCATGGGTGGCGGCAGGCTCGACAGACTCAAAGAGGGGCGTTACCACGGAGGCCACTTCGGTGACGTAGTCGGGAAGGCTCGGCAGCACCGCGCCCTCGCGGAGATTGAGGATCAACCACAGATTTTCAGGAAGGAGGCAAGCCGTTTCGGCTCCCTCGGCATCGTGGGTCTTGACCGTACAGGCGGAATGGGGCGCGCGGGCATAGCGGACGTAGGGCACGAGGTAGTCCGAAATGCCGTCGGGGTCCACACCATCCAGAGCCAGGAGCTGAATGGTACGGGGCTCGCGGCGCGCCGCCTCAATGGCGTCCAGGGCGTTGCGGGGCATAGTCTCGCCTTCCTCGCCGACGGTATACAGCAGGGCGGTCTCGTCGGTGTAGCTTTCATCCACGGTGTCCACCGAGACGGGACAGCCGAAGTATGCGCCCAGAAGGGAGACCAGCGCGGCAAAGCGGTCGGCACTCATCCCCCGGGTAATCAGCAGGCGGGAGGAGGCCATGGCGGCGAAGATCGCGGCACTCGTTGAGCCTACGGGGGTCAGCCCCCGCTCGGCGGCCAGGGCGGTGAAGGCGGCCATGGCTTTGGGGAAGGTCAGGGTACGGTCGGCATCCAGGAAATGGTCGTAGGTCTCGCGGGAGTCGGGAGTGGACTCCTCCGTTTCCTCCCCGTCGGGAACCTGAGCCGCCAGGTCAAACAGGGCGTCTGCCGAGGGCACGGGAATATCGGCGGCCTCCGAGAAGAGGGTCGCGTTGGCCTCCTCCAGCTCCACCCGCTCACGGGCGAACTGCTTCTTGCGGTCCAGGAATTCCAGGACGAAGAAGAAAACCGAGCCCACGGCCAGAAGCCCCGCCACGATATTCAGAAACACCGCGTTCGAGACCGATACGACGTCGTATATTTTCACGCTCACCGCCAGCACGAGGGCGGCGATGCCAAAGAGAAGATTGCGAAGAGAGGGTTTCATAGGCGTATACTCGGCCTCCATTACGTAGCGTTCTGTGTGGATATTGGTGGCAGTGGGCAGATACTCGTGGGGGTGGGCACCGTCGGACTCCACGGTATGAAGTCCTGCCGGGATCTCGGCGGTCAATCGGACGGCCTCCACCGATTCTCCCACGCTGATGCGGTAAATCCCCTTTTCGGTCAGTCCCGCGCCGCCATCCGCCGGAGGCAGACGCCAAGGCAGGGTGACGGTGGTCTGTTGGCCGGGAGCTAACGGGATGCGGGCAAAGGACACCAGCTCCTTTTTGGGGCGCAGGATCGCTGAGGACTTGATCCCCGCGTAGACCTGGGGAAGGGCTACGCCGGACTGCTTTCCGACGTTGCGGACGGTGAAAGTAAGGATTCCTTGGGGATTTATCTTCAGGCAGGAATAGCGGAATTTGGTATAGCTCAAGCCGTGGCCGAAGGGGTAGAGTGCACCGCAGCCCACGGTATCGTAGTAGCGGTAGCCCACGAAGGGGCCTACCTTGTAGCCCTTGCGGTCGGCGGCGGGATCGGCGGGGTCTATGAGGGTCTCGGTCAAGCGTCCCAGCGGGGCACGGTCGCCCAGCACCGTCTCCACGGCGTGAAGGGCGGCTCCCTTGACTGACATCGGGGTCAGCAGGAGCCCTGCAAGGGGGACGACCGAGGTGCGGACGAAGCCCATATCGGGGGAGATCTCCGAGGACAGGATCACCACCATCCGTTTATCCTTCCGTCCGACAAGCATACGGCCCACTTCGTGCACCAGGGCCAGTTGGGCGGCGGGGAGGCGGCTCTTGCCCTTCTCGGTACCGACGAAGGTCAGGATCACGTCGGCCTCAGCGGCCAGCGCGACGGCCTCAGCGGTGAGGTCGTGGTTGCGGGGGATGGCCGGATCGTAGCCTCGGGCGAAGCCTGCGTAGGTATGGCCGTGGCGTTGGATGGCCTCGATGAGGGGGAGGACGTCTCCGTCCTGCCGCGCCAGATCGCCCAGGATGCAGAGACGGGCGGGCTTTTGCAGGGGCAAGAGCTGATCCCGATTCTCCAAAAGCACCGTAGCCCCGTCCAGTGCACGTTGGGTCAAGGCGGCGGAAGAGGCGGCAGGTCTTTCATGGGTGGCGGTATCGAAGGGTGGATGGATCGGGGTATCCTCCGCAGGGGTTGCGGGGGCATCCTCGGGGGATTCGGGGGTGTTCGGGGGCTCAGCGGGGGATACCTC
>JAGBAS010000033.1 GCA_017938885.1 Clostridia bacterium
TATACAGGGGGATGGTCATGGCCAGAGAGCCGATCGTGACGGTGAAGTCCCCCGGCCGGACGAAGCCGTAGACGATCTGTAGGGGGGCGACGATCAAGAGGGCGTAGGCGAAGACCTTGAACCAGGAGGTCCGCTCGATCCTCTTGCGCCAGAAGTTCATGAAGAGCATAAAGAAGGGGCCGTAGAGGAAGATAATGACGTTGTAGAAGGTCTGGGTCACCCCGATGGTATCCAGGAGGTAGAAATTGAGCTGGGAGGAGTAGCAGTACAGGGAGAACTGCCATAGGAAAACGATGAGCATGGTGCGCATGAACTTCCTGTTTCGGATGGGAATGGAGACGATATCCGAGAACTTGGGGGTACGGACCACGGGGTACTCCACCTCACGGGGGATGAGCAGGAAGATGACGTTGACCACACCCAGACCGAAGGCGAAGTAGCGCAGAGCCAGGATGAACCACTCGGGGAGGTTGTCGCAGAGCCAGCCCGCGCAGAGCATGAGGATGCCCGAGATGATGGCGTTGAGGAACTGAGCCACCGTCATGTGGTAGGCGCGAACCTCCTCAGGCTGGAAGCGGATGTGCCAGGCGGCATAGCCTGCGGTGGCGATGACGTTGAAGAGGGAGGAGAGGAAGGAGACGGCGATCATACAGCCCAGCAGGGTGTTGTAGTCCTCGATCAGAGCGGGGAGCAGGGTCAGGCCTGCCACGTTGAGGAGGTAGTACAGGAACTTACACACCGCCAGAAGCCACCGCCGCTTGGGAAAGTGATTCAGCAGTCCCGGAGTGAAGAAAACGAACATGGAGGCTAAGAAGGGAACGAAATTCAGAATACCTACGCCGGTGATATCCACTCCGTAGCTTTGGAGGAACTGGGTGTAGAAGATGCCCGAGGTGATGTTGACCAGGAAGTACTCCACGACGGTGTAGATCAAGAGACACACCCGCCCGCGGGCGTCGGGGTCGCGGAAGTTGTAGACCTTTTTGAAGGTGGAAAGAGTTGAGCTCACGGTAATATCCGTCCTATTATGATAAAGTGAGAGAAACCGTCTTATTATACTGCTTTTTTCGCGGCTGCGCAATGGCATTTCCCCCTGGCTTTGTGGAGAATATCCACTATTTTCGCGCGAGCGGCGGATCAGTCCTTCTTCTGCCAGACCAGAGACCCCTCCACACGCTTGACGGCGGCTTCGGTCTCGCGGTCGTAGAGGAACAGGGAGAACTGCCAGTCCACGGGGTAGGCGTCCAGGTAGTTGAAGATGGCCTCGTAGGCGCGGCGCATACGCTCCTGCGGCGCACCGTACTCAAAGTTGATAACGAAAACGCTGGAGAAGAAGTCCTCGGAGATGACCTTGCGCACCAGGTAAATTTCCCGGATACAGCCCTCCGAGACCTTTTCCATGTAGGAAAGGATATCGGGGAGCATATCCCCCAACTCCTTCTCGGGGATGAGGTGATCGGCGGGCTTTAGGGAAGCCGCATCCTCGTGGTTGGCGGCGTGGGCGGACATCTGGGTCTCGGCGCGGCGGAGGAAGGTCTCGTACTCGTCGGCAAGACCGCACATGGTGCAGTATTCTTCCACCAGCTCAAATCCGTCCTTCATGTAGTTCTTGTTCAGGTCGATGGCGCGGTAGATGAGGTCGATGCCCTCGGTCTCGTAGCGATGAAGCATCCGCATACCCTTGAAGTAGACGGCATGGGCCTGGGCGAAGGGATTCTTCTCGGTCTCCAGGATGGTATCGCACAGGGCCTCTGCCTCGGCCATCCGCCCCAGGTCACGGTAGGCGTTGATGACGGGGGACAGCTCGGGGGTAGTGTAGGCCGTGGGATCCTTCTCATAGGCCTCCACGATGGCCAGAGGCTCCAGGTACTCCCGCCGGCGGGCGGCCTCATAGTAGGGGGTGATCTCTTGGCGAATGGTCGCCTCCACCATATCCAGGGCGCGTGCAACTTCCTTGCCGTAGGGGGTGTTCAGATCGGGAACCCACACCGAAACCGAAGGAGCGTCGGCATCGGGGAGCAGGCTCGGCCAGCTTTCGCGGAAGGTGGGGTAGCGGAGGTTGCTTGCGGGGCGAAGCTCCTTGGAAAGAAGCTCTGTCCAGGCCTCATGGCGGGTGTCCAGTCCCTTGCGGAAGGCGTGACAGACGTCCCACTCATGGGGATGCTCGGGGGTTTCGGGCTCGTAGAACAGGGTGGGGATCAGCTCGTTGGCCTCAAAAACGAAGTACCGCCACATGGCCCGCTTGCACATCCCGCTGACGGCGGCGGCGGGGTCTCCCGCCTCGCGGATACGGCAGTCGGAGAGACGGTCGTTACGGAGCTTGCAGGCTGTGAGGTAGAGATCGTACTCCCACTCCAGGGTTACGTCGGCGTAGGAGAAGAACCAATCGAACACGCAGGTCATGAGCCGAATATCGGCGGCACCCAGCTCCCCCAGACGGTGGCGGCGGAGGATCTCGCGGTACGCCTTGGGACGGGCAAAGAAATCAAAGCTGGACAGCATAGCCTGGTAGACCTCCTCCTCGGTAAGGGCGGTGAGCAGGCGGGTGCCGAGGAAGACCACGTAGGTACTGCCGAAGCGGTTGACGTCGCAGTCGCAGTCGCGGGTCAGCTCCAGACGGATCGTACCCTTGACGCCCGCTGTGTCAGCGGCTTTTTTTGCCATGGCTTCCAGTTGTGGAAGGATACCGACGGGAACCAGGGAATTTCGGTTCAGAGGCTTGGGAAGCTGCTGGGCCATGCGGAAGATCGGCATAAAGCCGAGCGGGAGGGTGAGCATGATACCCGTACCGCCTGCCGCCAGATGAATCAGATCGCAATTCTCATAGAGACAGAGCCCGGCGGCGGTACCGATGGCAAAGACCAGAACAAAGTACAGAATCAGCATGAAGAGCGGTACCGCCTCCATGTCCTTGTAGCGGGCGAGGACCGCCTCGGGGTCGCGCTTGCATTCCTCCAAATGGCGGTCATACATCTCCCGCCGCTCCTCGGGGCGCATCCCGAAATGGTTGCGGGCAAAGACCTTGGCGGCGGTACGGTTGGCGGCGCAGGCTACGGTCAGGGCAAGAGCCAGCAGAAGGAACAGGGGAAGGCCGTCAAAATCCGGAAGCAGGTGCCGCAATCCGATGCCTGTGAAGGCGGATGCTAACCAGAAAAGTACCGAAAAGAGGGCGGTAAAGCCGGACTTGTAATCGAATTGGACGTTGGATCTGCGCATGGAAACTCCTTTTTGATAATGCGGGTATGGTGAACGGGGAGAGAGCCCCGTGGACGTCGATGGATATCAGTATAGCACAGATGTTGGAAAAAGTCAAGCCCGAATGGGGAAAACGGAACAACCGAAGGTTGATGGAGACGAAAGCGGCTTGTCTCACGCGGAAAAGCGGCCCACCCTCGTTAAGCCGCTTCCCGTATCAGAATCTGCGCGCGTACCCGCATCGCCTGCAAAGCTCCTCGGTAGCGCATCTGCGCTGAAAGCCCTCCCGCATAGCTTTTGCGCGGGGGGAGGAGAGTATTTCCTCCACGGGAGTATCGAAGATATGACCCAAGGCGATCGTCCCCTCGCGGTCAAGACAGCAGGGGACCACCGTACCGTCGCAAAGGATGGCGAAATGATCCTTCAGGCCGTAACAGAACACGCTGTCCCCTCGGTTGTGGGCTTCCATGTCCGGCCACTCGAAGCGGTCGCCGTACTCCAGATGAAGCTTGTCCCGCATTCGCGCGCCTCTTGCCGAGAGCTTCCAGGGGGTGTTCCCTCCGTCGGGGAAGCGGGCGCGGAGGAAGGCCTGCGTGCGGTGGTTGTTGCCCCCCAGAGCCTGCCCTTGTCCGTCCAGATTCCAGAGGCGGAGCACCGTCAGAACCCCGTTTCGGGAGGCTTCGTCGGCGAAATCCAGCAGACCGTCCAGATAGGCTCCGTGAGCCTCGCCGTTCTCCCCGTCCTCAAAGCTGTGGACAGAAATATTGACCTTGTAGACCCCCGCCTCGATTAGCTCCCGCCCACGGGAGGGAAGCAGAGTACCGTTGGTGGTGACGGCGGACTTGAAGCCCTTTTCCTTGGCCAGACGGATGAAGTCGGGCAGGTTGGGATGGGTCAGAGGCTCCCCCATGACATGGTAGTATAGGTATTCGGTGACGCCTTGGAGGCGGTCGGTGATGGTATCGAACTCGGACAGGGTCATGCGGCGGAGGGGGCGGGTGGTTCCGGGGCAGAAGGAGCAGCTGCGGTTGCAGATGGTGGTGATTTCAACGTACACGCGGGAATACATGGCTTTTCCTGCTTTCGTGGTGATGTTGCTTCCATTATACCACATCTCGCGCGCCTTGTCAACTTGCCGTGACCGCGACTTTTTGCGGTCTCCCGACGTCTCTTGACAAAAGTCCCCTTCCGTGCTATAATGAACCCGGAATCCATCCTAAAGGAGGCCGCCATGACCGAAACCACCAAAACCGTCTTTGCAAACCACGAGATCCGCAAGACAAAAAAGCAGAAATCCGCCTTCATCGACTACGTACAAGCCACAGCTGCCGCCAAGGGCTACAACTGCCGCGTGGAGAGGGGCTACCTCGGCGCCCGCAACATCGTGGTGGGCGACCCCGATACCGCCAAGGTGGTCTACACAGCCCACTACGATACCTGCGCGGTCATGCCGTTTCCCAACTTCATCACGCCCAAGTGCATCTGGATTTACTTGCTCTATCAGATCTTCATCACGGTGGCGCTGCTGGGAATTCCTATGCTGCTCTTGGCAGGTGTCTACGCCCTATGTACCGCCCTGACCCCGGTGGATCCCGATGCGCTGTTTCTGATCCTCTACGAGGGCTGGTTCGTCCTCCTCCTCGTCGAGGTGTATTTTCTCATGGCCGGCCCCGCCAATCAGCATACCGCCAATGACAACACCTCGGGTGTCACCACCCTGCTGGATATTATGACCGCCCTCCCCGAGGAGCTTCGGGGTGAGGTCGCCTTTGTCTTCTTCGACCTGGAGGAGATGGGACTCTTCGGTTCGGCGGGCTTTGCAAGCAAGCACAAGAAGGTCGCCAAGAATACCCTGCTTGTCAATTTCGACTGCGTTTCCGACGGTGATACCATCCTGTTTGCTCTTCGTAAGGAAGCGACCCGCTATGACGATGCCATGCGGGCCGCCTTTCCCTCCACCGAAACACGGAGGGCGGAAGTGGTCTCCAAAGGTGTATTTTACCCCTCCGACCAAGCCAATTTTGCCTGTGGCGTAGGTGTGGCTGCCCTCAAGCGCACAAAGGGTGGGCTTCTCTACATGAACCGCATCCATACCAAGCGGGATACGGTGTACATGGAGGAGAATATCGCCTATCTCACCGAGGGAGCGGTACGACTGGCGGAGAGCTTGCGTGAAAAGTGAGTTTTATAAAAACAAAAAGGATGACCTTTCGAATGGGCCATCCTTTTCTTTATGCGAAGGGATCAGAACAGCTCCACAGGACACTCGGCCATCTCCAAACACCCCTTGAAGCCTCCCAGTGGCAGGAAGCAGGGCAGGAAGAAGCCCGCCATGTACTCGCTATCGGTGGTCAGCGTCAGAGCCAGACCCTCCAAGGTTGCCTTGCCCACACCCTCCAGGAGAGGTAACGCGCAAGCGGCGGCGCGGGCGGCGGTGCCCTCTGCCCACAGGGTGGTCTCCACGGCCATGGACGCGGTCAGCCTCCAGAGCAGAGCTACGTCCTGAGCCTGATGGGCGGCGGTCGTGTAGTGGAAGGTGGTGAAGTAGCGCTGGGCGTTGAGGGAGCCGAGGATGGCGGGCTTGATATCCCCAAACTCACCCGTGAGGAACAGGTCTCCGCTGACCACAGCCATGCCGTCAGCCAGCATAGCCTTGATCTCCTCCCGCTCCACGCAGGCCTTGCCCACGCCCGACAGGGCGAGACAGACCCGCTTGCCGTCCCAGTCCTTGGGGGTGAGCCTCACCCACGGGATCTGCTTCCCGCGAGTCGAGGTGAGGATATTTCGCTCCACGGTCACGCCGTCGGCCTCCAGGATATCCCCGTCCGCCATGGCGCAGTCACGTCCGTCGATGCCCGTGACCCAGGCCAGCATCTTCTTTTTCTCAGCCGTGGGCAGGGAAGCCACGCGGGCGGTCAGCTCGGCCTTGTGGGCGGTGAAATACTCCTGGTCATTGGCAAAGCCGGGAGCCTTGCCGCCCTCCTTGAACCACACCATATCCGAGAGATACGGCGTCTCAATGGCCTCCTCCTCCCAGAAAAGATCCTTGCCCATGAGATGGCGGGCGAAGAAGCTGTAGACCCTGTGGCGGGTCCTCTCGTTGTACTGGTGGGGCGCGATCTGGAAGTACTGCTCCACCATATTCCCCGCGCCGTACAGGGCGTAGATGTCCCGAATGGTGGGGTACTCTTCGGTCAGCTGGTACTTGGTCCAGTCCCCCGTGGAGCCTGCCAAGAACAGGGGGCGGGGAGCCAGCATGGCGCACATCTCGGTGTTGTTGGTGTCCCTCCGCAGGCCTGCGGCGTTCTCGCACTGACAGCCCCCCTGCATATGCAGGGAGATCATGTTGATGGGTGCGGCGGCCTTGACGCGGTCATCCAAAAGACTCAAGAACAAGGTCTGGGATCCGCCGCCCGACGCTCCCGTGACACCGATGTTGTCGGCATCCACCTCGGGCATGGAACAGAGCAGATCCAGGGCGCGGATGTTGTTCCAGAGCTGGACGCCGAGGCCGTTGGAGCCCCACAGCTCCCGCTCCCCCCGTCCGTAGTCATGGGTGAGCTGGCGGCTGTCCACCATGCCGATCATGTCGGTGACCAGACAGACAAAGCCCATGCGGGCGAAGTTGGCGATCTGCTGAGGGTAGTCCCCCGTGTCCATGCGGGTCAGGCGTTGCTTTTCCCAATGGCCGATGACGTTGAGGATGGCAGGGCATTTCCCCGTCAGAGGGCGGGGAAGGTAGAGGTTGCCCGTGGACCACAGCCCGGGGTAGCTCTCGAACATGATCTTGTAGATGGCGTACCCATCGTATTCCCCCACCGGCTCGCGGCGGGTGTTCAGCGGGGTCTTTTCGGGCCACGGATACAGTCCCGCCGCCATGCGGAGATTGAACCGAAGCTCCTCACGGCGTGCATCCACAGCATCGCGGGAATCAAAGCGGGGCA
>JAGBAS010000034.1 GCA_017938885.1 Clostridia bacterium
CCGTGTAGAAGCTCCCGACACCCGTCACGTAGCGGGGGTACTGATCGGCGTCGATCTGGGGGTACCGATTGGGTATGAAATCCGAAAAGGGCTCGGCCAGGAGGTACTGTGTGTCCCCGATGGAAAAGCTTCCGCGCGCTGTCACACGGCTGTGGGCGAAGGTGGGGAGGGGCGCTTGCAAAGGAATCCCCGCCGCCGCCATGGCGGAGGTAAAATCTCCCATGAGTGCCGTACCCAGGTACAGGTGGCTGCCCGTAGCAAAGCTTCCGAAGGAAACCGACGAAGAGAGGACATAGGCCTCGTGCTCCACCGCAGTCATGGCGGGGGTCTCTGCTGACAGCCTTCCCAGACGGAAGGCGCAAAGGTCGTTATAGAGGATGGCGTAGTTGACCGCCTCCGAGCGGGGGAGAATGAGGTAAGGCTCTCGGCTGCCGGCCATATAGATGACAGACACCACCCGAAATTCCCGACGGATCATGGGAGAGGCGAAGGGGCCGACGTAGGGGGCAAGAGCCTCCTTGACCCGCTTATCCAGGAGCGGGGCGGCATTGGGATCCGACAAGAATTCCTTTTCCGAGCCGAGATATACCCCCGTTCCCTTGTGAGTGCGGTTGATGAAGTAGGTCTCGTCCGAAAGCTTCACCTTACCCCCGTCGGTCGAAAAGGGGGTCTTGACCGTATCCACAGGGGAAATCACCGTCACGGTTTCGGGCACCGCCATATTCTTGAAATAGCCGTCGGGCACTGCCAGAATGCAGGCTCCCTCGGTGTCTTCCCCGAACAGCTCGTCGGGGTAGACCTCCTCGGCGGTGAATTCCACGGCGCGGTCATTCCCCGAAAGGACCTCGTAATCGGCGGGGCTGATATACAGGTAATCCTCGGTGATACGGGGGCAGACCTCGGTACCCTCCCCCATCACGACGACACTCCCCACCTCCACCACATCGGCAATGCGGAGAGTAACCGTCTTACCGCCCGCCTCCACCCGCTCCGAAAGGCTCCCGCCGCTCTCGTCGGGGATGGTGAGGGTCACGGTATCCCCCACCTGTACCTGAAGGGTCTTGCCCATATGCGCAGGAAAGACGTAGACCGCGCACCCTTTGGGGACGGCCTCCAGATCGTACCCAAGGAGGGACATAGCCTCGATGGGGATGTGCGAAAATTCGGGCGGGACCGGGTTGCTTCCCCCCAGCTCATAGTAGGTGTCGCCGTCTCCGCAGGCAATGCGGACAGAATCGGTGGCGTACTGCGCGCCGAGATATACGCCGCCACCCGACGGGTTCTGGGTCTCGGTGAGCTTCAAGTGAGTGCCCAGCGCCTCGGCGGTGTTTCCGACAGCATAGGAAAGCTCCTTTACGGCGGAGTATTGGCCGAGGGCCTCCAGATAGTCCGATTCCAATATGTCGGAGGTGACACCGTTGGGGAAATAGAGGCGGTAGGGGCTCCCATCCGAAGCCCCCGTCTGCTGACCGCTCAAGGACAGGGTACCGAACACCGCCGAGGAAATGACGGCGGTCACCAGGCACAAAGAGATATAGTGAGGCCGCATTCGCCCGAAGGCCAACACCGCCGAGGCAAAGGTCTTACGGCGGCGGGTCAGTCCGCCCAGGTGAGAACGGCGAGGGGAGACCGTGGAATCCGAGGTATCCAAGGCCTCCAGCATCCGCATACAGGAGCGGCCCAACACCCGCTTCGCCAGCACTGCGGAGCATAGCAGGATCAGAACCAAAAACACGGGAATCGCTGACAGGAGCACCGATAGGGGAATGCTTCCCGTCCCGCCCGCAAGTCCGCCCAAAAGACGGTACAGTCCGACGCCCAAAGGAAGCCCCGAAAGCAGTGCGGGGATGCCCGAGAGCAGAAACTCCACCGAAAGTTGGCGGGAGAGCTGCAAGCGATCCGCGCCGTAGATCATGAAAAGCCCGTAGACGTAGGCCTCGGACTCCATCACCGCCGTCATGACCCAGCCCACCGCCACCACCGACAGGAGAAGCCAGATCCCGCCGCAGAGCAGGGAAACGGCCAGCCTGCCGCCTCGCGCCAGAGCCAGCACATCCCGCATCTCGGGCATGGGGGAGCGTTTATTCCCCGTAGAGAGGTAGCGGGTCAGATAGTCCTCGTAGTCTTTCACCAGACTGTCCAGGGAGGACAGGGATTCTTCGGTATGGCAAAGCAAAAGGGACAGAGCCGCCGCCGAGATCAAAAGGACGCCCACGGTCAACAGCGTATAGGCCACCCGCCTGCGATCCAGCATCCGCTTGACCGTAGGGACCAGCCGCAAATGGTAGAAATTGACCGCGCGTTCCCAAAGATCTGACATGACTCCGTCCTTTCGTTATGGATTCGTATATAGTGTCGCAAAAACACGATGAAATGTTACAGGGATGGAGAGCTTTTACGGTAAGAAAATCAAATTTGCCCCTCAATCTTCCTGTCTTGTCAGCTTTTTCATCCAGGTATACCGATTCACCTTGATGCAGGCCGCGCCGCATTTGAAAACCTGGTCGGCGTTAAGGCAGGCGATGACCGCCACGGGAGGCCACTTGAAAACAAAGGCTGCCAGGAAGGACACGGGGAGGACGATCCCCCAAATGCTGATGAGATCGTTGATGAGGACGAATTTCGCATCGCCGCCGCCGCGGATGATCCCCGTGGCCACGGGCATCTGGTAGGCGGTGCCGAAGCCCGTCACGCAGAGGACGGCCAGGAAGTCCAGGGCCATCTGAGCGGTTTCCGCCGAGAGATCGGGGGAGATAGCCGCATAGAGACTGACAACGGGAGTGCGGAGAAGGAACAGGACGGTAGAGGTGCAAACGCCGATGCCCACGAACATGAGCTGGAGGGTCCGGGCGTAGGACTTGATATCCTCCATCTTCCCACTGCCGATGACTTTTCCGATCAGCACCGCCGCCGCCGAGGAGGCGCCCACGATGGCCACCTTGAGCATCTGGTAAAGGGTAGAGGCGATGGAGTTGGCGGCGATGGTGGAGCCACCGCTCCCCGTCTCCTCCATGTGACCCAGAATGACGGTCTGGAGCATGACCGCGCCGCCGAACAAAAGGGAGGTCAAGAGGAAGGAACGCACCAGCTTGAGGTAGTCCTTGGCCAAGAGCTTGTCCCAGGAGAAGAAATCACGGACACGCCAGGCAAGCTTTTTGTCCATGCAGAGGAGGTAGACCACCACCACGCAAAGCTCCACCACCCGCGCTGACAGGGTGGCGATGGCCGCGCCCGTGACCCCCAGGCGGGGGAAGCCCAGATGACCCTCGATGAGGAGGTAGTTGAGTCCTCCGTTGACCAGCAGGGTGGAGATAGATACCCAAAAGCCGATGCGTACCGTTTCCACGCTCCGCAGAGCCGAGAGCAAAAGGTTGGTGAGGGCGAAGATCAGGAAGGAATACTTCATGACCCGCAGGTATTCCACACCGGCAGTATGGATGACGGGGTCGTCTGTGAAGAGAGAAACCACGGCGGCAGGGGCGATGGCCGACATGGTGAAGAAGATCAGAGACAGCGCCGCTCCCAAAAGGAGTGCCCCCACGGCGATCCGCTTGACGGGCTCGGTGCGCTTCTGCCCCCAGTACTGGCTTCCCAGCACCACGACGGCGTCCCCCGCCCCCAGCATGAGCTGCTGGAAGAGGAACTGCACCTGATTGACCGCGCTGACCCCCGCCATGGCCGCCTCGCTGTAGGCGCTGACCATGATGTTGTCCAGGAGGTTGACCCCCAGGGTAATGATATTATGGAGGACCAGCACCGACCAGATGGAGAAGAAGGCCTTATAGAAGGAGCGGTCCTTGACGAGTTGAAGCTTTTTCATGTATCTCTGTTTCCTTTGCGTAAAAAACGGGGCCGCCGAGAAAAGAGGCGACCCCATTGTGATGGAAGATCAGTCCTTCAGCACCTTGAAATGAGCCAAGAACATGACGACGATGCCGCCGACGGTGTAGAGGCCGATCAAACTACCGATCAGGCTGATGATAATACCTACCACAGGAATGCTGCTCAGAAGGCTGATGGCCACGCCGAGCACAATATCCACAACCAGGTACACCAACACGCCGATGATCAGATTTGCAACAGAACCCGTAAACTTCCAGGACAGGGGAAACAGCTTCTTCAAGATGTCCATGATAACATCCTCCTCAATCAGTACAGGCATTTGATTGCTATCAATCTATGTCCGTTCAAGAGGTATTATACACCCATTTGCCGAAAATGTCAAGAGAAAACCTCAAAAGCGCAGAAAAAATCCTTGCGAGAAAAGCAAAAAACCACCCCGCAGGGTGGTTCTTTGAATACAATTACTTGTACTTTCTCTTGCGTGCTGCTTCAGACTTCTTCTTGCGCTTTACGCTGGGCTTCTCGTAGTACTCACGCTTGCGAAGATCGGTCAGGATGTTCGACCGTGCGCACTGACGCTTGAAGCGGCGGAGAGCACTGTCCAGAGACTCGCCCTCTTTTACCTTGACTTCTGCCATGACTTTTTTCCCTCCCCTCGCATACGCCGGAGATAGCCGCCGACGGTTTACAGAAAAATTCCGCTTGCCGCTCGGCAAACTCTTTGCATATTATACCCGATTTTTACGGATTTGTCAATAGGTTTTCAAAAATTCTTTTGAGTTTTTTCACACAAAAACCCGAGGTGTTACCCTCGGGCTTTTGGAGCTGATAATCAGATTCGAACTGATGACCTCCTCATTACCAATGAGGTGCTCTACCGACTGAGCTATATCAGCGTGTCGCTCATACCGAATCCGTCCCGATCGGAACGGACTCGGATATGGAGCTGATAATCAGATTCGAACTGATGACCTCCTCATTACCAATGAGGTGCTCTACCGACTGAGCTATATCAGCACACTTCATGCGACCTGCATATTATAACATACAACGCGGATTTTGTCAAGGGATTTTGAGAAAGTTTTTCGGGGAATTTTGCACAAAGAAAAGGTGCCGTCCACGAGGAACGGCACTCACTTTTCACACTATGAGGGTGGAGGAGCCATCGGGCAAGGGCTCCTGCATCTCATACCCGTTGAGGCCCCATCGCATCATGATCGCCTTGTAGTCCTTGAAGGCGAAGTTGAAGTCGAAGGGATAACGGAAGCCCTCCACCCCGCCGTTATCGGTGTACTGCCAGAGGCCGAAGCGTTTATCGGTCTCCCCGGGCTTGTAAGCAGTACCGTCCTTCCAGGTGAAGTCCCTGTCGGAGGGGGCGAAATGCTCCTGTCCCTCGGGGAGGGAGGCGGTATAGCGGGCGTACCATACGTCCAGGTTGGCCTTGACCCACTCGGTGTCCAGGAGATTGTACAGCCACTCGGTATTGGTGTAAAGCGCGGCGTAGTAGCCTGCCTCCTGCAACCGACCGATGAAGGTCCTGCACAGGGTAGTGAGGGTCTCGCCGTCCAGGGCCATGAGACTTGCGTCCTCGGCGTCGAAATAAATGGGGAGCTCGAATTGCTTCCCTTCCAGCCAGGTCAGAAGCATCTCTGCGTCAGCCAGGGTGTCCTCCACCGTGGTGGAGTAGGTGTAGAAGTAGGCGCCCACCTGAAGCCCGGCGGCCTTGGCGTCACGGTAGTCCAGCTCGAAGGCAGGATCGATCCCCAGGGTGGAGCCTGCCTTGAGGATGACGAAGTCCATCCCCGCCGCCTTTAGGGCCTCCCAGTCCAGAGGCTTGATATCCTCCGGGGATGCGCCGTATTCGTGGTTCCATTTGGAGGTGTCGATGCCTTGCATGAGGATGGCGGTGTTGTCCACGTAGGCGCCCGTGATGATATCCGCGTACTTGATGAAGCTGTCCTCGTAGCTGTAGCCGCAGTCGGGGCAGGTGTGGAGGGTGTAGCCATCGTGATCCACGGTGGGGTAGATGCGCTGCGCGGTGGCGTTGATATGGTTGAGGGGAGCCGTGCGGTCGGTGTCGTAGCCGTGGGCGCAAGCCACGCATTGGAAGTGGGTGTAGCCGTACTCGGTGCAGGTGGGGGGTGTGACGGTGACGGTGAAGTCGTGGCCGATGGGGGGGATGTGGTTGGTGTCATATGTATAACCGCAATCGCAGGTCAGACGGGTGTAGCCCTCGGCCTCGCAGGTGGGCGGGGTGACCGTCTCGGTCAGAGTGTGGCCCGTGGGCGGGACGTGGTCGGTGTCGTAGGTGTAGCCGCAGGCACAGACGTAGCGGGTGTAGCCCTCGGACTCACAGGTAGGCGGGGTGACCGTCTCGGTCAGAGTGTGACCCGTGGGCGGGGTATGGTCTGTATCGTACATATAGCCGCAGGCGCAGGACAGACGGGTGTAGCCTTCGGATTCACAGGTGGGCGGAGTGACGGTTTCTGTGAAGGTATGGATGTGGGCCTCGGTTTCGGTTTCGGGTAGCGCGGTCTCCTCGGGCGCGGTGGTTTCTTCAGCCGCAATGGTCTCCTCGGTCACGGGGAGGGAGCCGCTCTCGGGCGCGGCTTCGGGCGGGGCAGAGTCACAGCCGCACAGAAGGGCGATGAGGACGGCGGCCAGGGGTGGCAGGATATGTTTGAGCTTCATGGATTCTCCTGATGTATCAGATTGTGTATACTATACCATTTTTTCGGTGAAATGTCAATCCCCGCAGGAGAATTGGGCTGGTGGAAATTTGTGGGAGGGGGTAAATTTGGGTTCAGCGGTGTTTTTTGCCCACTTGTGGGCTGTCATCCTGAGCGGAGCCGCAACGCGGCAAAGTCGAAGGATTCTAAAACGTATTGGTAGCATTGATAAAACAGGCAGGAGATCCTTCGCTCCGCTCAGAATGACCATGCTATAGCAGTTCGCTTAACCCCAATTAAAAAAGAGCACCGCCAAGCAAAACGGTACTCTTTGATCCTATACTTCCCCATCCAACGTCTCGAACAGCACCTCGGCAAAGATCAGGTGCAGCTCTCGAGAGGGATGATTGATGTAATTGGCCAGACTCGCGGTGATATCCGTCCCCTCGGCCTCCAGCTCCTTCCACTCGGCGTAGGCATCGGCCACGGCTACACCCAGCTCGGCAGCCAACGCTTTGGCAGCGTCCACGTAGGTGTCCATGTGACCGCTTTGGTGCCAATGCGCGGTGATGGCGGCGAAGTCCCTGTACATGGGGATGGTATCGGGGTGAACGTAGGTATTGAGCATACCGGGAGTCAGGAGGACGGGACGGATGTCTGCGGCGATCAGGCGGGTGAAGATTTCCCGCAGGGCGGCGGTATATTCCTCTACGGTCTCTCCCAGGTCGTTGAGGCAAAAATTGACCACACAGATATGGGGCTTGTGGGCGATGACGTCCCGCTCCAGACGGGATAGGGCTATGGGGGCGTTGTCCCCCGCCACCCCCGCGTTGATGATGCTGACGGGGAGCCAGGGATTGACGGTCAGAAGCATTTTTCGCAGTCTTTCGTGGTAGACAGCGTCAAAATCAAAGATACAGCCTGCGGTGTCCCCTTGGATACACTCAAAGGCTCCATGGGTGACGCTGTCCCCGAAAAACGCGAGCACGGGGGTGCCTGTGTTGGGGTAAACAGCGTTTTTCAAATACGCGATGAGATTCATGGTGACTCCTTTCGTGAAAACAACAACTCCCGACCTTCCGCCCATGCGTGACGGTCCGATCGGGAGTGTTGTTACGGATGATTCCGTGCGGTTGAATTACTCAGCCTTGGGAGCCTCAACGGGGCAAGCGTCTGCGCAGGAGCCGCAGTCGATGCACTTGTCAGCGTCGATCTCGTACTTGCCGTCAGCCTCGTAGATGGCCTCGGTGGGGCAGTTCTCAGCGCAAGCGCCGCAGGAGATGCAATCATCGCTAATCTTGTATGCCATTGTAGTGTCCTCCAAATACGTATTTGCTCACAGCCGCCGAGCAAAAGCGACGGTGGGCTTACTGTCTATTATATCACAAATTCGTTTTTTTTCAAGGGGTAACGGGCAAATTTCGGTCGAATTTTCCCCGAAAAGATGTTAATAATCTATGAATCAAGGGGCAAGAGGGGCTTTCGGGGCTCATTCGTCGGCCTCAGCCTCGAGCTCCTCGTCGGGTGCGGTATCCTCAGCGGCGCGCTCGGGTCTTGGCGAGCGGGTCTGGAGCTCCACCAGCTCCCGCTTGTAGCGCTTAGGAGCCGAGTCGGTCTGATTCCGCAGGCTGACCTTGACCTCACCCTGCAAGGGGAAGATCTCGGTGACGACACCGGGACCGTCGGGGGTATTGACGAAAGAGCCTTGTGCAGGAGTCTTTTTGATCTCCTCGGCATAGGTGTCGTACTCGTAGCGCAGACAGCACATGAGACGGCCGCAGCAGCCCGAGATCTTGGTGGAATTCAGGGACAGATTTTGTTCCTTGGCCATCTTCATGGAGACCTGACCGAAATCAGACAGGAAGGTGGTACAGCACAGAGGACGGCCGCAGGCACCCAAGCCCCCGATCATGCGGGCCTCGTCACGGATACCGATCTGACGCAGCTCAATGCGGATGTGGAATACCCCCGCCAGATCCTTGACCAGCTCGCGAAAGTCCACGCGGCCTGCCGAGGTGAAGTAGAACAAAAGCTTGGCGTTATCGAAGGTATACTGCACCGACACCAGCTTCATGTCCAGCTTATGCTCGCGGATCTTCTCCACGCCGATGCGGAAGGCGGATTCCTCCCGTTCACGGTTTTCCTGATGGTGGGCGATATCGGAGACCGTGGCAATGCGGATAACGGGGCGCAGAGGAAGAACCACCAGCGACAGATCCACCATACGGTTCCCCATGCAGATCTCGCCGAATTCCTGGCCGCGGGCTGTTTCCACGACGGCGTACTTTCCCGCCACGCAGGTCAGCTCTCCGGGATCGAAAAAATAAGTCTTTCCTCCGGGGCGAAAGCGAATTCCCGCGACCACGATCTTACCCTCGGGCAACTCCTCGGGGATCGGCTCGTCTGTATGGGCAAAGATATCCCGCTCCAGGATACGCTCTACCTCGGCGGCATCGGGAGCATCCTCGGGCTGTTGGGGGCGGGATTCCGTCTCCCTGGGATTGTCGTCGATCAGCAAATGCTCCATATCGGGGAGATCCGCCTGGGCGGGGGCGCGGCGGATGGTGCGCTGAGGGCGGCCCGTGGCCGGGGCCTGACGGCGTTCTCCCTCGCCCGACTTGGCGGCGGCAGGCTCTCGATTCTCCTGCTTGCGGGTATCCCGCTCCGGACGGTTGCCGCGAATCGGCTTACCCGACGGGGAGGGGGGGCGCTTGTCGGAGGGACGAGCACTGTCGCGGTTCGGAGTATTTCCCCCCTCCGAGGCAGTCCTGTCCGGCTCGGCGGGCTCTGGATTCTGGGGACGGGGGCGATTCCCGTTCTTCTTGTGATAGGGATTGCGGCCCCCGTGATACGGGCGCTTGCCCTCGTGGGGCTTGCTCTCACCGGCCTGCCCTTCGGGACGCGGGTTCTTTTCCTGTATATCCATTTGGTTTATTTCCTTTCCAATACGTATTTTCAGCCACTCAGCTCAACGGCCATGCCCATGAGCGTCAAGCGGATGTTGCCGTTCCCCTCCAGGGAAGCGGCGGCTCGCTCCAGGGCACCGTACAGGTTGAGCAGGGACTTTGTGGTGAAGCGGCAGGCCAGCTCCTCGGCACCGTCGCGGTCAACGTAGTATTTCAATTTTACGGTGTCGCCATGTCGGAGCAGAATGAGGTCCCTGGTCGCCAGGGTGATGAGCCCCAACAGTTCCATGACGGCGTCCCGTTTGTTTCCGAATCGGCTCAGCACAGCGGGAAGGCTGTCACATCGGCGTGCGGCCATGACCCCCATGAACTCGTCACAGGTCTCCCGCATTTTGAGGATGGGTTTCACCGCGCGGGCATCAGCTAAGGTCAAAGCCTGTCCGATACAGCCGTCGGCGCGCAGGATCACGGCGTTCAGATCCTCCTCCGACAGGGTACAGCGGCGGGCGCGGAGGTAATCGCGGATCTCTCGGTCGGGAATGGGCTCCAGTCGCAGGGCGGGCGCGCGGCTGCGGATGGTCTCCAGCAGGTTCTCAGCACCGTCGCAGAGCAAGAGGAACAGAACGTAGGGCGGCGGCTCCTCCAGGGTCAGCAGCAGAGCGTTCTGCGCCTGTACCGTCATGGTCTCGGCATCCTCAATGACGTAGATCTTGGTATCCAGATCGTTCGGGGGAATGAGCACGTCGCTTCGCAGAAAGCGGATGGCATCCACACCGATGGAGGCCTTGCCGTCCCGGCCGATGATACGGATATCGGGGCATTTTTCCTCCAATACCTTTTCACAAGCGGGGCAGGAAAGGCAGGGGAGCGGTGCGTCCTCGGGAATCTCGCGGGGCAGGGGCGGCGGGATGAGATCGGGCAGATCGAAGAAGCCCATCTGATCCTCGTCCTCCTTGGGACGCAGGGCTTGTCCGGGGCGGTTCTCACAGGCGATGGAGGCGCAGATGTGGCGAGCAAGGGTATGCCGTCCGCTTCCCTTGCGGCCGTCCAGGATATAGGCATGGGAGAGCTGACCCGTCCGCACGTCCCGATCCAGACGCTCCAACAGATCGCGGTTTCCGATGACGGTATGAGGCATATCCCGATCCAGCACGGCCATGGCGGTCTCCCTTCTGCAAACATTATATCAATTATATAGTATAACAGAAATACGGAGGTTTGTCAAGGGAAAGTTTTGGATCACGGAGATTTTGCGGGAATATTGGTTGCTTAAAATGCGGTTTATCGGTCTGTTGGGTAGTGCTAGACTTCGAGTTTTGCCCTCTCACCCGTCTCCGAGGGGGTCTCCTCGCAAGCTCGGGCGCGAAGCGGTGAGAGGGCAAATAACGCACGCAAGCCACAACCGCCCTATTTCAAATAATTTGCCAAACCCAAATTGGAAATCCGCGCCTCCCCCAAAAGCAAAGGCCTCCCGTTTCGGAGACCTTGCTGATGCAATTCAATCCAACACCTGTTGGTACACCTCGTTTTTCGGCACACCTCTGTCCTTGGCGGCGGCCTTGATGGCGTCCTTTTTGGTCATGCCCTGCTCCATATAGTGGGCTACGTGGACAGGAACGGTCATGTCCTGCCAGAAAATCCCCTCGGAGGTGCTTCCCTCCTTGGTGCCCTCCACGACCAGAACGTATTCCCCTCGGGGGGTATTCTCCCCGTAGTAGGCAACAGCCTCGGCCAGGGTCAGCCGCAGAACCTCCTCGTTAAGCTTGGTCAGCTCACGGCAGAGAGAGATACGGCGGTCGCCCCCGAAGGCCTCGCACAGGTCGGACAGGGTGGTACAGAGCTTATGGGGAGCTTCGTGGAAGATCATGGTACGGGTCTCGGACCTGAGAGACTCCAAGTGCTTTTTGCGGTCGGATTTATTCACCGACAGAAAGCCCTCAAAGCAGAAGCGGCCTGTGGGAAGCCCTGACAGAGTCAGCGCGGTGATGCCCGCACAGCAGCCGGGGATGGAGGTGACGGTGATTCCCCGCGCGGCGCAGAGGGCGACTAAATCCTCACCGGGGTCGGAGATGGCGGGGGTGCCCGCGTCGGTGACCAGAGCACAGGACTCGCCGGCCTGCAAGCGATCGCAGATATTTTCCCCCCGCTCCCGCTTGTTGTGCTCGTGGTAGGAGACCAGGGGCTTCTGGATATTCAGATAGGACAAAAGATGGGCGGTATTGCGGGTGTCCTCGGCGGCGATGAAATCCACCTCGGAGAGCACCTTGACGGCGCGCTCGGAGAGGTCGGACAGATTCCCGATGGGGGTGGCGACGAGGTAGAGGGTGGAGGCTTGGATCTTGTTCTTTTCAACGGAAACGGTAGCCATGGCTTGCTCCTTCGGTCTATGGACTCTGCACCGCCGAGGAGGGCGGCGCATACAATGGCAGAAACGTCTGTATGCATATTGTACCACAAAGGAGGAAATATGTCAATCAAAATTTACATCGATCAAGGACATAATCCCGTCAATCCCAACGCGGGGGCGGAAGGAAACGGACTGCGGGAGCAGGATCTGGTGTATACCATAGGCCAACGGTTGGCTGACCGTCTGCGGGCGAATCCCGATTTCGAGGTGCGGCTCTCACGCCCCACGCGGGACACCCTGCTGGGCACCTCCAACGCCACCAGCCTCGCCGCGCGGGTGAACGATGCCAACCGCTGGGGGGCCGACTACTTCATCAGCCTCCACACCAACGCGGCCTCCTCCCCCTCGGCCGGCGGCACCGAGGCCTACGCCTACGCCCGAGGAACCCGCGCGTTTGAATTGGGGGAGGATATTCTGGAGGAGCTGTCCGACGTCACGGGGCTCCGCAATCGGGGGATGCAGGCGCGGCCGGGGCTGTACGTATTGCGGAAGACCCAAATGCCGGCGGTGCTGGTGGAGCTGGGCTTCATCACCAACCCGGGAGAAGCGACGCTGATGCGGGACGCGCCCGATCTTTTCGCAGAGGGGATCTATCGGGGGATTCTGGATTTTACGGAAGCGTAAATTCCATCAATACTCATACGGCAGAATCTCCTTCAGCAGCTCGTATGCCTCGGGAGAAAGGTCTACGAGGGTGTGTAGGGACAGATGCAGATACGTATACTTGCTGTCGTCCATGTGGACACTCAAAGCGAGAGAATACGTGTTTTCCGTGAGGGTAAAGCTCTCCGGCGTCGTATCCGCGTGAACCAGATTGCTCTCCCGTATCAGCTCCGCCAAGCGTGCGTAGTCCTCGGAAGACAGATAGACGGTACGGACAAAGCTACCGTCTCCGTTTGATGAGCCCAGACTCATCAGCGTGACGTCGCCCTTGAGCAGGGGGAACGCCTCGGTGAATTCACTGTTCTGCGCCTCTTTACCGAAGGCGGCCATCGCGTCGTCTGCGCTTCCGCCGTATGTCTGCCCGGCGCACTCAAAATAGTTGTTATCTTTCCGAACGGTGCCCCAAATGCCGATGAGATAGGCACGGGTCTCGGGCATAGCCTCGGTAATCAGGTACCTGCTGTGGAAGGTTTCCCCGTTGCCGTCGATCCGTCCTCTCAGGGTGAGGGTAACGCTTTGGCTCTGCTCCCATTGATTGTAGCTGTAATAATCCAGGGTGGGCATCATGACCTCTCGCTTCTGCTCCTTGCTGAGAGAGTCAAATTCACGGCGGAATATGGCCATAACCGCCGCAGTATCCTCCAGATGCTCATAATCCGAATGGTGGAGCTTGTTATCCATCAGCTCGATACCGCCGCTCTGGATCTCGTGCTTCTCGGGGATCAGGAAGGCGACCCGGGCGATCACATCCAGGATCATGTAGCGTTCATTGAGCGCGGCCCGAACCTCCTCGCCACATACAATGGATCGCTCGATGGTACGGCCGCTCTTCAGGTGGATGGTCACGGTTTGGCGTTGCCAGTAGTCCTCGGGAGTATCCTTGCGGTGGGGGTAGCCCTCCCGCTCGTACTGCTGGGAAAGAGCCAACTGCTTCACCACCGTTCCGATGATCTCGGGATCATCAACGCGAAGATCTCCCAGGAGATTGCTCTGATAGGTATTGATGCCCAATCCATTGGAATCCATGGAGACCGTCTTGACATCCTCCTTCCCGATGTTCTCATACAGGAGGACACCGCGATAGGCGTAAAACAGGATGGTGAAGGCGATGCAAGCCCCCGCCACGATGCCCAGACCCGGAATGGCCTTGAGCATATTCTTGGGACGCTTGGTGGTAATGAGCTCGTAGAGGAAGTAGACCAGCAGAACCCCCACCACCAGCACCAGGATCAAACCGGGCTCAGCATTGTTCTGAATGGCCAGCAGAGGGATCAGAAGGGCAAGCAGAACGGTGAACATGATGCGGAACAGGGCCTGGGTCTTGACACCGGGGGCGGGATTGCCCGCCATCTCGGAGCGGCGGTGCTTATAGATCAGACCTGCCAGGGCAAAGACCGCCAGGGTAACGGCAATCGAATACAGGATATTGGGGAGACTGTACATCAGGGCAGCCGCCTCCTCAAAATTCCCCATATAATAAATGACATTGATGGGCAAAAACCACTGGGGAGCCAGAAAGGAATGATCCCACAGCTCGTGGATGGGCAAGAGATCTATGTTCTCCAGGCATCCCAGGAAAATGGCGGCGATCACCCTGGTAAAGCCTGCAAACAAAACGAACAGCAGGATACAGGAGCTCCCCGTGCCCGACACCGTCAGAGCCAACATCATGAAGGCCGAGAGCATGGCGGCAGCCAACATGGAGATGAGGGTATAGGCGACCATGCCGCCGATATCCGCGATAACCATGGGATTGACCGCCCAAAGGATCCCTGCCGTGAGCGCGCAGGCCGCCTGGATCACCCAGACGAAGGTCAAGGCAGCGGTCACGAAGCTGACGTAGACGCAGGTACGGGTGTAGGGGATGGCGTGAAAGAAATCGGATTCCTTGCGCTTTTGCAGGAAGGAGAACAGGACCAAGAAGAAGAAGGGGGCAAGCAATACCGCAAAGCCAGCGGGGACACAGAGAAACTCGGTCTCCATCGCGTAGGGCGCAGGGGCGTAGAAGGATTTCTGCTCGATCCAATAGACGATGGGCACCAGAGCCGAGGCGGTGATAGCCAGAATGGCGGTAGCCAGGCCGATGACACGCAGGCGCTTGAGGGCCTCAAGGAAGAGGCGGAAATTGAAAAATTGGGTGTTCAAGCGAGTATTTTTCATGGTATCAACACCTCCTTACATCAGAATATCCTTGAAGGCATATCCCAACGCCTCCATCTCATACACGAACACCTCTTCCAGATTCAGCGGCAGAATATCCAGAAGCAGAGGATTCATGCACCGCAGTTTTTCCTCGGTCGCCAACCGCTCGCCGCGAACGATGAAGGTGGCGACACTCCCCATCTGGGTGTAGGAGACCACGTTGATACCCACCGCCTCGAATTTGGCCTTATCGAAGAACTCGGAGAAGGCGGTCTGCACCTTGAAGAGGGCTGTCTTGAGGTTCTGAATGTCGGATTCAAAGACGATACCGCCCTGGTGGAGAAGGGCTAACTGGTCGCAGGTGTCCTCCAGCTCCCGCAGGGAATGGGAGGTGATGATGGTGGTCGTACCGCGATCCAGGACGTCGTTGTAGATGACCTGCTTGACCAGGCGGCGCATGACGGGATCGAGGCCGTCGAAGGTCTCGTCGAAAAAGAGATAATCGGGCATGGTGGCCAGGGCCAGGATGGTAGCGGCCTGACGGCGCATACCCTTGGAAAAGGTGTTCAGATTGGCCTCGGGGTCAAGACCGAAGGTAGCCGTGAGGTTGTCGAACCGCTCGCGGTTGAATTTCTCATAGAGAGCCTTGTAGTAGTTGGCCATCTTTTTCATATTGGTCTGAGGGAGGAAGTAGAGATCGTCGGGGACGTAGAAGATCTTGTTCTTGGCGGCGGGATTCTCCCAGACGGGGAGGCCGTCCACCTCGATGATCCCCTCGTCGGGGTGATAGACCCCCGAGAGCAGGCGCAGGAAGGTGGATTTACCCGCGCCGTTGGAGCCGACCAGGCCGTAGATACAGCCTCCGGGGATGGTACAGGACAGGTCATTCAGAGCGATGTGCGGCTTGGGCTGGCCTGCGGAGCGGAATATTTTGGTAACGTGTTGGGCTTGAATCATGACTGTTTGCCTCCTTCTTGGGCGGAATCGGGTTCGGCGGGGGTGTTGCTCTTCCCCACACGGGCGTACACGGCGCAGACGGTGGCCAAGACATCTCCCTTGGGCACGTCGGCCAGAGCCAGCTCGGCAACCAGCTCCTCCAGCCCCGAAAGCTTCCCGGCGGCGGCCTCCCGAATGCGGGCTCTGGCATCGACGGCGACGTAGGTACCGCTTCCCGGGGAGGGGACAATGACCCCGCGGCGGATGAGCTCGGCGTAGGATTTCTGGATGGTATTGGGATTGATCCCCAGGGTCACCGACAGCTCCCGCAAAGAAGGAAGCACGCTCCCCTCGGGATAGACCCCCATAAGGATATTCTTTTCCATGCCCTCTATGATCTGTTCATAGACGGGCTTACCGGATAATTTGTCGATCAGCAGCATATGGCTCCTTTCCGGGCAGGGGTAGCGGCAAACCGCTCCAACTGCACTATTCTGGGTAGTACACTTGCAGTATAGCACAGAAGGGTGAATTTGTCAAGGGGTATGAGGGATATTTAATGAGATTAAGAAATCCGAAAACAAAAACGCCCCCAAAGGAGCGTTTTCGATAGGATAGATTATTGACTTATCGCATCAAACAGAGGCAACGTTAGGGCAGCGGTGAAGCTTCTGCCCTCGGCTTTGGTCTCAAAGCTGCCATTCATGGCTTTCATCATATTGATACAGGTCTTGACACCGATACGGGTGGATGAGGTCTTGTCGCTCTTATGGGCGGTGGTGTTGGAAACCGAAACCGTCAAGGTCCCCTCTCCGCAGGATGCCGCCACGAGGACAGGCACATGGCGGTCGGCGTACTTCAGAAGATTGTCAAACACGTTATCGGTCACCCGACGGATGCTGTCGGGGCGAATACGAACGGTATCACCGGGGCGGATCGCAGACAGCTCTGCCTCCACGTGAATGCCGGCCGCCTCCATAGCCGGAATATAATCCGCAACCAGCTGCTCGAACAGCAGGGATGCCTCCACCGCCTCCAGCTCCCCCTCGGGCTCCACGCGGTTGAAGGCCCAGAAATACAGGAACAGCTTATCCGAAAGCCCCTTGATTTGCTCGGCCTTGGCGGTACACACCCGAATGTAATCCCGTTGCTCAGGCGTCAGGCTCTCGCTGTCGGCGGACAAAAGCTCCATGTAGCCCAGCAGGGTGGTCAGCGGGGTGCGGATGTCGTGGGTCATGGAGGTAAGCAGGTCACTGTTGGCTTGCCAGGCCTTTTGCTCCTCCTCCATACGCCGCAGGATGGTATCCCGCATGGCGTCCACGTCGTAGGCGAGCTGACCGATCTCGTCGCCGCGATCCGAATCGATGGCGGCGGTCAGATCCCCTCCGCTGACCGTCTCCACCTCGTGGGACAGGGAGACGATGGCGCGGGTCTGGTTATGGTAGTACAAAAGCAGGATCACAAAGAAAATTAAGATAGCGGACAGGACGCCCAGAATGATGATGATATCGGTGCCCGTGGACAGGGAGTAATCCACCACCGCCACCGAATGGATCCCGTTGGCAAACAGCACGATGTACATATTCCCCTCGGTGCCCGCGGATATGCCGCTGTCTTCATCCTCGGAAATGAGCTCGTCGAAGAAGGGATCCATATCGGGCTGCTCCTCCCCCTCCCACAGCTCGCCGCCTGCCGCGCCGAAATGGTCGTCGCCGTCGTTGAAAACCGTAAGGTAAACCGAGCGGTGGCGGCGGGTCCACTCCACCACGGCCTTCGTATTGTACGAGGTCACCTTCTCCTCGGCCACATAGGCGGCAAAGTCACGGACGTAATCCTCCAGCCGCTCATCCACGCGGTCGGGGCGGGTATGGTACTTCTGAAACACCTGCAACGCCAGCGGAATGACCGAAAGAGCCGTCACCAGGACAGCTATGCCGGTCACTGCCATGACTCCCACGAATTTGACCCGCATGGAGATGAACCGCTTGCCGTTGGGCAGGGTCTCCCCGATGAAGGGCATACGGAAAAAGGACAGCCTTCGCTTTTTGCGGTTGGTCTTTCGCTTCGGGTCAGTCAATGCGGTACCCCTTTCCCCATACAGTGCGGATCAGGGCGGGGCTGGAGGGCTCCTTTTCCAGCTTCCGCCGCAGGTTGGCGATGTGGACGATGACGGTGTTGGAGGAGGATGCCAGGTAGGTCTCCCCCCAGACGTCCTCGTAAAGGACGGCGGGGGTCAGATTCTCTCCCCGCGAGGAAGCCATGCGGGCGAAGAGCAGGTACTCCCGCTCGGTCAGCTCCACCCGTTCTCCCAGGCGGTAGATGGCCTTTTCGGAGGGACACCATTCCACGTCCCCCGTGAAACGGATACGGCCGTCATCCTCCTGCGGCTCCTGCGCCCCCCGGGCGCGATACAGCTCGAAGCGGCGGAGCATGGCCTGTATTTTCAAGCGCAGGTCGGTGGCGTGGAAGGGCTTGACGATGTAGTCGTCTCCGCCGTTTCCGTAAGCCGCCGTTTTATCGGCGTCGGAGGAGCGAGCTGTGAGGAACAGGATGGGGGCGTCGGTCTTTTTCCGCAGGGCGCGGGCGGTCTCGAAGCCGTCCAGATTGGGCATCATGATGTCCAGGAGGATGAGGGAAACGTCGCTGTGATCCCGCAACGCCTCCAACGCCTCCAGCCCGTCGGCGGCCTCCAGCACACGGTAGCCGTCCTTTTCCAGAAGAATACGCAGAAGGGCGCGGATGTCGGCTTCGTCGTCGGCGACCAGGATGAGGGGAGATACGTCGGTGTTCATACAGGCTCCTCCTTCAGGAATTTTCCAACGGGATGCTACCCCCATCGGTGTTCTGCCTTCTATTATACAGCATTCCACGGCAGTTTGCAAGACTGTCCTTGAAAATTTCACAATTCTTCACAAAACAAAAAAGGCCCTCGCGTCAAAAGACGTCGGGAACCTTTTTTGTGTTTCGGCTGAATACTCGATCCATCAGGCCTTGACGTCAAGAACCTTCTTGCCGTCGTAGAAGCCGCAAACCTTGCACACGCGGTGGGGCTTGTTCATCTCGTTGCACTCGGGGTTGGAGCACTTCACGAGACCGCAGGCCTCCAGCTTGGTGTTGTTGGAACGTCTGGTATCTCTGCGAGCCTTGGAAACTTTACACTTTGGTACTGCCATATTGACACCTCCTCCTGGGCTTTGCACTTATCTGAATACCCTTGCGGGCATATCATTCAAAAATCATGGGGGTCGCGCTTTACTCTTTTTCCCCGCCGTCTCCGTCCTCGTCGAACTTGATGCTTGCCAGCACCGCCCAACGGGGGTCGATCTCCTTGGTGCTGCAACCGCACGCGCCGTCCCGCAGGGGCTTGCCGCACTTAGGGCAGAGGCCGGGGCAATCCTCGTCGCAGAGGAGCCGCATAGGGAAGGTCAGGATCAGAGCCTCGCGGACCGAATCGTCGATATCCAGCATACCGTTTTGCAGGATAACGTATTCGTCCACGTTGTCCTCCTCCTGCTCCTCGGTGAGGGTACCCTCGGTGACGACGGTACGCTCAAAGGGCATGGTGTAGACACCGCTGACCTCACAGAGGCATCGGGCGCAGACACCGCTGTAGGGGATCTCGGCGGTGGCGGTGAGGCGCATATAGCCGCCCTGGTTGGTGATCTCGCCGAACACGCGGACGTCACCGTCGAAGCTCACGCCGTAGGGGGCTTCGGGCTCAATGGGAAAATCGATGGGCAATCGGGTGATCTCACCGCGAAGCATGGGTTTCAGATCAATATTCACGCTCATACTCCTTCCCATGATATGCGCAAAACACGACAGCATCTATTATACCCGATTTCTTTGGAATTGTCAAGTGTTTTTTGAAATTTTGTTGTGATTTGTTTTTCAAAATATTCCCTGTTCCCCCTCTCGGTTTTATGAAAATCGCCCGCAAGACTTGACAGGGAGCGGGACGGTGTGGTATACTGGTATATATTTTGGGGAAAGGAGCTCTACTCTATGCACGCTGCCGGTGTTATTTGCGAATTCAATCCCTTTCACAGCGGTCACGGCTACCTGCTCTCCCGTATGCGGGAGCTGGTGGGGCCTGACGGGTGTGTGGTCTGTGTCATGAGCGGGCGGTTCGTCCAGCGCGGAGAGGCAGCGATAGCCGATCCATACCTCCGTGCCGAGATGGCTCTGGCGGGCGGGGCGGATCTGGTCACCGAGCTTCCCTTCCCCCAGTCTGCGGGGAGTGCTGAGCATTTTGCCCTGGCAGGGGTGCGAGTGTTGACCCGCCTGGGCGTGGAATCCCTGTGCTTCGGAAGCGAGAGCGGGGATCTGACCCTCCTGTCCCGCGCCGCCGACGGGGTCGCATCTCCCGCCTTCGGAGAGACCTACGCCGCCCTGTGCCGAGGAGGGACGGGAACGGCCTCAGCCTATGCCGAGGCTCTGCGGGCGGTCTGCGGCGGAACCTTTCCCGATCATTTTCCATCCTCCAACGATCTTTTGGGCATAGCCTACCTACGGGCCCTGAGACAGGCACGGGCTGAGCTTGGATATGCGCCCGCCCCACACACCGTCACCCGCTTGGGCGCGGGATATCGAAAGGATATCCTTACCGACGGAGAGTACCCCTCCGCTACGGCTCTCCGCGCTCTCATCCGCGAGGCGGCCTGTAATCCTGCGGCCTTGGAGACCATCCCGGACGGCACCATGCCCGCCGACGCCTTGACGGCCCTGCTGGATGCCATCCGTCGGAACGAAGTCCCCCTGGATAGCAGACGGCTGATGGAATTTTTCCATATTCTCTACCGTCTGAAGTCCCCCGCCGATTGCGAGGGCTACGCCGAATGGGGCGGTGGGATCGCCGCCCACATCTGCCGACACGCACGCGCGGAGGCCACCCCCGAGGGCTTCCTTGCTTCCCTGCGCACCAAGCAGTTCACCGACGCCCGTCTCCGCCGTGCTCTGCTTTTCGGTGCCCTGGAGGTAACGGAGCAGGATCTGCGAAGAGAGCCGGCCTTTACCACCCTACTGGCCGCCAACGCAAGGGGCTGCCAATTCCTGAGGTCGTGGCGTAGGGCGCATAAGGACGACTGCGATTTTTCCGTAGTCACCAAGCCCGCCGACGCTCCCGTATGCCGTCAAAGAGAGCTGACCGAGCGGGCAGATTCCCTCATCACCCTCTGCTTCCCCGCGCCGCGCCCCGCCGGGGACACGATGAAGCGTTCGCCTGTGATTCTTCCTGACAGACAGAAAGGCATTTTATGAGTGAGATCATCCATGAGGTCAACGAGCATATCCGACTCATCCAGAATACGGACGGCCTGACCTTCGGCACCGACGCCTACCTGCTGGCGGCCTACGTCCGCCCTAAGAAAAGTGCGGCGGCGGTGGATTTAGGGAGCGGCACGGGGATCATTCCCCTACTCTGCCTGGCCAAAGGCAAGGCCGCCCGCTTCACGGCGGCGGAGATCCAACCCTCCTTCTGCGGTCTGATCGGGCGAAACGCCGCCCTCAACGGCATGGGTGACAGATTGACTCCCCTCTGCGCCGACGTGCGGGAGATCAAAGCTCAAGCAGTAGGCAGCGAGGTAGATCTGGTGACCGCCAATCCTCCCTACATGGCACCGAACAGCGGCGCACGAAATGAGACCGACGAGAAGTACATCGCCCGCCACGAGGTTTGCGGGACGGTCAAGGATTTCTGCGAAGCGGCAGGACGGCTCCTCAAGCACGGAGGACGTTTCTGCTGTGTCTTCCGCCCCGAGCGGCTGGGGGATCTCTTTGAGGGCCTGCGTACCGCCCATCTGGAGCCCAAACGCATGACCTTGGTGCATGCCACCTACGCCGCTTCACCCTCCATGGTGCTGGTGGAGGCGGTGAAGTACGCCGCTCCGGGCATGATCGTGACGCCGCCCCTTTGCCTATGGGAGGCGGACCCCCAAAGACCGGAAAAACCCGCAGAGCCGATGACGCAGACGGCTGACGCGGCGTATATCTATGAGAACTGCGGTTTTCCGCCGGGATTTACGGGGGAGAATCGGAAATAAAACGGGGTTTAGCGGACCAAAGCCTGTCACGCGTCCCTTTTGGGGCGCAAGAACTCCCCGACAAACCCAGAATCTGAACCAAGGAGCATCCCATGGATCACATGAAGCATATTCTCAGCTACACCCGCCGCGCCGTGGACGATTACCAAATGATCCGCGCGGGGGACAAGATCGCCGTAGGCGTTTCGGCGGGCAAGGATTCCCTGACCCTGCTCCACGCCATGGCAGGTCTGCGCCGCTTTTATCCTCAGCCCTTTGAGCTGATCGCCGTTACGGTGGACATGGGCTTCGGGGCCATTGAAGCCAATCAGGGAAAGGTACTCCCTGCCGACCCCTACGGGGGCATCCGCGCCCTGTGCGAGCGGCTGGAGGTTCCCTACCACGTCGTCCCCTCCGAGATCGCCCGCATTATTTTTGACGTGCGGAAGGAATCCAATCCCTGCTCCCTCTGCGCCAAGCTCCGCAGAGGAGCCCTGAACAACGCCGCCAAGGAGCTGGGGTGCAACACCGTAGCCCTGGGCCACCATTTTGACGACGCGGTGGAGACCTTCATGCTCAACCTGTTCTTCGAGGGACGCATCGGTTGCTTCCAGCCCGTGACCTACCTCTCCCGCGTTGACCTGCGGGTCATCCGCCCTCTGCTCTATACCCCCGAAAAGGAGGTTAGAGCCTTCGCGGGAGCCGCTGATCTGCCCGTGGTGAAGTCCATCTGCCCTGCCGACTCCAACACCGAGCGAGAGTCCATGAAGCAGCTTCTGGCCTCCCTGGAGCGTCAACACAAGGGACTGCGCCACCGCATCTTCCACGCCATGCAGGCCTACGGGGTGGACGGATTGCACCTGCCCGAGCGCAGACCCCTCATCCTTCCCGAGCCCGAGGAAGAATAGCCCCTGGCGCACGCCATCAGAAAGCCCCTTCCGAATTACACCGGAAGGGGCTTTGGTTTTTCGATTTTCAGGACTTGTTCTTCTTGCCTCGATGATGGGGGTCAATGACGCGAGCGGTCTTGCCCTCGGGCTTTTCGGTGATATCCCCGGCGCGGGTCAGGGCCCACTTGGTCATCATGGGACCGAAGATCTCGTAGATCAGGACACCGAACAGAATGACGAAACGAACCGTACTGCCGATCTCACTGCCGCCGAATACGTCGTCTGCGGCCACGGTAGAGACCATACCCAACGCTACACCCGCCTGAGGAAGGAGGGTGATGCCCAGGTACTTCACGGTATTGGCGTCACACTTCATGGCCTTAGCACTGCTGAAAGCACCCAAGATCTTTCCGGCCGAACGAGACAGAATGTAGATCACGCCGATGAGGATGAACACGGGCTTCTTGAATACCGTCAGATCCAGGCTGGCTCCGCTGATGACGAAGAACAGAACGAACAGGGGCTTTGTCCATTTCTCGGTTCTCTGCATCATCTCCTCGGAGGTCTTACAGACGTTGCAGAAAACGGTACCCAGCATCATACAGGTCAAGAGAGAGGAAAAGCCGATATGCACGCCGCCCACCTCAAAGTGAAGCATAGCCAGAGCAACCGTCAGGAACACGAAGGTAATCATCAGGGTAAGACGGTTACTGTGGGAATGGAAGGCACGCTCCACCACAGACAGGAAGAGACCCAGCAGACCGCCCAGGATCAAAGATAGGATGATCTCCAGCAGAGGCTCCACCAGAACCGAGGTCACGCTCATGGTGCCGCCGTGGAGGGCCTTGGCTACCCCCATGGAGACGGCGAAGAGGATCAGACCCACGGCGTCGTCCAAGGCGACGATGGGGAGGAGCAGATCAGTCAGAGGGCCCTTGGCCTTGTACTGGCGCACCACCATGAGGGTAGCGGCAGGAGCGGTAGCCGAGGCGATGGCACCCAGAATGATGCAGGCGGGAATGGGCAGATAGTCGGTGCCCGTCACGGAGAGGAGGAGGAAATGAACCCCCACCAGAGCGGCATCCACCACAATGGTGGCGACCACGGCCTGGACGATACCGATGACGGTGGCCTTCTTACCCGTATGCTTCAGTTCCGACAGGCGGAACTCGTTGCCGATATCAAAGGCGATGAAGCCCAGGGCAATATCCGAGATGATGGTAAATGCGCCGACAGGAGCGATCTCGCTGTTAAAGCCGAAGCTGAAGCCGCCGATGACAAAGCGACCGATGCAGTAGGTCCCGATGAGCACGCCCGCGATGAGGTAGGCGGTGACATCGGGGAGATGGAGCCGCTTGAGCACACGGGTCATCATGAGTCCCGCGAACAGGCACACGGCGAGGCTGAGTAGCGTTTGAATGGTGGTCATATGTTCTCTCCTTGTCCGGTATACAGTGGGAAAAATCTCATTATACGAGAAAAAATAAACGTCCCCGATCCGGCGGGGCAAAGTGAATTATAGCAGAAATCCGCCCCCTTGTCAATGAATAAAGTGCCGAATATTCATAGACTTGGGGCGGATTCCATAGATAGATTGACAACAAAAGCTTGCGGATAGCCCTGCTTGCAGCAAAGCTTACAGCAAGGCTATCAGCCGGGGATAGATCGACTCGGCGTAGAGACGGTGTCCCTCCCCGTTGGGATGCCAGGGATCGTGGTAGAAGTAAGGAGCGCGCGCCTCCTCGGGCATGGCGGAGAGAACCGCCTCCATTTCGGCGTTGCAGTCCACCAAAGGAACCCCCGCCTCGGCGGCCACCGAGCGCATGGTGTTGACGTAATCGGTGTACACCGTTCCCTGCCCGCTGATCTGACTGCCGCCGATGGGAGTTACGGTATGCCACAGCACGCGGCCCGTGAGATTCCGTTGAGCGGCCAGCATATGGCGCAGATGGGCGGCATACTTCACGGGGCTTTTCGTACAGAGCCAATCGTTGATGGTACAGCCCTCAAACAGGATGGCGTAGGGCGAAAGAGGCGTTACGTAGCGGTCAAAATAGTGATCTGCAAGCTTAGCCGTAGGGCAGGAGCCAATGCCGCAATTGACCAGAGCGCACTCGCCCCTGTATAACTCAATACGGTAGATATAGGCCGGGCTGTCCCCCTCGCAGGCCACCGTCAGCCTCTCGGCCGTCTCGCCCCCTCCGGGAAATATATGAACCACCTTGATGCTGGCATTCGTCAAGGAGGTGTCGCTGAACAGGGTCTCGGTGATTACCGCCTCCCCCGTAGCCGACTTTGCGGTCAGCTTGACCGAAGCCTCCTCGGAGGTAGCGAAAAAGAAAACCCGAGCCAGGTCATAGCATTTGTCCAGGATCAAGGGCTTCTCCGCTACCACCCCAAAGGGGCCGTCGCTCCCCTCGCACATTGAAAGGAGTGCCTCGCCCTCGTATTCAGCGCAAAAGGAGGCCGTCTCACGGTTCAGCCGATCCCGCAAAAGATTCACATAGCAGGGAGCGGAAAAGGGCAGAGGACGCAACTCCCCACAGCAAACAGCGGGGTCAAACCGCCCTTCGGCACCGACTCCCTCGCCCCAAGTATGCGAATCGCCTATGACCGAAATGATCTTCATGGTGAAAATCTCCTTTCTTTCGTACCGTTTTCCCGCCTTCTTCTTGACAAGTCCGGCGTATTCTGTTATAATAAAGGAACAGACGCGAGTATCACCTCCGTCCGCGAATTCATACATCTACAGGAGGTTCTGTCATGCCGTATTACTGTAACAGCTGCGGCGGCGAAGCCAAGGAGGCCGTTCGGAACGGCAAGAAGACCCTGGTTTGCCGTTTCTGCGGCTCCGAGATCACCCCGAGCACCAGTTTGAAACAATCGTCCACGTCCATACAGCCCGCATCCGCCCGCGCCGCCTCCACGCCTTCCCCGAAGGAGAATTACGCCGCTCCTCTGCGCACCGAAGAACTGACCGTCGCGGCTCCCCTGGCCGCAGAAGCCGCCCCTGCCACGACCTCTCCTGAGCAAATGACCGAATTCATGAGCGCATACGACCAAAACGCCCTGTCCGGCGAGGAGCTGTACGACAAGGTGATCCCCTCGGTCGTGGAGATCCTGGTGCAGAGCGTGAACGCCTCTGCCGCCGCCTCGGGCTTCGTCGTATCCTCCAAGGGCATGGTCATCACCAACGCCCACGCCGTGCTGGACGGAAACGGTAAGCTCTTCGAAAAGATCTACGTTCGCTACAACGGTCAATACCACGAGGCGCATCCGCTGGCGATCGGCGAGCCTCTCAAGGATCAGGATCACGATACCGTGGATCTTTGCCTGCTGTACGTCAAGGAGCTCAGCGGTGCCACCGCCATTGACTTTGCGGATATCCAAACCCTGAAAAACGGCCAGCGCGTATACCTGATCGGGAATTCCCTGGGGAACGGGACCTGCATCACCTCAGGCATCATCAGCGACAAGGATCGCCGCGTTGGCAATCTTTCCTACCCCTACATCATGACCGATGCCGCCGCAAACCCCGGCAATTCGGGAGGCCCGCTGGTCAACGTCACCGGCGAGCTGATCGGCGTGCTGGTCGCCGGCATCACCAGTGCCAAGGGCATGAACTATGCGATTCCCGTCAACATTCTGGAGCAGTTTTTGACCTACGCCATCCGAAACACCCGGCTGAAGGAGCTGGATCTGGGAGAGTTGAATCGCTTCAAGGACAGCGGAGAGCCCGCCAACTACGCCGTGACCTTCGACACCGTCATGACGGGGATCAAGCTGCTCATCAGCATCGTTGAATACATCGCAGGGATCTTTAGCTGAGTCTGCAAGGCTTACTCCCTGAAAAGATCGCCGCGCGCGGAATCCACCGTGCGCGGCGATCTGCTGTCGGGAACAGCCTTTATCCATAGAGACAAAACCATATATATCATTATAGCACATTTTTCGGCACATTGCAAGAGTTTTTCGTCAATTCGCTGTTTTTCTACCGTTTAAACAAAAATATTTTGTCAACTTCGTGCATTTTGGATATTGCAATTTCGGAAAAAGTATGCTATACTATAGTCACAACAGAGGAGGTACAGTCCAATGGCAAAGTAAAGCTACCGACTTTGATACCAAGGCAAGCGGAACACAAAGGGATTTGAACAGGAAGCAAGACGAAGAAAAAATAGAGTCAAATCCAAGCGATGAAAGCCAATGTGTTGTCCGAAGCATCAAAGTCACTGAACCACTCGCCTTTTGCAAAAACCCACGCGAAGCAACACGAAACCAACGGTATTCTCGTTAGAGAAAAAAGAAGAAACAACAGGATTTCAAAGATTTCCGGGTAAGAAGCAAAAGGTAGAAAAAGAAATGGAGGTAAACAAATGATGTTAGATACTAAGAGTGACCAGAAATGACCCTTGTCTGCGCTTGAGAAACGTGGGCAAGGGTCATTTCTTTTTTGCCAAGGGACATATCCGAATGGCTTTTTCGGTAGGGCACCTTCCCTGCCGACGGGCCTTTTTTTGATCGGATTCAGCCTTGCCTGCAAATTTGGGTTTGTCGGTGAGTTGGGTTTCCGCGTTGAAAGCCTTCCCTTGTAAGGGAAGGTGTCACGCCCTTAGGGCGTGACGGATGAGTAGCCACACGAAAAGTTTTTGATCTGCGCTGGGAAAAGCACCATAAAGCACTATCAGGAAAGGTTTTTATATGGAGGAAAGCAGATCATTTCCCTTCGGGAAATGTCCATTTATCGGCTACTCATCCACCGCTTCGCGGTCCCCCTTCCCTCACAAGGGAAGGCTCACGAGGAAACCCAACAGACCGCTAAACCCCAATTTGAAATATTGGCTGAATCGTTACGTCCTAATTTGAAAGCTCCTCTTTTCCTTGACACAGAAAAAGGGGGGAAGAGAACACCTCCATCCCCCAAAAATCAGAGTTGGTATAGTTTTTTTGCATTTTCGTACAGGATACGCCGGCAGATCTCCTTCGCCCGCTCGGGGGTCATGAAGCCCTCGGAGACCCGTTGGGTCAGTGCCACGGAGAGAACGTGCGCCATAGCCAGCACCGCGCCGTAGCTCTCCTCTGCCGTCCAGGTATCACAGCCCCAGCAGAGCTTGTCGGAATTGACGGTATCCAAAAGGCGGCTTATGGCGTCCACGGCGGTGTTATAGGACAGCAGGGGCACCCAGCAGATGTCGGGGTAGACGTTTTCGAAGTTGTGGGGCAGGTGCTCGTGGCTGTCAATGATAGGCATAGCCTTCAGAGCGCGCAGAACGTCGTGCTTCATGGCGGTTTCCTCCGTTGCGGGACTCTGATTGGATCATAGGGCTTTCCCGCCGTATGGTATGGGTTCATTGTAGCACAGATCCGCCTGTTTGTCAACTCGGTTTTGATAAATCCGCCTCCTCGCGCATATTTCACCCCCTTGGCAGGAAATACTATCCGCGAATTCGAAAACACGGAGGTCAAAATTTACCATGTTCAAGCACGAAAAAATGCTGTTCCATCCCGTAGAGATCGAACGCCCCAATCCGCAGTACGCGGTGCTTTTGCAGGAGCAGCTGGGCGGCGGCAACGGGGAGCTAAAGGCGGCCATGCAGTATATGTCCCAGAGCTTCCGCATCAAGGATCCCGAGATCAAGGATCTCTTCCTCGATATTGCCGCCGAGGAGCTTTCGCATCTGGAAATGGTGGCGCAGACCATCAACCTGCTGAACGGTCACGACGTGGACGCTACGCAGGTACAGGCAGGTGAGGTGCAGACCCACGTCCAGATTGGACTCAATCCCGGTCTCATCAACGCCTCGGGCTATTCCTGGACGGCGGATTACGTTACGGTCACGGGCGACCTGTGCGCAGACCTGCTCTCCAATATCGCATCCGAGCAGAGAGCCAAGGTGGTCTATGAGTATCTCTACCGCCAGATCGGGGACAAGAAGGTGCGGGAGACCATCGACTTCCTGCTCAACCGTGAGGAAGCCCACAATCAGATGTTCCGCGACGCCTTCAACAAGGTGCAGGAGACCGGCTCCAACCGCGATTTTGGCACAACCAAGGCCGCGAAAATGTATTTCTCGCTTTCGAATCCCGGCCCGAATACGTTTGCAAACGGGGAAACACATGCTCCGTCGTTTACGTGAACAAAAGGAGGCTGGACTTTTGACCATGCCAAAATGAACACCAGACACAACGAAAGGAAAAAAATCGGATTTTATTCACCTCAGATAAAAAACTCTCTGATCCGTTTACAGTTCGCATGAAATTTCGACCGTTCGAATAAGCACAAAAGTTCTTGATACAAAAAGAAAAAGCCGAACTGTATCAGTTCGGTTTTGTGGTTGCGGGGGTGGGACTTGAAAGACCCACTCGCGTCGCGTGTCGTTTCGGTGCCAAACACAGTTTGGCACCGAAAGCCTCCCGCTTTGGCTCCACCGCTTCTCGGAAAGCCACACTGTGGCTTTCCTGCGGCGCTGACCCACTCCCTCCGGTCGCTTCGCGACCGAATCTCTTGCTGAAGTTTATATCTCATCTCTGTAACCAAAAACAAAGGACACCGTTCGGTGTCCTTTCAGATTACTGACAAAGGGTTCAGGACGAAAGTTCCGAGCCCTTTGTCGTACTTTACAAGGAATATGAGATATGGTATA
>JAGBAS010000035.1 GCA_017938885.1 Clostridia bacterium
CCGCCGCTACATGGTGAGGAAAAATGATTTTTACATGCGGTGCATGGAGCTCCTGCCCATGCTTCCCGCGGAAAGGACTATACTATGCGTATCGTATTCATGGGCACTCCCGATTTTGCCCTGTATTCTCTGAAGGCTCTGGTGGAATCCGGCGAGGATGTGGTCGGCGTGGTCACCCAGCCCGACAAGCCCCGCGGACGGGGCTACGTGCTGACCCCCCCTCCCGTCAAGGTCTACGCCCTGGAGCAGAATATCCCCGTCTACCAGCCCCAGACCCTGCGGAATGGAGCATTTGACGAGACTTTGGCCGAGCTTGCCCCCGAGCTGATCGTGGTGGTGGCTTACGGTAAGCTCCTGCCCCTGTCGGTGCTGGACTATCCCAAGTACGGCTGTATCAACGTCCACGGCTCCCTTCTCCCCGCCCTGCGTGGCGCAGCACCCATGCAGAGAGCCATCATGGAGGGTCACCCCGTCACGGGCATCACCACCATGTACATGGCCGAGGGCATGGACACGGGAGATATGCTCCTCAAGTCCGAGGTGGCCATCGAGATCGACGACAACTTTGAGACGGTCCACGACAAGCTGGCGGTCTGCGGCGCCGAAACTCTGCTCCGCACCATTGAGGAGCTGAAGAAGGGGACCCTTGTGTCCACGCCCCAGGACGGCAGTCTCGCCACCCACGCCGCCAAGATCGAGAAGGCCGACTGCCTCATCGACTTTACGGCAGACGCCCACACGGTGCATAATCGCATCCGCGGTCTGTCCCCCATGCCTCTGGCCTTCACCCACACCCCCGACGGAAAGCTGTTGAAGGTCCCCGCCGCCGTGCGCGGTCAGGAGCCCGAGGCGGGTAGTCTCGCCGCCCCCGGCACCGTTCTGTCCCTGGACAAGGGCATTGAGGTGGCTTGCGGTACGGGATCGGTGATCTTCACCGCCGTCACTCCCGAGGGCAAGGGGCGCATGAATGCGGTTGATTACATTCGGGGGCGGAAGGTGGCTGTGGGGGATGTGCTGGCGTAAAAAAACAGAACGGATCTCTCCGTCCTGCTTTTCCATCATTCAATCATCGTAGTGTCCTCTGCATTGGATGATCTCCACCCGATCCTCGGTCACACGGTAGACGATACGATGCTCATCGTCAATGCGGCGGCTCCAGAAACCGCTGAGGTCGCCCCGCAAAGGCTCCGGCTTGCCGATCCCGTTGTATCCGTTGCGCTCGATGTCCTGCAAGAGCTGGTTGATCCGCTTCAAGATCTTCTTGTCCCGGGTCTGCCAGTACAGGTAATCCTCTCACGCGTCCTCGGTGAATAGAAACTTACTCATCCGCCATATCCTCAAGCTCTGCCAAGGTATGCTCGGTCACCTGTCCCGCGCGAAGCTGCTGTGCGCTCTTATGAAGAGCGGCGGTATTGCTTTGGGAGTAAAAGGGGTCGATGGATACCTCAAAGGGGATACGCTGCTCACGGATCATCTTCTTGGCAAGAATGGTGATGGCCACCGTCATATTGATCCCCAGCTCGTTGCATACGCGGTCAAAATCCCGCTTCATTTCGTCATCCATGCGGATATTGATGTTCGATTGTGCCATGTGAACACCTCCTTTTCAGTAATAGTATATCACAACGCAGTAACAATGTCAACACATTGCTTGCAATTTTCGGAAAATTTTCACTTACGTCATATTCATCACGCAAAGTTCTTATTGAATCCATGATTTCGTGGTAAACTACCCACAAACGACCCAATGAAAGGAGTTTTCCATGTTTTTCGATCTTTTCTGGGGGGACACCACCATTCTGGTGCTGATCCCCGCCATGATCTTCGCCTTCTGGGCGCAAATGCGAGTCAATTCTACCTTTAAAAAGTACGCCAAGGTCCCCAGCCGTCGGGGCTTGACGGGAGCCGAGGCCGCCCGCCGCGTGTTGGATGCCTCGGGGCTGTACCACGTCCGCGTGGAACGTATCCACGGACATCTCACCGACCATTACGATCCCCGTGAGAACGTCATCCGCCTGTCCGACGCCACCTACGCCTCCACCGGCATTGCCGCCATCGGTGTGGCCGCCCACGAGGCGGGTCACGCCGTCCAGCACGCCAAGGGCTACGTGCCCATCAAGGTGCGCGCCGCCATCATCCCCCTGACCCGCTTCGGCTCCGCCCTGGCCATGCCCCTGTTTCTCATCGGTCTGATCTTCGCCGGCAGTGCCTACTTTGAGGGCAGGATCGGGGAAATCCTCATGCTGACGGGTATTCTGTTCTTCTCCTTCTCCACCCTGTTCCAGTTGGTGACCCTCCCCACCGAATTCAACGCCTCGGCCAGGGCCATGAAGGCCTTGGAGGACGGAGGACTCCTAGCCGCCGACGAGCTCCCCGGCGCCAAGGCCACCCTTTCCGCCGCCGCCATGACCTACGTGGCCGCTCTGGCCTCCTCCCTGGCATCGCTTTTGCGGTTGATCCTCATCTTTAACCGCCGCCGCTGATCCCAAATTGATAAGGAAGGACATGACCATGCCCACTCCCTCATATTCCCCCCGCTCCCTGGCGCTCTCCACCCTGTTGGCAGTAGAAAAGGGTCAGTACGGTAACATCGCCGTGGATACCGCTCTGAAGCGGGTCCCCCTGAGCGACCCCGACCGCCATCTCTACACCGCTCTGGTCTACGGTGTCACCGAGCGCAAGACCACTTTGGAGTTCCTTTTGGGGAAGTTCTCCTCCCGCCCCCTGTCCGAGCTGGACAGTACCGTCCGTATCGCTCTGTGCATGGGGCTGTACCAGCTCATCTATTTGGACCGCGTCCCCGATCACGCCGCTCTGGACGAGACGGTGTCTCTGATGCCCCGCAAGGTGTCGGGGTTCGTCAATGCCGTCCTGCGGTCCTATCTCCGCTTTGAGGCGGCTCTGCCCAAGGCTCCCGACGGGAGCCGCGCCCCCCGCGAGAGCAAGCTGACCTCCCCCGAGGATTGGATCGCCCGCTTCCCCGAGTTGGGGGAGGGGGATCTTACCGCTTTGTCGGTGTGCTATGGCGTCCCTGTGTCGCTGTGCGAAGTTTTCGTGGATGCCCTGGGACGTGACCGCGCCGCCTCGGCTCTTCGGGGCTTCTGCGAAAAGCCCCCCATGACGGTGCGGGTTAACACCGAAAGGACCACGCCCGAAAAGCTCACGGCCGAGCTGACCGCCGAGGGGCTGACGGTGCTCCCCGCCCTCTACGCCGATGCCGCGCTCCGCGTACCCGAGGGGGCCATTACCGCCGCCGAGGCATTCCAGAGAGGTGACTTCTTTGTCCAGGACGAGGCCTCCCAGCTCTGCGTGGCGGCGCTGGACGCAAGGCCCGACCATATCGTAGTAGACACCTGCGCCTGCCCCGGCTCCAAGTCCTTCGGCATCGCCCTGACCATGGAGGACCGAGGGGAGGTACATAGCTTCGACCTCCACAGAAGCAAGCTCTCCCTGATCGAGTCAGGAGCGGAACGCTTAGGACTGGCCATCGTTACAGCAAACGAGCGGGACGCGCGGAATCCCGACCCAGCCCTTCTGGGCAAATGCGACCGCGTGCTCTGCGACGTGCCCTGCTCAGGCCTGGGAGTCATCGCCAAGAAGCCCGAAATCCGCCACAAGGATCTCTCCGAGTCTGCCCGTCTCCCCGCTATCCAAGCGGCCATCCTGGAGGCATCGGCAGGGTACGTCAAGCCCGGCGGCGTACTGGTGTACTCCACCTGTACCGTTCTGCCCGCCGAGAACCAGGATGTGGTGACTGCTTTCCTGGCGGCCCACCCCGAGTTTGAGCCTTTGGATTTCACCTTCCCCGCCAAGGACAAAGCGGTCTGCGACATCGTCTCCGAGGGGGGTATGGTGACTCTGCTGCCCGATCAAAACCGCACCGACGGGTTCTTCATCGCGCGGTTGCGGAGAAAGTAAACGACAGATATTCCCCTGCTTTGCGAGGTTTTTGAAAGAAACGGTTGCGGAGCGGGGGATTTTGTGGTATAATGGGGGAAGAATGAAAATTGGGGTTTTGGTGAGATACAAGTTACAAGATACAAAGATACAAGATATGAAATAACCTTGAGGCAACAGCCGTTCTATATCTTGTATCTTGTATCGGCCGAGCTTGCTCGGCGCGTATCTTGTATCTCTCTGCTGAGCAAAGCTCAGCGATAAACCCAAATTTGACAAAAGAAAGGATGTGACCCACCACCATGAAACGCCTATTCGCCTACCTCTGCCCCTTTGCGGGACGAATGTCGGTGGGACTCACCATCAAGACCGCGGGCACCCTGGTTGAGCTGGCCCTGCCCTACATACTGGGTATGCTGCTCAACGATATCATCGCCACATACGCCGGCTCGGGGGACACCCAGGGGGGACTGCGCTCCATCCTCATCTGGGGCGGTGTCATGGCGGTTTGTGCCGTGGCGGCTCTGGTATTCAATATCGTGGCCAACCGTATGGCGGCCTTTGTGGCCAAGGACGTGGCTACCGCCATCCGCCACGATCTCTTCGATTCCACCATGCGGCTCTCCTGTGCCCGGGCCGACGCCTTTACGGTGCCTTCCCTGGAGTCCCGCCTCACCTCCGACACCTATAACGTCCATCATTTGGTGGGCATGATGCAGCGGCTGGGCGTCCGCGCCCCCATCCTTTTGGTGGGCGGTCTGCTCATCACGCTGACTCTCGACCCCATCCTGACCCTGGTCATGTTCTCGGTCATGCCCCTCATCGTGCTGACGGTCTATATTGTCTCCAAACGGGGAGTACCGCTGTACAGCCAATCGCAGCAGGCGGGAGATGCCATGGTACGGGTAGTCCGTGAGGATGCCCAGGGCATCCGCGTCATCAAGGCTCTGTCCCGCAAGGAATACGAGCAGAGCCGCTTTGAGGCCGTCAATCGGGAGCTCATGCACGACAGTCTCCGCGCCGCCGCCAACACCTCGGTCTCCAATCCCCTCATCAACCTGTTTTTGAACGTGGGGCTGGTGGCGGTCATGTTCGTGGGTGCCATCCGCGTCAACAATGGCCTCTGTTTGCCCGGCACCATCATTTCCTTCATTCAGTACTTCACCATCCTCTCCAACGCCCTGCTCTCCATTACCCGTATCTTCATGATGTTCACCAAGGGTACCGCCTCCATGAACCGTATCTGCGAGGTGCTGGACGCCAAGGATCGGGACGAGAGTGAGTCCGCCGCCGAAGGCGTCATGCCCCTTCCCGAGAACCCTGAGCGGTATATTTCCTTTGAGAATGTCACCTTCTCCTATCGCGGCAAGACCGACAACGTAAACGCCGTTTCCTTCGATCTCCCGCAGGGCGGTACGCTGGGGATCATCGGTGCCACGGGTTCGGGCAAGACCACCCTTTTGTCCCTGCTCATGCGGTTCTACCAGGTCCCCGTCGGCAGCGGCACCATCCGCATCGGCGGGCGGGACATCCGCACCATGACCCCCGCCGAGCTTCGCTCCCGCTTCGGCATCGCCATGCAGAACGACTTCCTCTACGCGGGTACTATTGAAGACAACATCCGCTTTGGGCGGGACATCACCCACGAGCAGGTGGTTCACGCCGCCGCCATGGCCCAAGCGCATGAATTCATCTCCAAGCTGGCCGACGGCTACGACCACAAGCTGACCGTCAAGGGCACCAACCTCAGCGGAGGACAGAAGCAACGCCTGCTCATCGCCCGCGCTCTGGCGGGAAATCCCGACATTCTGGTGCTGGACGACGCCTCCTCAGCCCTGGACTACAAGACTGATGCGGCTCTGCGCAAGGCTTTGCGGGAGAACGCCGAGGTGCAAAAGGCTTCTCTCACCACCACCGTGATCGTCGCCCAGCGTGTCAGCTCCATCAAGCACGCCGATCTCATTCTGGTCATGGATCAGGGGGAGGTCATCGGCTGCGGCACCCACGATGAGCTGTTGGACACCTGTACGGTCTACAGCGAGATTGCCGAGTCCCAGATGGGAGGTGCTATCCTTGAATAATCAGAATCGAGGCATGGGACGTTCCATCAACGATCCCCGTGCAAACCAGAACCAGAAAATGGATAAAGCACGCCGTACCCGTGTGGTAGGGCGCATCCTCCGCTATATGCTTCACTACAAGTGGGCTATGCTGGCGGCCTTCCTGCTCATGCTGATCTCCAACCTGTTGGCACTGGCGGGCCCCGCCCTGTCGGGTGTGGTCATCAACGCCATTGACCCCTTCGACACCGCCAACAGCGGTGGGATCGCCGTGGGCAAGGTGGATTTTGACACTGTCAAGCTCTACTGCCTCCTGCTCATCATCTTCTACGCTGTCTCGGCGGTCATGTCCTACGCCCTGGCCGTCCTTATGGCCTGGATCAGCCAGCGCATCTCCTACACCATGCGCCGTGAGGTCTTCGCCCATCTCACCGAGCTCCCCGTGGGTTACTTCGACACCCACCAGACGGGCGAGATCGTCTCCCACATCTCCTACGACATCGATACCCTCAACGCCTCCCTCTCCCATGACCTTCTGCAAATATGCGCCAGCGTCATCACGGTGGTGGGATCTCTCATCATGATGCTGACCATTTCCCCCCTGCTCCTGTGCGTGTTCATCATTACGGTGCCCGTGTCCATCCTGTTCACGCGGTACAAGACCAAGAAGATCCGCCCGCTGTTCCGCAAGCGATCCGCCATGCTGGGCGAGCTGAACGGCTATGCCGAGGAGATGTTGTCAGGCCACCGCACCATCAAGGCCTACCATCGGGAGTCCGAGATCGTCTCCCGCTTCGACGGTCATAACCGCGAGGCCTGCGAGGCCTACTACCGCGCCGACTACCAGGGATCCGTCATCGGCCCCACCGTCAACTTTATCAACAACCTGTCCCTGACCCTCATCACGGTGCTGGGCGGCGTGTTCTATCTCATGACCCTGACGGTGACGGGGCTTCACCCCCTGCTGGTCATCAATCTGGGCGACGTATCCGCCTTTGTCCAGTACTCCCGCAAATTCTCGGGCCCCATCAACGAGTTCGCCAACATTCTGAGCGAGTTCCAGTCGGCGGCCTCGGCGGCGGAGCGCATCTTCAATCTGCTGGACGAGCCGGCCGAGCCTGCGGACAAGGTGGATGCCGAGGCACTGACCGACACCCAAGGCGCGGTAGAAATGACCGACGTGCATTTCGGCTACGTGCCCGAAAAGGAAATTCTTCACGGGCTGAGCCTCCGCGCGGACAAGGGTGATCTGGTGGCCATCGTAGGGCCCACGGGAGCGGGCAAGACCACCGTCATCAACCTGCTTATGCGCTTCTACGACAAGCAGAGCGGCACCGTTACGGTGGACGGTCACGAGATCACCGACCTGACCCGCGACAGCCTGCGCCGCGCCTACACCATGGTGCTCCAGGATACCTGGCTCTTCTGCGGCACCGTCTACAACAACATCGTCTACGGCACCGAGGGGGCAACCCGGGAGGACGTGGTCGCTGCCGCCAAGGCCGCCCACATCCACCGCTTCATCGAATCCCTCCCCGAGGGCTACGACACGGTGCTGTCCGACGACGGCATCAACATCTCCAAGGGGCAAAAACAGCTCCTCACCATCGCCCGCGCCATGCTGTCCGACGCCCCCATCCTGATCCTGGACGAGGCCACCTCCAACGTGGACTCCCGCACCGAGAAACTGATCCAGGATGCCCTCTACGCCCTCATGAAGGGCCGCACCTGCTTCGTCATCGCCCACCGCCTGTCCACCATCAAGAACGCCGACAAAATTTTGGTAGTGCGGGACGGTCTGGTCACCGAGCAAGGTACCCACGAGGAGCTATTGGCCTCGGGCGGGTTCTACGCTTCGCTGTATAACGCGCAGTTTACCTGATACCCTGAACCTCCAAGGGACTTTGGTCTTTTGGAGGTTTTCAAATTGGGGTTTAGCGGGCTGTTGGTTTGTGCTGACCCATGGGTGTTACCCTCTCACCCAGAGGGGGAGCCTTTCGTACTAAACCCAGCGAAATTCCGTTTCCCGACAAGTGTTTTCCCGCCGTTCTGAGGCAACCCCTCTGGGGGTGCCTCCTCGCAAGCTCGGGTGCGAAGCGGTGAGAGGGCAAATATCGCGGACAAGGCACAAACAAACAGTTCGCCAAACCTAAATTTTTCCACTCATACTTTCGTCTCCCGCCGCCCACACTATCCACAGAGCCACAAGCCAAAGACAGTCACCCAAGCCCGCTGTGCTCGCTTTCGTGAAAAGTCAACGCTACTTATCCGGCCGCAGCCCCGTGCTGTGTTCCTCATAAGTCAGCGGAGCTGCGGCTCTCCTCCTCGGGGAAGTCTCCGGGGAGGGCGTTTGCAAAATCCAGGCAGAGGAGACTCCCCTGCCCGAAAGGTATGGTCATACGATGAAAGCCATTCAACGCATCCGACAGGCCTCGGCGTGGGGTCTCTCCGCCCTGGCTCTGTCCACAGTACTGCTCTGCTCGGTGGCCTGCACGAGAGGCGACGACAAGAATCCCTCTCCCAACGGCACGACCGATGGTTCCTCCGCCGTAACCACTCCCGCTTCGGGAAACAACGGCTCCGGTTCAAGCACCACCCGACCTCTCGATCCCAACGCGGGAACGGTGGCCCCCAACGGTGACGCCGGCGATCCTCCCGCCGGCACCGAGGGCGGCTCTCGCGGCCGCAGTACCCTCCCCCGCATGATGCACTGACGCCACCCCATCGTCCGTCATTGGATGGGCATAAGCTCCGCATCATACACGCAACGGAAAAAGCCGCCCCCGCAGACATATCTGCGGAGGCGGTGTTTTCTGTTTACAGGTAAAATTCGGTCTTCAGTGCCCGTCCGAACAGGTCGTTCAGCTCCTCCTTGGGGTTGCTCCCCTCGTAGAGGATGCGGTATACTGCCTGGCAGATGGGCAGATCTACCCCGTAGGTCCGTCCCAAAAGCACCAGGGCGCGGACGGTGGCGTAGCCCTCGGCCAGCTCGGTAAAGCTCTCTCCCTTGATGAAGGCCTCGCCAAAGGCGCGGTTGTGGGAGAATTTTGAAAAGACCGTGGCCTCATAGTCTCCCAGGTGGCACAAGCCGTATGCCGACAGCTCACTGCCTCCCATGGCTGAGATCAAACGGGCAATCTCCCGGGTACCCCGGGACATAAGAGCCCCCTTGAGGGTAGTGAGCCCCACTCCGTCCAGCATACCCGCCGCGATGCCCACGACGTTCTTGGCGGCGGCTCCGATCTCACTGCCAATGAGATCGGTACCGTAGTAGAAGCGGATGATGTCCCCCGAAAAAGCCTCCACCAGGCTTTTCTTGGTATCCTCGTCCTCCGAATCGATGACCATACAGTTGGGGATACCCGCGTAGAATTCCTGGACGTGGCCGGGGCCTACCCACACGGCGACCTTGGCTGTATCGGGCAGGTATTCCTCCGCCACCCGGGTCAGCCGTTTGCCCGTGGAGGCCTCGATGCCCTTCATGCAGAGGACAAAGGTCTTGCCCGAAAGATCAAAGGCCGTCAGCTCCTCCATGAGCGCACGGAGCCCCTGGGCACCGACGGATATGATGACGGTCTCGCAGTCGGGGGTGAGACAGTCGGCAAGGCTTGTGGAAAGCTTCACCGAATCGGGGAGGGTGAGCAGGTCGTTGCGTCTTTCGGCAAGGAACCGCTTCATGTGGGGAGATGTGGCGCGGCCGTACAGGGTCAGGTCGTGTCCCTTACGGGAGGACAGATACCAGGTAATGAGCGAGCCCCAACGGCCGCAACCGATAACCGTAATCTTCATAATGCCTCCTTTCTTCAAGCGGGAGAGAGCGAACAGCCTCCCGGGCTAAGAACGGGCGCGCAGCCGTTTTTCCAGGGAGCGCACTCTGGACTCAGCCTTGCGATAGCCCAGACGCAGGGATCGACGGTAGTATTTGAAGGCCTCCACCCCATCGGGGGCGTCCACGCCCACGCCGTTCTCGTAGCATTCACCCAGCGTATAGCAGGCCTCGGCATGATAGCGAGCCGCCAGCGTCAAAAGCCGCACAGCCCCGCGGGGATCCGACGGCACGCCGATTCCGTGGAGCAGACACCATCCATAGCTATACTGAGCCCACGTCAGGCAAGGCGGCGGTGTCTGCCCGCGGGGCACCTCGATCCTCATTTCGGTCACCCGACGGTAGCAGACCGCCGCAGATGCGGGGTCGGCAGGCAGACCTTGACCAAAGAACAGGCAATCGCCCAGATAATTCAGAGCACCCGCCCGCATGGTCGGCGTGACCTCTGCGACGGTATAGGCAGGGCGGTCAGCCGTGGTGGAGGTGAAATCCACCCGCATACGGAACAAGGACGGGACCGGCCACAGAGCCGTATAGTAATCCGTCATCCAACCGTCATGGGAGCGGACAGCCCTTCCGTCTCGCGGCGTTGCGGATAGCGCGTCTCTTTTGGACAGACGATGTCGTGCGTACACCTCCGCCGGGGACAGCCGTCGGGCGGCGGAAGAGGACTTGGCAGGAGCTGTCGCCTCTCCGTAGGCAGTCTCATACGCATACATACGAGCCAGGTCATCCTCAGCGGCTGTATGGCCCATAAGGACGGCGCGAACCAAGTAGGGGAAGGATTCACGGACATCCTGCCCTCGGGCAAAATAGACGGCACGCAGGGTAGCCAAGCGGTAGCAAGCCTCAGCGCGGGCATCGTGGTCCTGCTTTCTGCGCGCCTCCCGACGGGAACGCACCGTATACGCACCGCTCTCGGACTCCCGCTCCTCCATGCCAATGGCTGTCAGATAGCATTGATCCGCTCTTTCAAAGGAGGATTCGCCACGCAGACCCATGCGGTACACGTCACCCATCCACAAAAAGGCAGTGACTCTGCCCCCGTCGCTGTAAGCGGCGCGATCCAGAAACCATAACGCCGCACCGCTGTTGCGGGGAGTTCCGTAGCCGTAGTAGGCGCAGGCCGCCATGCTGACCAGCGCGTCGCGGCTGCCCAACTCGGAGCAGCCCTGGAGGGCTCTCCAGGCGCGAAGCTTGGCTTCCTCGGCCGCGCCCTCGTTCCCCGTCTTTAGCGCAGTCTCCGCCTCCCGCATGGCGCGGTCGGCCAGACTCATATACGCATCGATGGGGCGATCCGCCGGATCCTCTGCGCCGTACAGCCGTCCCGTTCCCTTGCGAACGGCCTCGGCATAGTATTCCTGCGCCTTCTCCTCGGAGGAGCCCTCCTCCGGACGAAGCTGACCGCAGGCATACAGATCCCCCAGAGCGGTCAGAGCACCCGTGTGACCGGCGCGGGAGGCCTCTCTGAAATACTCCACGGCCAAAGCCAACCGCTCCTCAGGGCTGTCGGCCCGGGCGGCAAGGCGGGGATCCCCCCGGCTTCCGATGCCGTACAGACAGCAGTATCCCAGCATATAGAGAGCCGATCCGCCGGCTTCGGTCAACGTCCGCCCTGCCTTTCGGAGGATCCCGCCTCGGTAGCCGTCGGCCCTCCGTGAATTATCCTGTCCTTTCCAAAGAGAGGCCGCCTCTGCCAGGTAGGATACGGCGCGCACCGTATCCCGCACCAGCAGGCTTCCCTCCAGATACAAAAGCCCCAGGCTGTAGCAGGCGGGAATGCTTCCGCTCTCGGCGGCCTTGCGCAGGTACAGGATACGGCGGGTATCGTCCCGCTGCACGCCGTGTCCCTTTTCGTAGCACAACGCCAACGCGTAGGCGGCTTCCCCGACGCCCGCCTCGGCCGCCTCCTCAAACAAGCGCACGGCCATGGCGTAATCCGCTGATACCAGCATCCCCTCGCCTTGCGCGGCAGAGGAGCGGGGATCCGAACCCCTCACCCCGCTGTCTCGGACACCGTCCTCGCCGTCGTCCTCGTACACGCCGCCATCATACAACAGCCCCAAACGGTACTTGGCGTAGGCGTGCCCCTGCTCAGCCGCCAGGCGATACAGGCGGTACGCCTCGGTCATGCTTTTCCGAACCCCCGTTCCCCGCTCGTAGCACAGTCCCAGATGGCAGGCGGCAGAGGGCTCCTCCGAGGCGGCTCGGGCATACCACTCGGTGGCGGCGTGCAGGTCACGGCCAATGCCGATCCCCCGCTCGTAGCATCCGCCCAGATTATTCTGCGCAGGCGCATACCCGGCCTCGGCGGCTTTTTCATAGTACAGGAAGGCGACCGAGGGATCCGCCTTGATCCCGATTCCCCGCTCGTAGCAGACCCCCACCGCAAAGCGGCTGGGATCATGCCCCCGCGCAGCGGCTGTTTCATACAGACGGAAGGCTCGCTGAGGCGAGGCAATCGCCCCCAGGCCTCGGCGGTACGCGTCTCCCAAGTAGTGGAGTGCCTCGGTGCTTCCCAAGCTCAAGGCGTAGCGATACCAGACCAGCGCGCGGGTCGGATGGGGCAGGATACCGCTCCCGACGTCACCGTCCTCCAGGAGCCGTCCCAACGCGACGGCCGCGCGGGCAACGGTCTGCGCAAGCTCCTCGGGCATAGCGGGCCAGAGCGTCCGCCCCTCCCCGCCGATCGAAGCGGAAATCCAGTCATCCTCGGGAAGCGCAAAGCAGTTCACGCGGCTGCGGCCAAAAGCGGACGGGACGCGGCCGTAGGAATTCTGACGCCGAAAGGTGCCGCTCTTCCCCGCAGAAGAGGGCAACAGCGATGCCAGACGGGAACGGCGAAGCTGTCGCATGGACACGCAAACCGCTCTCCCCTTGACGTACCGCCCCAACAGAGACAGGGGCAGTCGGCTGTCCCCCGTGCCGGCTCCCAGGGCACAGACCAGGTACAGAGCCCGCACGGCGGCGCGATGATCCCGCCGCACCCCGATACCGTCGCGGTACAGCAAGCCCAATTCATACAGGGACGGCACCGAGCCCTCCTCGGCGGCCATACGGAAGCTCTCAAAGGCGCGGGTCGGGTCCTTCATGACCCCCACGCCCCGCAGGTAGCATAATCCGCGCTGATGCTCTCCGCGCGGGTCCCCCGCCTGTGCCACTTCGGTGAACAGGCGAAAGGCCTTTTCGGGATCCCGTTCGGTGCCTCGGCCCGTCAGGTACAGCTCGCCCATACGGAGACGGGCGTGCAGAACCCCCCGCTCCGCCGCACGGGAGAACCAATGGGCCGCCTCCACCTCCAGCTTGGGAACTCCTTCCCCTCGCTCGTAAGCCAGCCCCAAGTCATAGCAAGCCTTCGCATCTCCGCCATGCGCGGCAACGGCAGAGGATATGATCCGCCCGTACAGATCCTCCACACAGCGGGCCGGCACGAAGCACGCCTTGAAACGGGCCAGATGACGGACGAACAGCCGATGGATGAACAGAGCCACGGCGTGGCGATCCGGCGTGTCGGCGGCAGGCGTCGGGATCAGGACGGCCCCGCACTCCGCAGAGGCGCAGAAACGCGTTTCCAGCTCGCTCTCCTCCAGACTGACGCAGAGAACCTTCATGCCCCTCTCCAGTGCGCAACGGATATCCGAGGCCACAGTCCGGGCGGCCTCGGCGGCGGGACAGGTCAAGGCGATCAGCAACGCCGCATCCCGCAGCGTCTCCTCCCGATGCAAGGGCTCGCTTTGCTCGTGAATGCAGACGAAACGGAAGCCGTAGCGGGACAGACCCCGACACAGGGCATCGGTCTCCTCGCGGCGGGAGAGGGCATGGGTCACACATATGTAGGGAGGCATAAAGGTTCTCCTTTCTGTGGGCTCCGCTCAGGGGAGAGATTACGAACGGGCGGTAAAATAGGTTCCCACGTGCTCTCCGTCCAGAAGGCGGTACAGGATATCGGGGTTGTGACCGTTCATGATGAACATGGGGATACCGGCCTCGGTGGAGAGAGCGGCGGCGCGGAGCTTGGCCTCCATGCCGCCCGTTCCCCGCTCGGTGCCCGCCCCGCCCGCGGCGGCCAGGAGGGTATCGGAGAGGGCCTCCACCCGTTCAATGAGAGTGGCATCGGGGTGCTTACGGGGATCCTTATCGTAAAGACCGTCCACGTCCGAGAGGTTGATGAGCACGTCGGCATGGCAGACACGGGCCACGTAAGCTGAGAGAATATCGTTTCCGCCGAACTTGGTCAGCTCGTCGGTGGAAACGGGGTCGTTCTCGTTGACGATGGGCACACAGCCCATGGAGAGCAGGGACTCAAAGGTGTTTTCGGCCAGATCGCGGCGGGTGGGATTATCCAGCACGTCGCGGGTGAGCAGGATCTGGGCGACCGTGTGGCCATACAAAGAAAAGAGCTGGTCGTAGAGCCGCATCAGCTCGCTCTGACCGATGGCGGCCATGGCCTGCTTCTCGGCGATGGTGGAGGGCCTGGCGGCACCCGCCTTGGCGACGCCCGCCGAGACCGCGCCCGAGGAGACCAGAACCATTTCCTTCCCCGCGTTCTTAAAATCGGACAGCACTCGCACCAGCGCACCGATACGGCGGAGATTCAAGGCTCCCGTGGAATGAGTTAGGGTAGAGGTCCCCACCTTGACCACGATGCGGCGGCTGTTTTCAAGCATACTCATAAAAAAAATATCACTTTCCAAGAAAATTTACCATTTCCCCCTTTTCAACCGACAAGTTTTGTATTATAATAGGGGTAGTGGGAGGTAGTACCCTTATTATACTCCCAAATCCTTGGAATTTCAAGTACATTTTGTATATTCTGCCGCTCTTTGCATTTTTTTGTGCAAAAGGACGGCGGAAGCAGGAAGGATGGAAACCATGAAGCAGAAGTACACCCTGAGCATCGCCGATCTCCAGATCAGCGTCATATCCGACGCCCCTGCCGAAGAGGTAGAAAAGGTCGGTGGGATCCTGGATCGCAAGATGCGGGAGATCTACCTCAAGAGCCGCTGTCCCAAGACCGAGGCCGCTCTGCTCTGCGCGCTGGAATGCGTGGCGGATCGCATGAGCCTTTCGGAGAAGACCGCCGAGCTGGAGGACAAGTGTGACAAGTACGGCGTGGTGCTGGACGGTCTGAAGGATCGCAATGCCGAGCTGACCGCCGAGCTGGACAGACTGCGCCAAGAGAACTCGGTTCTCCGCTCCCTGCTGTCTCAGGGTAGCCGCCCCGCAGATCCCGTCTCCCCCGATCCCATTCCCCCCGCTGAATTCCTCTCCCGCGTGGCCGATGCGCAGAACGAGACGGCCGCCGTCCCCGAGCCCGTGGAGGAGCCTCCCGTGGAGGAGCCCCGCCGCCGCTCCCGCGTGGGCAGTATGTTCGAGCAGCTCTCTTTCGGCGACGTGGACTGAACCCGTCTGGGATCTATGACTCTGAACCGTCAGCCTCCCCGCCTCCCCGAGCTGCTGGCTCCCGCCGGCTCTCCCGAGGCGCTGGAGGCCGCTATCTCTGCGGGTGCCGACGCCGTCTACCTGGGCGGCAGTCGCTTCAATGCCCGCATGAACGCCCACAATTTCGACAGGGAGGCTCTCCGCGAGGCGGTCTCCCACGCCCACCGCATGGGGGGACGGGTCTACCTCACCCTGAACACCCTGGTCTGGGATCGTGAGCTTCCCGATGCGCTGGACGCCGCCTACGAGGCCGCCGTCGCAGGTGTGGACGCACTCATTGTCGCCGATCTCGGCGCCGCCGCTCTGATTCGCAGAGCACTTCCAAATCTTCCTCTGCACGCCAGCACCCAGCTCTCGGGGCATAACGCCGCCGTAGGGCAAGTCCTGGCGGATTTTGGCTTTTCCCGCTTCGTCATCGCCCGCGAGACAAGCCTTACCGATCTCGGTGCCGCCGTACAAAACAACCCGCTGGAGGTGGAGGTCTTCATCCACGGAGCCCTCTGCGTCAGCCACTCAGGACAATGCCTGTTCTCCTCGATGGTGGGCGGGCGGAGCGGAAACCGAGGCGAGTGCGCCCAGCCCTGTCGGCTCCCCTACGCTTGCGAGGGCTGTGGCAGTAACGCCCCTCGCCAGGATATCCGCAAGCATCCGAGCCGTCCCGTTTCCAAGGGCAAATACCCCGACCGAAAGACCGACCGCCGCTCCCCCGATCCCTCCGGCGAAAGCTACCCGCTGTCCCTCAAGGATCTCTCCCTGGCGGGTCACGTCCCCGCGCTGATCCGGGCGGGGGTATCCTCCCTCAAAATCGAAGGACGCATGAAATCCCCCGGCTACGTCAGCGGTGTCACCGCCATTTGGCGCCGGCTCCTGGACGAAGGCCGCGCCGCCACCCCCGAGGAAATGGCCGCTTTGAGCGACCTGTTCTCCCGCGGAGGCTTTACCGACGGCTACCAGGTGGGAAACGTGAGCCGCTCCATGATGGGGGTGCGTACCGAGAGCGACAAGGATCGCACCGCCGCCGCTGAGAAGGCCGCCCTTAGTGTCCGTCATCAGCCCCATCTCCCCCTGTCCCTGGAGCTGACCGTGAAAGAGGGTCAGCCCGTAAGCCTCACCGCCGCATCCCCCCTGTTCCGTTGCGATCACACAACTCCCGACGTAACTGTCACAGTCACCGCCGAGGCCCCCGAAAAAGCGGATGCCACCGCCCTGACCCATGACACCGCCGAAAAGCAGCTCTCCCGCACGGGGGGCACGCCCTACCGCGCCGCGTCGGTCACAAGCAACGTCGAAGACGGCCTCTCCCTCCCCCTCTCCCGCCTCAACGCCCTGCGCCGCGAGGCTCTGGAGGCCTTGGATACTGCCCGTATGGGGGCTATGCCTACCCCCGCCGAGGGGTACTGTCCCATTTCTGCCGACAAGGTCACCGAGGAGCTTTTGAGCCATGCCCCCCATATCGAGAGACGCGGCGTGACCGAGGTCAAGCGCACCGCCCGCTTCTACGCCCCCGAGCAGATCACCCCCGCCACCGTCGGCTATCTCGATCTCCTCTATCTCCCCTTGGGCAAGGCTCACCCCGCCGCCGTCCCCGCCGAAAAGCGCGGCATTCTCATGCCCCCCGTGATCTTCGACCGAGAGGCCGGGGCTGTCCGTGACGATCTGACCGCCTCCCTGAACAGCGGTATCCGTCACATTCTGGTGGGGAACGTCGGGCATCTGCCCCTCATCCGCGAGGCCGTACACGCTTGCGGCTTGGATCGTGAAGTCACTCTCCACGGAGATCTTCGTCTCAACGCCGCCAACACCCCCGCCGCCGCCCGTCTGCTCTCCCTGGGGCTGACCGATCTCATCCTCTCCCCCGAGCTGACTCTCCCCCGTATGCGGGATATTTCCTCGGCTCTGTCGGAGCGTGGCCATCTCACCGCCACCGCCGCCGTAGTCTACGGTCGGCTTCCCCTCATGCTCCTGGAGAAATGCGCCATTCGGGAGATCTACCGTCACATGAAACCCGACGCCGTCTGCCGCGAGGTCTGCGGAAGAAACGCCGCCGTGCTGAAGGATCGCATGGGCAAGGAATTTCCCATTCTCCGCGAGGATTCTCCCACGGGCACGGGACACCGCAACCTGGTCTGCAATTCCCTGCCCACGGGGATGTCTGACCGCATGGACGACCTGGCCCGCGCTCAGCTTGCGGGGCAGCATTTCATCTTCACCGTAGAGTCCTACCGCGAGGTGGACCGCGTGATTTCCGCCTACCGGGAGGGAAAGCCTCTGGGGGGCGAGGTCAGGCGGATGGTGAAATGATCCCCTATACACAACGAACCACCCGATTTTTGGTCGGGTGGTTTTTGTCATAGATGAGATTACTCCTCCCGCCTCCGCAGGACAACCCAAGCGGCGGGGAGCAGGGCGGCCAACAGACCCACGGACAGGATGGAGCCGCACCCCTTCTCCACGGGGGCATCGGTACCGTCAACGGGGGCGTCTGTAGGCGCTTCTGTGGGGACATCAGTAGAAGCCTCGGTAGGTGTCCCGGTGGGCTCCTCCATAGGCACCTCGGTAGGTGCCTCAGTCACGGCGGGTATCTTTCCGTCGGCATCTACCAGCGTGGCTACCACAAAGTCGCCCACCACGAAATCGGTTCCGTTGAACTTATAGGCGATGATATCCGAGCCGTCGGGAGTCAGGGAGTCGATGGCGCAGGGGAGCAAACCCAGCTGCGCGCCCACGGCAGGCTCCCACTTGGTGGCATCGAGGCGAATATCCTCCTTACCCCCCACGGTGCAGTTCTTCTTGATCTGTACCAGCGACCAAGGAATGTAGACCTCCATGGTGTAGGACTCGGTCCCCTCCACGTGGCCCTTGTTGACGCCCGTAATCTTGTCCGATACCAGGCCGTCGGCAAAGTTGTGGCGGTAGCCCACGACCGAGCCGTCCTTCATGGAGCCGAAGGAGAAGAACACGCCCTCGGTGACGTCTCCCTTCAGGATCAGGCCGGGATTGACGGCCAGCTCCAGGCAGTCCAGACCCACCCAATGGCTGTCCTCGTCCCGCCACGCGGGGGTGGAATCGTTGATGGTGCCCGCGTAGTACAGGCCGCCCTCGTCCCACGCCAGATGCCATGTGACCGCAGAATTTCCCACCTCTCCGACCCATGCGGCGGCGGTGGTCCTGTCCATGATGTAGGTGGTCTTGTATTCGCCCTCCTCAACGACGCCGTCCACGGTGGGCTTGCCGTAGGGGATCTCCATCTCAAACTCGGCCTCAGCGGCGGCAGGCAGGGCGGCGAGCGTCAGGAAGGCCGTCAGCAGAGTCAGAGCGGCCAGCAGCAAAGAAATCTTTTTCATGGTTCAATCTCCCCCAAGGTTACTCCCCGTCGGCGGCCACCTTCACGTGGAGCTCGCAGTACTGAGGCAGGTGATCCGACATATAGATACCGTCGCGGTGGTAGTGAATGTTGCGGTAGACCATGGCTTCAAAATCGCCTGTGGTATAAAACACGTAATCAATGGGCTTCTTGGCGGGGTTGTAGCTGTCCGTCCCCTCCTGCCAGTAGGCTGTCAAAGAGGCCCATGCGTCGGGAGACACGGTCTCCGCCGCCTCTGTGCGGGCATCCGAGAAGTTGCCCGTGATACTCTCGCCCGTGGAGGAGGTGAAGGTGCTGATGCCCAGAATATTCTTGAACATAGCGTAGATATTCTCGGCGCTGGTGGTCTTAGCATGGTTGAAGTCGCCCGTCATGACCATGGGCACGTCGGGGAAGGATTGGATGTACTCCAGGATAACACGAATCTGAGCGGTACGCAGCTCCTTGCCTCCCTTGGAGTTGCCCAAATGATCCAGATGGGTGTTGATATGAATGTACTCATACCCCGTGACCTTGTCGCGGAGGTGCGCCCAGGTGCAGATGCGGGGATACAGGGAGGCCTCCAGGTAAGAGCCTGCCACGTCGGGGGTCTCGGAGAGCCAGAAGGTACCCGAAGCCACCAGGTCGAACTTATCCTTACGGTAGTAGATGGAGCTGGCCTCGCCGCCGGGGGTACGGCCCTCGCCCACGCCCGCATAGCTCTTGTTGAAGGCAAAGGTATCCATGCGGTAGATCCAGCCCGTGGTGACCTCCTGCATACCGATGGAGTCGGGCTGGAGCTCATCCATGAGGTCGCGGAGCAGCTCGGCGCGCAAGTCGAAGTCCACCTGGGTGCCGTTCTCGGTCTGGACGTTGAAGGACATGACCTTCAGCGTGTAGTCCTCCATGGTCTGCTCCACGATGGGATAGGTATCCGACACAGCGGGGCACAGAGCGGCGGCCTCCTCGGCGGTGGCGAAGAAATGCACCTCTGCCAGATCCATATACTCGCCGTTCTTGCCTGCGGCCTTCTCGAAGTTCAGGTAGAATACCGACCAGTTCTTGGTAAAGGGAGTCAGATTCAGGTAGACGTACTGCCAGTCGTCGCTGTCGGCTACGCGGGTTACACGGGCAAATCCATCAGCGGTGCCTGCCTCCCGCGCAGTCGTACCGCCAAAGAAGGAGAGGCTACGGCTCCAAAGCTCGTGGGCTCTGACCTTCAGCACAACGTGGGGATACTCGGTGGTATTGGGCAGAATACCGTTCACGGAGGCAACCAGATCCCCCAGCTCCAGCAGAATGTAAGGCTTGGCAGTACCCACAGCGGTGATGCCCTTCGTGGTCATGCGGAGCACCTTGCCCTCGGTCTCGTCGTTTTCAAAGGAAACATCGCATTTGGTGGGGCGGGTGACAAAGGCACCGGCATCGTCCGTAGCGACCTTGTCCAGATCCACCGTCAGCATGAGGGTGGGTGGCTCGGTCTCGGGCTCGGTGATCTCCTCGGTGGGCGCGGCAGTGGGAGCCTCGGTGAGGATCTCGGTCTCAGAGAGCTCGGCAGATTCCTCCGAGGGAGCCTCGGTAACAGGCTCGGTCGGTGTGTCGGTCTCGGATAGAGCCGGGGTAGTCTCGCTCGTATCTCCGCCGTCGCAGGCGGTAAAAGCCAGACACAGGCACAGGGTCAGAAGCCCTGCCAGCCAGAGAAAACGGGTCATGTGTTTCATTAGTATCCCTCCTTTGGGAATGGTCTGGTAAAATTATAGCACAACCATCTCGGTTTGTCAAGAAATCCTCCGCCATTCCTCGGGCGATTGCGAAAAGTTTTCGCAAGTTTTTGCCACAAAATCCGCAAAACACCTTGCAATTTTCCAAAATATGTTGTATAATATGGCTGACCGCAGTCTATACTTCGCGGAAATACGAATCTGTTCCTCAACAGAAAGGAAGCACATCATGGCAAAGAAAAATGCAGCGATCATCGGGTACGGCGGCATGGGCGGCTGGCACGGGGAGTTCCTCCGAAACAGCGACGTCGTCAATCTGATGGGTATTTACGATATCAAGCCTTCCCAGTGCAAGCTGGCTGAGTCCAGAGGCATCCACGCCTACGCCTCCCTGGAGGAGCTTCTGGGCGACCCTGCGGTGGATTTCGTCACCATCGCCGTCCCCAACGACCAGCACAAGCCCCTGGCCCTCAAAGCTCTGGCCGCCGGCAAGCACGTCATCTGCGAGAAGCCCGTTACCCTGTCCTCTGCCGACCTCCAGGAGATGATCGACGCCTCCAAGGCCGCCGGCAAGCTTTTCTCGGTGCACCAGAACCGCCGCTGGGACGGTGAGTTTTTGGTCATGCGGGACATTTACAACAGCGGAGAATTGGGTCCCGTGCACCACATCGAGTCCCGTTGCCACGGCTCCCGCGGTATCCCCGGAGACTGGCGTCAGGATCCCGCCCAGGGCGGCGGCATGATCCTGGACTGGGGCATCCACCTCATCGACCAGGTCATGGGCATCGTCAAGGACAAGGCCCTCAAGAAGATCTGGTGCAAGTGCGACCACATCACCAACGAGCTGGTGGACGACGGCTTCAAGCTGGAAATGTATTTTGAGGACGATCTCTCGGTCCACGTAGAGGTGGGCACCTCCAACTTCATCGGTCTGCCCCGCTTCTACATGGTCGGCCGCGACGGCGCCGCTCTGATTCCCGACTGGGGTCAGCCCGCCCGGGTGGTCTGGTGCCATAACTACAACGAGAAGGAAGTGGTTCCCGTGGTCACCGCCGCCGGCATCACCAAGACCATGGCTCCCAGAAACGAGCAGTCCATCTCCGAAAAGTCGGTTCCTCAGCCCCACGCTGATGTCCACGACTACTACCGCAACTGGGTACGCGCCATCGACGGTGAGTGTCAGCAGATCGTCACCCATCACGAGATGATGGTGGATATGCTCATCATGGAGGCCGCCTTCGAATCCGACCGCACGGGTATGCCCGTGGACGTGGATTTGAAGTTCTGATCTTTCCGCCTCATAACGAAAAGGACATCCCAACGAAGGGGTGTCCTTTCTTTTTAGGGGATTATCGGGCGCAGCCTGATAACCGGCAATTCATCGTCCGCCTCTGTGTCCGCCGCCTCCGCCGTGTCGTCCGCCTCCGCTGCTGCCTCCGCTGGAGCGGGGGGAGTAGGTACGGGTGGTGTACTCGCGGACAAAGGAGTCGGATTCATGGGTCAGATCCAGCTTGGCGAAGCGATCCAGGGGATAGTCCACCGAGGCGCGCTTCTTGCGGTAGGCGGCTGCCACACCGGCGCGGACGCTCAAGGCAATAATCAGGGAGATCACAGCCGAGACCGCGATGATGATGCCCCAGGATACCCCCACGCGCCCCGTAAAGGCCTGCGCCGACAGGGTGAAGAAGGCCTCACAGCCGTCGTGGATATACCCGTATTTCAGATTGCCGTAGACGTCGTAGTCGTCCAGTATGTAGTTGACTTCCTTTTGGCTGATGGCGTAGTTGGCGTCCCCGTAGGTGTACATATTGTAGTAGTAGGTATCGTTGAGGGACTCGTAGGTCACCACCAGAAGGACGGCGTCGGTGCCCTTCAGGTTCTTGACACGGGTGCAGTAGTCGTCGCCGTAGAAGTCGTCGCGGGGGCCGTAGGCCTCGTAGGTGGCCAGGTAAAGCTCGACCCCATGCTCCCCCGAAAGCCTGTCCAGCAGAGCATTCAGATTGGCTGTTTCGGTGACGTTCAGCATCTCGGCAGGGTCGTAGACCCGATCATTCTCCTCGGCTGACAGGGGCAGGGCCAGGCAGACCGCCAGGCACAAAGCCGTCAGAAGGAGGACGGCGGTTTTTTTCAGTACCGTGGTTTTCATCAGAACAGCATACCTCCAATCAGCGAAAGTATGGCCGTAGCCGGAACCGCGACAGCCGCCGTGAGAGCCGCCAGCTTAAGCTGACTGACGGGAAGCTCGCCGTAGATCTTGCCCGTGGAGGCGTTGATGGCAAAGGTGTAGACCTTGCCGTCCTTGTGGGTGTAGGTCAACACCCAGACAGGGAGCAGGGCGTATTCCCAATGGCTCTGCCGGATATTCACGTTGACCGCCTCGGGGATGATCGAGGTGTAGGATTCCTTAACGGTGGAGCGCAGGAGCGCGGCGGTGTAGTCGTGCATCCGCGCCCGCACCTCTTCGGACAGAGCATCCCTTTCAATATCCCGCTTCTTGGCGAAAAAGCCCGAGAGATAGGGCATGGAAAACTCGGTCAGCTCCTCCGACGGATAGGGCAGGACACCCTCCAGCATCTTCTTATCGGCATCCGACAAGGCGCAGGTAACGATATCCTCGAAGTGGATCTCCCCCGCCCGCTCCAGCTTGTAGACCTTGGTATTGGTGTACTTGTAGTCCCCCGCCCGCCAGGTATGGACGCGGGTAGCGTCGAAGTCGGTGGAGCCCTGTGCGTCGGCGTCGGTGACCCAGAAGGGGTAGTAAACGCCCTGAATCTGGGAGGCGTGGGCTTGGGACTTGAAATCTCTCGGCAAAAACCACTTGGATTTACACCATTTGAGGAACATCCCCTCAGCTTCCTCCCGGGTGACACGGAAGGGGATGACCTTACTGGGCTGAAGCTGACCCGACAGCCGCCCCGCGTGAACCACGGGATTGTGGCAGTAGTAACAGAAATCCGCAACGGTGTTGTCGTCGGCCACCACCTCGGCGCCGCAGTTGGGGCAGGTGAAGAGGTTCATCTGCTCGCAGAAGGCCTCACCGTCGGCTCTCTGTTTTTCGGCGGCCTCGGCGGCACCTGCGTTGGTGAGATCGGCCTCGTCGAACTCGGAAAGGCAGAACTCGCAGGCGAACTTTTGTTTTTCGGGATCAAAGCCAAGACCCGCCCCACAGCAGGGGCATTGGTAGGCAACAGTGTTGTTTGTGGACATGGTATGTGGTTCCCTTCTTTGATTTTCCCTCGCACCCGCAAGGGTGCATATCGACAGGACAGAGTGGTCGATATGTCCCCTTCGGGACTCGATATGTGCCCTGCGACACTCGATATATCCCTGCGAGATTCGATATGCGCTTCGCGCAAGATGGGGGACGAAGACAGGCGAAAATTTTACTTCCTCTTCCCACACTCCGAGCAGAACTTGGCCGAAGCGTCATTCTTCGCTCCGCACTCGGTGCAAAACCACTCGGCGGCAGGTCTGGGAGAACCGCACTCGGGGCAGAACTTGCCCGTGCAGACAGCGCCGCAGGCGCAGGTCCAGCTACCCGAGGGGGCGGGCTTGGGAGAGCCGCACTCCGAGCAGAACTTACCGGTATTGGTCTGCCCGCAGGAGCAGGTCCAGCCGTTCGCGGGTGCCGCAGGAGCCGTCTGACGGTCCCGCTCCATCTGGGCCTGGTTGGAGGCCGAGGCCGCACCCATGAAGCCGCCTCCCGCATTCATGCCCATACCCATACCCATGAAGGCCTGGGCCGCGCCGTTTGCGTTACTGCCGGCGGCTTCCATGCCACGCGCCACCGCGCCCTGGACGTAGCCCTCGCGGATGGAGGCGTCGCCCAGCATGGCGCCCTGGTTGCGGATGTCGATCATCTCGCGGGATTTGTCGTCGTAGGAAAGGCCGCCGAGCCCCACCGCCAACACCTCCATACCGCGCAGCTCCTTCCAGTCGGCGTCCAGCTCATTCTGCATATAGCGGGACAGCTCGCGGGACTTGGAGACCACGTGGGAGATGCGGACGCCGTCGGCCGACATGGAGTTGATAGCCGCACCCAGCGCCTCCAGGAACTCGTTGAGATACTGCTCGTTGATGGCGGAAATGTCCACTCGGTCGGCGTTCTTGGGCACCACCTCGGTGTAAAACTTGATGGGGTCGGTGATCTTGATGGAGTACGTACCGTGGGCGCGGAGGAACAGCTCGGCGTTGTAGAAGCTGTCGAAATAGTTGATGGGATTGCGGGTGCCGAACTTGATGCCCTTGATCTCCTGGAGATTGATGAAGTAGGCCTTCTGGGCCGTACCGGGTACGCCCCCGAACTTGACGCGGGAGAAGGACTCCTTGATGGAAGCCCCAAAGCCCCCCGCAAACAGGGAGGGAGCCGAGGCGTTGTCCACCTTGTAGTAGCCCTCTTCGGCGGTGAAGTCCACGATCCTTCCGCCGTCCACAAGCATCATGAACTGGTTCGGATAGACGTGAATGATGGAGCCGTTGGAAATGTAGTCCTCGGTTCCCTTCTTATTGCCGTTGCGTTTATCGTCCCGACGGACCTTGACACCCTTGGTAAACAGGGTGGTACCGCCCATATCGTTGGCTTCCAGAACCTCCAGCCATTGATCGGCCAGTCCGCCGCCCACAGCACTCATTGTCGCTTTGATAATGCCCATTATGTAGATTCCTTTCTGTTTTTTCCGTAAAGCATAATGAGCGTATGCCAAAAACCTGACATACGCCCATGATTATTCATGATTTCAAAACCCCGCAAGGCCGTGTACACAGCATTCGGAACCCTGTTTTTGCCAGGGCGGTGATCTATCCGGCGCTTTACTGCTCCCAGCGTCCGCGTATCCCTCGGGACAAGTCAACCGATGGAGGATAGCGGGAGGTCTGCAAACCACTCCGTGAGTCGATCTCCTTTAATCAGATGTGGGTCACAATATCTGTATATCACGCACCCCGCAGGAATTTTTTGAATCGGGATGTGACGGGCGATTACTCCTCGTCGTTGTTCAGGTCGTAGTCGGCCTCGTCGGAGAGCATATCGTCGAAGTAGTCGGCCACGTCGTCGAACTCGTCGTCGTCGTCGATGGTAACCAGCACGTCCTCGCCGTCCTCGTCCTTCTCAGCCTTGAGAATGACGTACTCGTACACGTCCTCCTCCTCGGGCTGATCGTCCACGGGGATCATGGCGTAGTACATAGTCCCGTTGATCTCGGCAGAGCCGATGACCTCAAACTGGAGCTCGTTGCCCTCTTCGTCGGTCAAGGTATAGTATTCGCTCTGAAAATCCTTATCATCCATGGTAGCTTCTTCCTTTCCGCAGGGCGTACATCCGCGCCTGCTCGTTTGGTACGTTCTTATTATACACGAAAAACCCCTTCTTGTCAACTGGGTTTGCCTATGTTTTTGAGATTCACCGATACGTTTCAGTGAATTCTACCGAAATATTCGGTGAAATTCGGGCAGATCGACGAAAAGATCAGATCAGATCCGCCAAAATAGCGTTGCTGACGGGGAAGCCCCCCTCGGTCAGAAACACCCGCCCGCCCTCACGGCGCATCAGTCCCATTTCGATATAGGGTATGCAGGCATCCCCATGGGTATGCCAGAAATCCCTTCCGAATCGACGGAGAAATTCCCCCTCGTCCAAGCCGTCCGAGAGGCGGAGGGACAGCATGATGAATTCGGACTCGCGATCCGAGAGGGTCAGGCTCTCGGTGAATTCGGTGATATCCTCCCCCCGCAAAAAGCCCTCCAGGTCGCGGGACTGACCGAATCGCACACTGTTCATGCAGGAGTGGGCGGCCACCCCCAGTCCCAGGTAGTCGCGGCATTGCCAGGTGTGGAGGTTATGGCGGGAGCGGAAGCCCGCTTTCGCAAAGTTGGAGATCTCGTAGTGCTCGTAGCCCGCTCCGCGCAGGGACGCCGAGGCCTGCTCCCAAAGGGTGATGGCCCGGTCGTCGGCCTCCTCCTCGTCGGCGGGGAGTCCCAGACCGGCCCGCCCCCGACGGTGGAAGGGAGTCCCCTCCTCCAGCATGAGGGTATAGGCGGAGAGGTGGGTCGGCTCCAGCGAAAGAGCGCGTGCGAGGGTGTCGGACAGCGATGCGGGGGTCTGATGGGGGATACCCAGCATGAAGTCCAGATTGATGTTCTCAATGCCAACCGCGCGGGCGTCGGCGACGGTTTTTTCTACGTCCTCCCAGCGGTGAAGCCGTCCCAGGGCCTTCAGCTCGTCGGCCTGCGCGGATTGAGACCCCAGGCTCAAGCGGTTCACCCCGCACTCGTGCCACACCGACAGAGCATCCCGACTCGCGGCGGCGGGATTCCCCTCTACCGTGATCTCGGCGTCGGGGAGGATAGCAAAGGTCTCGCGGATGGCGGCGAACAGCTCGCGGACACAGGACGGGGGCAACAGGGTGGGCGTGCCGCCGCCGAAGTAGACCGTATCCAGGGCCACGCGGCTGGATGTCGTCCCTTGGTCGCTGTGGGAGGTCGGCTCGGGGAGCTTCTCCCCGTAGGTCTTTCCCGCCTCGCGGATCCGGCGGGCCAGCTCGTGGGTGTAGGCCTCCATCAGCTCCTTGGTAGGGCGGGGATAGGAGCAGAAATCGCAGTAGGGGCATTTCGACCTGCAAAAAGGAATATGCAGGTACAGACCGATGGGTTGGTGGTTCATGGGAGGCTCCTTGGAAAGGGGTGAATTTGGGTTTGTCGCTGAGCATAGCTCAGCAGACAGATACAAGATACGCGCCGAGCAAGCTCGGCCGATACAAGATACAAGATACAAGATATAGAACGTCTGTTGCCGCAAGGTTATTTCATATCTTGTATCTTTGTATCTTGTAACTTGTATCTCACCGTTAAACCCCAATTTGAAGGAGAAGACCTTCCAACGAAAGCCTTCCCCTTTGTGGAACAATTACTTCACCAGATGTCTCTTGATCTTCTTGGAGGTGGTCTTCTCGAACTCGGTGGAACGGAGCTCCAGAGCCTTCATCTGCTTGAAGCTGGGGAGACGGCGGTTGATCTGCATGATCTGCTTGTAGATGGTCTCGTGGATCAGCTCCTCGGAGGCACCGGCAGGGAGCTTTTCATAGTTGGGGTAAGCCACCACGGTCAGAATGACCTCGTCGCTGTTCTGTGCCTTGCGGCCGATGACCACGCACTCGGCGATGGCCTCGATCTCATCCAGGTACTCCTCGATCTCCTCGGGGAAAACGTTCTTGCCGTTCTCCAGCACGATGACCGACTTCATGCGTCCCGTGATGAAGACGTAGCCATCCTCGTCCTTGTAGGCCACGTCGCCCGTGCGGAACCAGCCGTCCTCGGTGAAGGCGGCCTCGTTGGCCTCGGGATTGTTGTAGTAGCCCAGCATGACGTTGTCGCCCTTGATCTGAAGCTCACCCTCCATGTAGCCATGCTCACCGGGCTGTGCGTCGGCGATGCGGCAACGACAGCAGGGGACCGAGGGGCCGATGGAGCCATACTTGCGGTGGTAGTAGGGGGTGACGTTGGTCAAGGGGGAGCACTCGGTGATGCCGAAGCCCTCGAATACGCTGATACCGAAATCCTCAAAGGCGGCGATCAGGTCGGGGTTGAGCTTGGCACCGCCGCAGATGATGTGATCCAGTCTGCCGCCGAAGGAATCCAGCACCGTCTTGAAGAGCTTGCGGCGAACGTCGATGCCCATGGAAAGCAGAGTCTTGGAGGTGGCCAGAGCGGTCTTGAGGATCTTATCCTTCTTTGTTCTCTCAGCCTCGCTCCAGATCTTCTTATACATGGTGTTGAGGAACAGAGGCACCAGCACCAGACCCGTGGGCTTGAAGACCTGGAGGTTCTTCAGCACGTGGCGCAGAGAATCGTTGATGCAGATCTCAATGCCGAACAGGGAGGCGGCCAGCACGCACATCAGCTCGTAGGTGTGGTGAACGGGGAGCACCGACATGATGACGTCCTCGGGGACGAAGCAAACCGTCTCGCAGGCGGCGTTGACGGCGGCGAAAATGTTCTTCTGGGAGAGCATGACGCACTTACTGGTGCCGGTGGTGCCCGAGGTAAAGAGCATCTCAGCCATCTCCTCGCGGTTCACAACGGCGGGGAACTTGTATCCCTCCCGTTCAATGCGCTCCCGGCCGCAGGCCAGCACCTGCTCAAAGGAGACCACCTTGGCATCGAAGGTGTTGTCGTAGGCGGGAGTCACGGGGATGAAATACTGCACGCCGGTGATGTTGTTCTGGATGGCGTTTACGAATTTCTCGTTGAACGACTTGGAGTAGATGATCGCCTTGGCCTCCACGATATCCAGGAACTTGCAGATCTCGGAGACGTCCAGCTCCTTGTCCATGGGAACCGCCACACAGCCGGCGGCCAGGGCGGCCAGATAGGTACAGATCCACTGAGGAGAAGTGTCACCGATGACGGCGACCCGCTTGCCCTTCAAGCCCATGGCGTCAAAGGCGGCGGCGCACTCGTCCACCATGGTGTAGAAATCGGCGTAGGTCAGATCCTTGATCTCCTTGCCCACGTAGTAGCGGTAGGCGATCTTGTCGCCGTGGTCGCGGAGCTGCTCCAGAAGATCCAGCACGTCGCTGGCGCGGGGAGTGACACGATCCATGCGGGGACGGTTGATGGGCTTGTGCTTCTTTGCGGTGATCTCGGTTGCCATGATTGCTTCCTTTCCCGGGCAGACTGTTTTTCTGCCCTCTCCTTTCGGAGTCAAGATTTTTTACTTTGTTTGTCTAACTAATATTTTGCATCCGCATACGGGAATCGGGAGCAAGGCAGCGCGCCCGTCCCGGTTCCCGACGGATGATGAAATGATGAAGATCATTTTCCCACGCAGAACCGTGAGAAGATCTCGGTAATGACCTCCTCCCCCGTCTCTCGTCCGCAGAGCATCCCCAGCTCGCCCATGGCGGCGCGGATATCGTCGGCGCAGATGTCGTAGGGAAGTCCCGCGTCCAGATTCTCGCGGGCAGTTTGGAGGTAAGCGGCCGTCTCGCGGAGAGCGGCGGCCTGTCGGGCACTGAACACCACGGCCTCCTCGCCCATACGCAGATCACCGTCAATGAATGCGGCCTCCACGGCGGCGGTGAGGCGGTCGAAGCCCTCTCCCGTGACCGAGGACAGGCTGACCGTGGGGATCCCATCGGAAGGAACAGCCGTATCTGCGCGGAGATCACGCTTGGTGAATACCCGAATAACGGTCTTGCCCTGCTCCGCAAGGGAGGCGATCAGGGACTCGGTTTCGGTATCAGTATCCACGGCATCGGTCAGAGCCAGCACCAGCTCGGCCTCATCCAAAGCCTTCCTCGCCCGCTCCACGCCGATGCGCTCCACGGGATCGTCGGAGTCACGCAGACCCGCCGTATCCGACAGGCGCAGAGTGACCCGTCCCAGAGAGACGGTGTCGGTGAGGATATCACGGGTGGTTCCCGCGATCTCGGTGACAATGGCGGCCTCACGGCCCAGAAGGCGGTTGTAGAAGGCACTCTTGCCCACGTTGGGACGGCCGCAAATGACGGTAGGGATGCCCTCGGCGATGGCGCGGCCGGTGCGGTAGGTGTTCACTAAGCCTCGGACGGTGTTCTCGGCCTGCATAACGGCGGATCGGATCTCCTCAAAGGGCATCTCGGTGAGATCCTCCTCGGGGAAGTCCATGCCCGCCTCCATGTTGGAGAGCACCGCCATGAGGTCGGTGTAGACCCCCTCGGCGGAATCGGTAAGCAGCCCGTTCATGCCTGCGCGGGCGAGCCTTACCTGCTCGTCGTTGCCTGCATCCAAAAGATTTCCCAACGCCTCGGCCCGCTCCAGCTCGATCTTGCCGTTCATGTAGGCGCGGCGGGTGAATTCCCCCGCCAGAGCTTGTCTCGCCCCCGCGCGGAGGCAGGCCTCCAGGACGTTGCGGGTAACCAGCACGCCGCCGTGACAGCTCAGCTCGGCGGTGTCCTCCCCCGTAAAGGAGTGGGGGGACTTGAAGACCGTGCAGAGCCCGTCGTCCAGCACCTCCCCACTCTCGGGGTCGCGGATGAGACCGTACACGGCGGTACGGGAGGCTGTATCGGTCAGGCTCTTGCCGCTTGCGGGAAAGAAGACCCGCCCCGCCACCGCCAAAGCCGCATCACCCGACAGGCGGATAACGGCCACACCGCCCTTTCCGAAGGGGGTGCTGACGGCGGCGATGGTATCGAAAGGGGATATCGTCATATCGGCATACCTCCCTTTTCTGCAAAGTGATTATTCCTCGTCGGAAGTGACCTCTTCGGCAGCCTCCTCGGGGGCATTGACGGCTTCAGCCAACTCGTCCTCGTCCTCAGAGTAGGTGGCGGCGGAGAGGTCGATATCGAAGGGATCGTGCTCCTCCTCACCGAAGATGGACTCGCCCTGCTTGCGAGTCTCGCCCGTGATGGCCTCGTTGGACAGAGGATCCACGGTCTTGCCGCCTGAGCGGCGACGGTTCTTGGAGCGGGACTTGGAGCCCGACTTCTCGGAGGAACCCTTGGCCTTGATACCGGCGGTGGGCATACCCTCCTCCTCCAGGAAAATGACGATACGGCGGTTGTTCTCCACGCCGATGGAGTTGGTGGAAACGCCCTCCATCTTCTGGATCTCGGAGTGGATGATGCGGCGCTCGTAGGGGTTCATGGGCTCCAGCATAATGCTCTTCTTGTACTTCAGCACCTGATGGGCCTTCTTGCGGGCCAGAATGCGGAGAGCGTCCTCCCGCTTGGCGCGGTAGGATTCCACGTCCACGGTGATGCGGGCGTACTCCCGCTTCTCGCCCTCCTCCTTGCGGTTGGCGGCCAGGTTGGCCAGGTACTGGAGCGCGTCCAGGGTGTCGCCGTGGTGGCCGATGAGCACACCGGCGGCCTCGCCGTCCACGGTGATGACCATATCGTCGTTGTCACCGGGGTGCATGGCAATGGCCACGTCCTCCAGACCCATATCCTCCACCAGCTTGCAGATGAAGCGGTAGGCGGTCTGCTCGCTCTCGGTGGCGGTGGCAGGGTCGATGTTCTCGAAGACGGGGCGGACGGGGGCTACGACCTCTTCGGTCTCCTCCACGTCCTCCACGGGCTTCTTGGGGGCGCGGTCGCGACGCTCGCCACCCTTGCGGTCGCCACGGTCGCGGCGGTCACCTCTGTCGCGGCGATCACCATCGCGGCGCTCGCGGCGGGGCGTCTCCTCGGCGGGGTCGGCTACCTGGTAGACGGCCTTGATGGTGCAATCCACGGCACCGAAGCCCAGAAAGCCCTTGCGGCCCTCGTTGATCACAGTGTACATAATAGCGGAGGCGGAGGGGGCACCCAGCTCAATGACGGCCTTCTCGATGGCCTCCTCCCGCGTCTTGCCGCTGATCTCGATTTCCTTCTTCATGACGGTAAAACTCTATCCTTTCAGTTATGTTGGGCAACACCCGCGCAAGCTCTCGGCGGGCGCGCCCTTTTCGCGATCAATCGTCGCTGTTCTTCTTATTCTTCTTGTCCTTGCGGGCGGGGCGGTCGTCCTCCTTGAGAACGGCACCCTCACCGTACTGACCCTCGGCGGTCTTCTGCTTGGGGGTCTCCTCCTCGGGCTCCACGTAGTCCCGCTGACGGGCGGCCAGGCGTGCCTCACGCTCGGCGGGGGTCTCGTAGTCCTCGTCGTCGATGTGGTGCAGAGAGCGGACGTTGGGGTTCTTGGGGGCATTGGGGTCACGCTTGACGGGCTTGTTCTTGTCCTTGCCCATCAGCTCCCGCTCGGCGGCCTTGTAGTCCTCCTCGGTGAAGGTAGGCAGGGGCATGAGCTTGGCGATGACGATCTGCTTGATGGTGCTGATGATGCTCTTGAAGATCCAGTACAGACCCACGGCGGCGGGGACCATGAAGGTGAACCAGGCCGACATGGCGGGCATCATGATGTTCATCATGCCGTTGGAGCAGCCCTGAGCGGGGTCCTTCTGGGCGTCATTCTGCATGGGCTGGAAGGTGAACTTGCGGCTGATCTTACCGCTGCCCCAGTAGACCAGGAAGGTCAGCACGGGCATGAACAGCAGGATCAGCTGATCCTTGGCCTCGAAGCCGGGGGTCAGACCCATGTTCAGGCCGAACAGGTTGAAGTCGGGGATACGCTCGGCCATACCGTCCAGGGCAGCCAGACAGTCGGAGCCGTTGGCCAGGTAGGCGAAGTCGGCCAGACCGTCGATGCTGATGCCGCTCTCGCGGATCAGGGACAGCACCTCGATGGTACCTCTGTCGGAGGTCAGGGTCAGACCCAGACCGCCGGCGGCAGCAGGTGCATCGGCAAAGGTCAGAAATGCCGAAGTCAGCCCTGCGGGCGCGCCGATCATATAGGTCATGGGGTCAATGACGATGTAGTAGAGGAACATAAGGAAGGGCAGGGTGATGAGCAGAGGGAGGCAGCCCGCCATGGGGGAGTAGCCCTCCTTGGTGTAGAGCTCCTGGATCTCCTGGGTCACCTTCTGCTGGGTGGCCTGGTCGTTGCGGCCCTTGTACTTGTTGCGGATGGCCATCTCCTTGGGACGGAGCTTGGCCTGCTTGCGGGAGTTCTTCTGCTGGCGGATACCCAGGGGCAGCATGAGGATCTCCAGGGCGATGGCGAAGTAGACCGTACCCAGGATGAAGCTGCCGAAGCCGGGGACGTTGATGAGCCATTCAAAGCCCAGACCGATCCAGTGGAGGATCTGGTCGATGGCACCCAGCTTGGCGTCCACGTCCACGTTGGTCCGGAAGACCTTGACCAGGATCTCCACGTCAGCGGCGGTCATGACAGGCTTGGAAGTGGTAGCATCAACGGTCTCAATGCCGGCAGCCTTCAAAACGTTCAGAGCGAATTCCACGGATTTCTCGGGCTGAGCGGCGAGGGTGCCGTCGGCTACCTTAGCGTCGTCAAAATCGGCGGCGGTCATATCATAGCCCCGCATAGCGGCCACCAGCTGCTCGCGGATGGTCAGCCCGCTCTTGGAGGCCACGATCTTGTCAGCCAACTCATTCAGCTGGGCGGCGGTGAGACCCGTGCTCTCGTCGGGATCCGTAATGGTAAAGTTTTTCGTGATGGTGGTGTACTTACTGCCGCCTCGGGCACCGCAGGAGGTGAGGACACCGCCCAGCATGGCCAGCAGCAGAAGACCCATGACCACGCGGGTCAGGATCTTTTTGGTGATTCTTGCGTTTCTTTTCATTCTGATGATTCCTTTGTACTGATAAGGGACCCCGGCAAAGGAAGTCGGGGCGCGGCTCCTCGTGCTTTGGCCGCTGTGTTCGGTGGGTGGACGTCTCCGTGTCGGTTGGGTGGGTCAGGCGTTATCCTCGGGGGGATCTTCCTCCTCGGGTTCACTCGCAGTGTCGGGGGAGACGGCGGCTTCCTGCTCGGCGCGGTGCTTGTCGTATTTGCTCCAGCGCAGGGGCATGGTCTTGAAGCCTTGTTCGGGTACGGGATCGAATCCCGCAGGGGAGAGGGGACTGCAACGCAGGATGCGCCACAGGGTCAGTGCCAGCCCCGCGAAAAAGCCCCGCTTTTCGAAGGCCTCCAGGGCGTAAGCCGAGCAGGTCGGATGAAAGCGGCAGGTGGGAGCAGGCTTCAGTCCCGACAGGAATTTCCGATAGAATCGGATCAACGCCATGGCGATTCGCTTCATGGCTCGGCTCCCCGGTCGGGCTTTTGGGAGGGGACTTCACCCTCCTTGGGGGTACGCGGCTCCAGCATCTCCAGCTTTTTGAAGATGTAACGCAGCTCGGACTCGATGGCGGGGGATTTCTGCCGCTCGATGCCGGGGCGCGCCGCGATGACGATGAGGTATCCGCGGCGGAGGTTGCAGCGACGCTCCACGCCTTGCAGTCCCGCACGGATGATGCGCTTGACGCGGTTGCGCTCTACGGCGCCGCCCTCGCGTTTGGGCACAGACAGACCGATCCGATTGATGTACTGCTTCTGCGGGTTGGCTCGCTTCAGCTTCTTGGCCGCCAGATCCTTGAGAACGTATACCGATACGAATTTCCCCGACCAGCGTTTTCCCCGCTGGAAGGTCTTTTTGTACAGGTGGTTCTCCTTGATGGCGTAGGGTTTCATGTGTGTTCCTTCCCCGCGGCGTGTAGCCGCGAATTAGGATATGCCGCAGAGGGGCAGGCTATACTGCGGCGAGGACCTCTCTCCGCGAAAAATCCCGAGGACAGACAGACAATCGCACAGGCTCGTGTCCCTCGTTCCTCGGGAATTTCGCAGGTATGGAATCAATTCCAAAATCAGTAGGTCAGTCTCTTTCTGCCCTTGGCACGTCTTCTCTTGAGAACCTTGCGACCGTCGGCAGTCTTCATTCTCTTTCTGAAGCCATGCTCCTTCTTTCTCTGGCGCTTCTTAGGCTGGTAAGTTCTGAGCATTTCGGGATACCTCCTTCAAGATTTGCTGTCGGGGCGATCTTTCTGCCGGTCTGACAGGCGCAGAAACTCTGTATTTTTCACAGCGCGCACGACATTGACTGTTATATTATAACCGCATTTCTTTGATTTGTCAAGGGTTTTTCGAAAAATTTTTCGGATTTCGCCCCACAAACTCAAACTTTGTGCAGATTAGCCCTGGGAGGTCTCGGTTTCGGCCTCATCCTCGGTAATGCTCACAACAGGCGTACCGTCCGCGTAGGTAAAGGTCACCTGCTCCATGAGCCACTTGTCCAGCTTTTCGGTAAAGGCCGCCTCCTTGAGGAATACCTCGCCCATATTCTGGATGATCTCGGCCTCGGTCATGTAGCCGTAGTAATACTCCACCCAGTAATTGACCTGCGCCTTGTACTCCTCCTCGGAGACCGTCTCCAGTCCCTCCAGCTCGCCGATGGCGTGGGTAATCATATCCCGTTTGACCATCAGCTCGGCCATCTTGGTGACCTCGGCTTTCCAGTCGGCATCCTTACCCAGCCCCAGGTAGACGGGGGCAAAGGCATCCATGTCGGGGTAGAGCTTCTTGAACTCGTCTCCGCCCGAGGAAGTGTAGTAATCGAAATAATACTTTATCTCGGACTCGTATGCATCGAAGTAGTAGGCTACCTCGTCGGCCACCAGATTGCGGCACTCGGCTACCTCGCTCAGGTGGTTCCAGAGGGCGTCCACCTTGGCATTCTCAATGCTCTGGACATTCTGCGATACCAGGGTATCGTACACGAACTCCTTGAACTCGTCGATGAGTGCTTCATCGGAGGCGTAGAACTCCATCTTGGGCTTGTATTTGAGGGTGTTCTCCACGAAATCGCGGGTCAGCTCGGGAAGGGTGTACTGGACGGCGTACTCCACCACCACGTGGAATACCGCGTCCTTACTGGCCAGCTCCTCGGCGTACTCCTCGGGGAAGGTGACGTGGATCTCAGCGGGGCTGTCCTTGGAGGTCTGGTTGGGGGTGATCCCCACGAGCCCCTCCTCAAAGCCGGGGATAAAGGCACCCGAGCCCAGACCCAGCTTGTAGGGAGACTGGTCATCCCAGTTGGAGCCGCCGTCAAACTCCTTGCCGTCCACGAAGCCCTTATAGTAAATGTAGGCATCGTCGCCCGTCTTCAACGCCTGATCCTTGACCATAGCGGTGCCGTTGACGGCGGTACGGCGGGAGAACAGGATGGACTGCTGAACGTAGGCCTCCACGTCGTCGTCCTCGATCTTGAGGGAGTTGGGGATCGTGAGGGTAATGCCCACGTAGTCGGCGCGGTCGATGGTTACGTCGGGGGCGACCACGGCATCCATGTAATCATAGCGGGGGATGGCGGTAACGGCCTCGGTCTCGGCGGCGGTGCCGCTTTCGGTGCCGGTTTCGTTGGTTTGGCCGCCGTCCTTACAGGAGGCCAGCAGCAGAAGGCTCACCAGGGACAGGAGAGCCGGGATCCAAAGCATTTTGCGGTTCATATCATGATCTCCTTAGGTTCTGTATTCTTGAAACATCATTCGGTGTCGCCATAGGTGAAGCTCGCTCGCTCCAGAAGCCACTTCTGTACCTTCTCGGAGAGAGCCCCCTCGCGGATGACGTCCTCACCCATATTGGCCAGGATCTCCTCCTCGGTCATGTAGCCCTGGTAGTAATCCACCCAGTATTTCAGCTCGGCCTTGAATTCCTCATCGGTGATGGTTTCAAAGCCCTCCAGCTCGGCGATGGCGTGGGAGATCATGTCCTTCTTCACCATATCCTCGCAGAGCTTGTTCAGCTCGGTCTCCCAGTGGGCATCTCCACTCACACCCATATAGCTCTTAGCAAAGGAATCGAAATCGGGGTATTGCTCGGTGAAATCGGTGCCGCCGTAGCTCTTGTAGTAATCGTAGTAGTACTCGATCTCCTCCAGATAGGCATCGTGGTAGTAGTCCAGCTCAAGCTGAGGGAGATTCTGACAGACCGCCTGCCCGGTCAGATGATTCCAGAGGGCGTTGATCTTCTCGTACTCCACCTGCTCGGCGATATCGCTCTCCAGATACGCGCGGACATAGTCCTCAAACTCCGAAAGGTACGCGGCATCCGAGGCGTAGAAGTCCTTCTGGCCCTCGTATTTCAAAACGTTCTCCACCGTCGCGCGGTTGTACTCGGGGAGGGTGTACTGCACGGCGTAAACCACCGCCACGTAGAAGACGGCGTCCTTTCCGGCCAGCGCGGGGTTGTAGTTCTCGGGGAAGGTCACGTGCACCTCGGCAGGGCTGTCCTTGGTGGCGTTGGCGGGAACCACCCCCACAAGGCCTGCCTCAAAGCCCGGAATGAAATTGCCGGAGCCCAGACCCAGCTGATAGGGGGAGGCGTCATCCCAGTTGGAGCCGCCCTCGAAGGCCTCGCCATCGATCATGCCCTTGTAATAGATGTAGGCATCATCGCCCCACTTCATGGCCTTGTCGGTGACCTGGGTAGTGCCGTTATCGGCGGTGCGGTACTGGAAAAGAACGTAGTCGATATAGCTTTGGACATCCTCCTCGGTGATCTCCAGATCGGCGGGAAGGGTAAGCTGCATATCCGTGTAGACCGACTTGTCGATGGTCACGTCGGCCTTGACGTCGGCGTCAAAATAGTCGTAGCGGGGTGCGTGGGTCACGGCCTCGGTCTCCGAATCGGGCTCAGTGCCGGGCTCGGTGACGGGCTCGGACTCGTCAGAGGTTCCGTCGGAGTCGGCGGGCTCGGTGGCCGCATCCGTCTCGCCGTTGGCGGTGTCGGTAGTCTCGGGCTCGGGTCTGGCTTCGCCGCATTCGGGGCAGAACTTGCCGCTGCTGCCCACGCCGCAAGCACACAGCCAGGTCTCGGCAGAGGGATTCGCCTCGGTATCGGTGTCGCCGCTCCCGCCTGCGGTACAGGCAGCCAACGCCGTCAGCGCAAGGCAGAGAACCAGCGCAAGGATCAGGTAATGCTTTTTCATGAAATACTCCTTTTCGGGACAAGCTCCGCATACGCAAAAAGCGGCGGAGCGGGAAAATACCTACATATCATACTACATTTTTTCAAATTAATCAAGTCATTTTTTTAAATTCACAGAAAATTCAGAGAGCATTCCCCGCCAATCCGATGGAGAAACCGCAAAATTTACATCCCATTCACAACTTATCCCCCTTTGGGTGTTATCATGTAGAGAGCAAAGACCATTTCCGATCCGAAAGGAGGCCGCCATGCAAGCCGTCCGAAAAGCCCTGGGGAGCTACGCCGACCGGGTGCGCATCGAAATCCACGAATCCGCCGAATCCACCAACACCCTGGCCAAAAGCACCTCCGAAGAGGACACCCCTACCCTCATTATAGCCCGCACCCAAACGGGGGGACGGGGACGGTTGGGACGTTCCTTCCACTCCCCCGCCAACACGGGGCTCTACATGACGGCGGCCTACACCACCGAAAAGCCCCTCGCAGAAGCCGTGCGGGTGACCTGCGCCGCCGCCGTGGCTGCGGTATCCGCCATAGAGGCCTTGACGGGCAAGCATCCCGCCATCAAGTGGGTCAACGATATCTACCTCAACGGCGGCAAGATGGGCGGTATTCTGACCGAAGCAGTCACCCGCCCCGACGGCCGCCACCGCCTGATCGTGGGGATCGGGTTGAATCTGACCACCACGGATTTCCCGGAGGGACTGCGCGCCCCCGCCGCCTCTCTGTTTTCAAGAGAGGCGGCCGCCTCCCTGCCGCCTGACCTCAGAGATACCCTCGCCGGAGAGATCGCCCGCCGTCTTCTGGAGCTGGTCGAGGGCTCACCCGCCTGCCCTTTTCCCGACGGTATGTGGGGGGACGCCTGTCTGGATTTCTACCGAAGCCGTCTGCTCTACGTAGGCGAACGGGTGATCTGCACCCGAGGCACCGAGGAGCTTGAAGGCGTGGCGGTCGGCGTAGACCGGGATTATTCCCTGCTTTTGGATCAAAACGGGCGCACCGTGGCCCTGTCCTCGGGGGAAATTTCCCTCCGTCCCTTGGGGAAAATTTAATTTTCCCGTTTTTTGTTCAGCGTGAAGTCACAAATTCGTGCTATACTGTGTGCAATTCCACTTGATGATGAAGGAGGCATTATGCGTAAGCTTTACCGGATATGGCTGCCCGCCGCTCTCTTGCTCCTGCTCCTGATACTGGCAGCCTGCACCACCGATACCTCTGCTCCCCCCGCCACCGAGGGCAGTACCCTCGCTCCCTCCGATGCCGTCACCGACGGGACAACCGAGCCCGCCGGCACCGAAGCACCCACCGACGAGACAACCGCGCCCGCCGACACCGAAGCACCCACCGAGCCGGAGGAAACTCTGCCCGCCAACCCGGACATTACGGTGGCTGCTCCCGACAAGCTGGATTTCTCAACCTCCGTCACGGTCACGGCGAACGGCGGCTCGGCCACCGTCTCCCATGAGGACGGCCTTACCTATACCGCCACGGGCTTTTCGTCTGCGGAAGGCAACACCCTGACCTTCGAAAAGGGTCTGACCCTGACCTTCGATCCCGCAAGCACCGCCGAAGCCTTCAACCGCTTCACCCTGGGCTACACCTCCACTCAGCCCTTGTACGGGAAGATCACCTATACCTCCGACAGCAAGGCCGTCACCGACGATTTCTACATGGAGGCGGGCACCCATACCTTCTCCTGCGTCATCGGACGCTACCTGGACGGTATCAAGGGCACGGGCATCCGGTCCATGACCTTGGAGACCTGCAACGACCGATCCGCTGATTTCGCCCTCTGTGTGATGCAGACCCAAGACTACCCCGTCTATGGCGAGAATGCCGATACCTACTACATCGAGAACGCCCGCTACAAGCTGGGCATCCGCCTCATCTGGGGCGGCGGTATCAACTACCTGGAGGACAAGACCTGCACCGTCAACCGCCTCAAGAATCTGGTCAACCAGGCCGATACGGGACGGCTGATCCAGCAGTCCTACTACGGCGTCCAGCAGAACGCCGAGTATACCCCCGGCAACTACAACGGCTCCACCTGGGCTTACAATCCCGTCCAGGGCGGTGACGTCAAGGGCAACCACAGCCGTATCATTGACATCGTGGTCAACGAATACTCGGTGTACGTCAAGTCCCAGCCTCTGGACTGGGCCAAGGACAATTCCCTCACTCCCTCCTACATGGAAAACACCTACACCGTCTACGCCGATCGCATTCGGGTAGACAACCGCTTCGTGGATTTCTCAAACTGGACCCATCGCTACGCCCACCAGGAGCTCCCCGCCTTCTACACCGTCAGCTATCTCAGCCGCTTTACCCTGTATAACGGCGCAAAGCCCTGGACCGACGATACCATGTCCTACCGCGACGATCTGGGCTTCTGGGGCGATTCCACCTACTACAACGACTGTACCTTCCTCCTCAAGAACAGCAACACCGAGACCTGGTGCGCCTGGACCAACCCCGGCGACGACTTCGGCATCGGCCTCTACGTTCCCAACGTGGACTCCTATCTGGCCGGCCGCCATGCCTTCAACAACTCCAAGGAATCCACCAACGGCGCTACGAATTACGTAGCTCCCATCAATGCCATGATGCTCAAGTCCTTCGAGGCTGTGGAGTACAGCTACCTCATCTCCACGGGCTCGGTGGCGGATATGCGGGGGGTGTTCAAGGAGCATAAGGATTTCGCCTCCAACGCTACCCTCCACGAGAATCACCAGACCCGCCGTGTCTCGGATAATACCGCGGCCACCAACGAAAACTCCTACGCCGACTTAAACGGCGGAGGCGGAGGCGGAGGCAATGGCGGAGCTGTAGCCGCTCCCCTCTCCGCCCATCTCGATCTGACCAAGAAGGAAAACGCCTCCCACGTAGTCGCTTCCAGCAACACGGTCGTGTCCTACGATGCAAGCGCGGGTGCGCTGTCCCTCACGGTCAAGGGCGAGGATCCCCACGTCACCGTCGTCTACGACGGCAAGCTTTCGGCGGATCAGTACAAGACCGTTGAGATCACCTATATGCTCCCCGCCTCCAACAGCGCGGGAAACAACGTCACCGACCTATTCCTCTGCGCGGGAAGTATCTCCAACCCCACCGCCGATGCCTGCGTCCGCATGGATCTGACCGCCGACGGCCAGTACCATACCCTGACCGTTGACCTGTCGGGTAAGTCCTTCTGGCAGGGAGATATTCACAAGATCCGCTTCGACTACCTGGACGGCTGCGAGGCGGGGGACGTGATGTACGTGCAGAGCATCGTGCTGAAGTGATCCCCGGTTCCTCATAAGCTGCAATTTGAAAATCTCCCGAGCAGTCACGTTTCCGTTTGTCTGCGCATCTGAAAATCCCACCGCCTCCCTCGGGAAGCGGTGGGATTCTTCTGTATCACGGGGATCAGCGGCTGTTTATCAGCGCAGGATCTCGATGCCTGCGGGAGCCTCGATATTCACCACGGTCTTGCCCTCGGTGTCCTTGAAGGCCCAGACCTTGATCTCGCCCTTGGGGGTGGGGTAGGAGCCCTTAGCCCAATCCAGCCATGCGAGATCGGGCTTGACCTCGTACTTGCCGGGAGCCAGGTTCTTCACGCCCAGCACGTAGTTGGAGAGGTAGGGGCAGGGACCGGAGGCCCAGCCGTGGCAGAGGGAGTGGCGGAACTTGACGTAGCAGTAGTTGCCGTAGTCGCCGTGGATGTCCACCATGCCCTCGGGAACCACCTCGTCGATGCGGCCGGCGTTCTTCATCCAGTCAAGATCGAAGTCCTCCCAGAAGGTGGTAGCACCCATGTCCAGCATACCGCCCCAGTACTCCTTCATGTCGCGGAGAGCGCCCGCATGGTCGCCAGCCTTGGCCTTGGCGGCCATGATGTAGTAGCCCATGAAGGTGGAGTAGCCGTGGCCGCCGCCGGGGATCATGACCCGCTCGTTGACCTCGACGGGGTCGGAAAGCCCTGCCAGCACCATGAAGGCGTTGGCCTGCTTGGCGGCGGTGGGCTGGGGCTTGTGGCCCTTCATCTTCTCGGAGGAAGCCTCGCAGAGGGCGGCGGTCTCGTCCTCGCCCAGCTCGCGGAGCAGGTAAGCGCCGTTGTCCAGTGCCAGCTTCAGAAGGCCCTGGAAGCCCACGTGCTTAGCCACGGGATCGTCGTTGGTGGGCCAGTCCAGGAGACGGCCCTCGGGCAGAGTCTCGCCGCCGTCCTCGTCCACGAAGGAG
>JAGBAS010000036.1 GCA_017938885.1 Clostridia bacterium
GCACTTCTCTTTCATAAATCAAATACACCAATGGGGACGGGGCCCCATGGGGGTTTCCACTATGCTACCCACCATCAATTCTCTTGGCATATCTATGCTTTTTGAAAGTTTTTGGAGATCCAAGAACCTTTTTCCAAAAAGGTTCTTGGCCGCCGGAGGCCGTTCTCCTCGTTCCCCTATAAACCGCAATTTACAACAAATACATCATCACCAGCTCCACAACCAACGCCGCCCCCGACGCCCCCACCGCCACGGTGAGCAGCGATCGACGGAAGAAGGCCAGGATCAGGGCGACGACCGTCCCCGCGATGGCCGAGGGGAGGGAAGACGTGGCGAAGAAGATGGAGGGGAAGGTCATGGCCCCCAGCACCGCGTAGGGCACGTAGGCCAAAAAGCTGCGGAAGAAGGCAGACTTGATCTCCTTGCGGAAGAGGGTGAAGGGGATCATGCGGATGAGGTAGGTCACCAGAGCCATGACCGCCAGATACAAGGCCAGATGACCGATAGACATATTCAGTTCTCCGTTCATGCGCTCACCTCCCCGCCGTCGGGCGCAGGGGTCTCCATATCCTCATGGGGAGCCGCCACGGGGAAGAGCCAAGCCGCCACCGCCGCCGCGACCACCGCCGCAATGATGAGGGCGAGACCGTCCGACAGAAAATCAAAGAATGGAACGAAGTAGAAGACGCAGGACAGTGCCACCGCCAGGCAGACAGCAAACAGCACGCCCCGCTCCCGTCTGGCGGGAGGGATGATGATGGCGATGAACATACCAAAGAGCATGAGCCCGAGGCAACCCCGCACCATGTCGGGCAGCAGTTCCCCCGCCAGAGCGCCCAGGAGAGTCCCCGCCGCCCAGCCGACGTAGGGGATACAGCCCAGACCCGCAAAGTAGTACACCCCCACCTTTTCCTTTTTGGTGGAGGCCACCGCGAAAATCTCGTCGGTGATGCTGAAGGAGAGCAGCATCCGCCAGGGGGTGGTGAAGCTTGCGTCCAACCGTTGGGACAGGGATATGCCCATGAGGGAGTAGCGCAGATTGATGATGAACTGGGACAGCACCATGGTGATGAGTCCCTCGGCCAGGGGGAGGCAGTCGGCGATGAGGTCCAGACCTGCCTTCTGACCCGCGGACGTCTCGTTGGTCATGGATACGATGAGGGCGATGAGGGGGGACAGCCCTGCCGCCACCGCCGCAATGCCGAGGCCGAAGGAGACCGACAGGTAGCCCAGCCCAATGGGGACTCCGTCCTTCAGTCCCTCCTTGAAGGTGTATGCTTGTTTTTTCATGATTCTCCGTGAAAGTCGCGATTTTAATGGGATAAAGTAAGCACTACGGATATTATACTCCAAAATCCTCCAAGTTTCAAGGGCTATTGTTCAAATAATCCTGCTTTTTTCTCCGAAATTCCAAGTTTTTTTGCCGTGACTACTTTACAAAATCACGGTTTTGGGGTATCATATAGGTACTACGCGAAAAAGGAAGTAAATTCATGACCTACACCCAAACGGGACGCATCATAAAAATGACGGGCGGGCTCTACACCGTCCGTCTGGACAGCGGTATCCCCGGCTCCCCTCTGACGGGGCAGACGGTGGAGTGCCGCGCCCGGGGCACCTTCCGCCACGAGCAGATGACACCTCTTGTGGGAGACAGGGTGGCCGTACAGTACGACGATACCTCCTTTACGGTCTCGGACGGGATCCCCACCCCCTCCGCTGACCGAACGGGCTTGGTGATCGATCGTATTCTCTCCCGTAAGAACAGCCTCATCCGCCCCCCGCTGGCCAATCTGGACGTGATGCTGGTGGTCATTGCCGCTGCCTCCCCCGACCCCGATATCCCCACGGTGGATAAGCTTCTGTCCATTCTGGAATTTAACCGTATCGAACCTGTTATCATCGTAGGAAAGAGCGAGCTTTCCCCCAAGCGCGCCGCCAAAATCGCCTCCCTTTACGGAAAGGTTGGCTACCGCACCTTCGTCCTGTCCTGCTATACAGGGGAGGGGGTGGAGGAATTTGCGGATTTCGCCCACACCGCCCTTGGGGGAAAGATCACCGCTGTGGCGGGAGCCTCGGGCGCGGGGAAATCCACCCTCCTCAATACCGTCTTTGCGGGCTTGGACCTGACCACAGGGGATATCAGCGAAAAGATCGGCCGCGGCAAGAACACCACCCGCCATACCGAGCTCTTCGACCTGCCCGGTGCCGAAGGGGGCTACATAGCCGACACGGCGGGCTTCTCTCTTCTGGACTTTGAGCGGTTCGATTTCTTTGAACTGGAAGACCTTCCCCATACCTTCCGCGAGTTCACCCCCTACCTCGGCAAGTGCCGCTATACCGACTGCACCCACATGAACGACGAGGAGTGCGCCATCCTGGAGGCGGTAGCAGAGAAGGAGATCTCCCCCATCCGCCACGCCTCCTACAAGGAGCTGTACACCACCCTGAAGGGGAAAAAGAAGTACGATTGACAAGAGGGGTTACGCCCATGTAACCCATTGATGGAAAAGGATAATTATGAAGATCAAGCTGATCGGCGCACCCCGCGTCATTATGGATAATCCCACCAGCCGCCATTGCTATTTCGCATGGCCGACCGTCGCCCGGCTGAGAAACGGCAAGCTGGCCGTGGCCGCCTCGGGCTACCGCCTGACCCATGTCTGCCCCTTTGGGAAGGGAGTCCTCTCCCTCAGCGAGGACGAGGGCGAGACCTGGACTCAGCCTATGGTGGTCGTGGACACCGTCATGGACAACCGCGACGCGGGAGTCCTGCCCTTTGGGGAGAAGGGAGTGTTCTACCACTCCATCATCTCATCCCTGGACTATAACCGAAATTGGCTCAAGCGGGACTTTGTCCACGTAGCCGACCACTGGCTGAAGAACGCTACCCCCGACGCTGACTACCGCGTCGCCTACCTGAACCTCATTACCCCCGAGCAGGAGCAGGCGGCGTTGGGTGACTGCTACCGGATCAGCTTGGATCACGGCGTCACCTTCGGCCCCGTTCGCCTCTCCCCCATCAGCTCTCCCCACGGCCCCGCCGAGATGCCCGACGGCACCCTTCTCTGGGTGGGAAGCGTGCGGGAGGAGAACCGCCATCAAGTCACGGCCCCCGAACAGGTGCAGGCCTTTACGGTAGATCCCGACACCGGGGATATGGCCTACCTCGGCAGTGTGCCCGATATCCCCGACCCCGACGCGGCGGGACAGATGCTGGCCAGCTACGAGCCCTACGCGATCCGGCTCCCCGACGGCCGCATCCTCTGCCATATCCGTGTCCAAAGACCGGGCGGTGCCCTCATGTTCACCCTGTACCAGACCGAGTCCGACGACGGCGGCCGGACCTGGACGGATCCCCACCCCCTGCTCCATCCCCACGGCGGCGCGCCCTCCCATATCATCCGGCATTCCTCGGGAGTGCTGATCGCGGCTTACAGCAACCGTTTGTTGGGTAAGCCCGGCATCCGCGTCATGTTCAGTACCGATGGCGGCGAGAGCTGGGACACCGACCACATCCTGTTTGAGAGCGACTTCGGAGAGGATCTGGGCTACCCCGCCACCGTAGAGCTGACCGACGGAAGCCTTCTGACCGTCTTCTACGCCCACACGGGGGAGGAGGAGCCCGCCGTGATCCTCCAACAAAAATGGAGGATCGCCGAATAAACCGAAATCTACGTAAGGATGGATCGGAGGACCGTTTTACGGATCTTTCGGAGAATTGGAGAAAAAATATGTTCGGTATTCATAAGAAACAAAAAAAAGACAGACTCGACCTGAGTCAGCTCTTGGAGGGTCTGCGCAAAAACGAGATCGCCGTCACCTTGAAGAAGGCCCGCAAGGACGGCTCCCCCTGCCGCAGTAAATTTGGCGGTCAGCCCGCCCTGCCCACAGACTTTGCGTGGCCCCGCTTTGAGGCCGCGAACTACGACGGCGAGACCGCCAACCGTCCCCTGTCCTTTCTCTGTCAGATCAACCTTACGGAGATGGCGCCCCTGGATCGGGACGGTCTGCTCCCCCAAAAGGGACTGCTTTCCTTCTTCTACGAGATGGAGTCCTCCTGCTGGGGCTTCGACCCAGCCGACGAGGGCTGTGTCCGCGTCTTCTGCTTTGAGGACACAGACGCACTGACCTCCACAGCCATTCCCGAGGATCTTGCAGAGGAGCACGCCGTGATGGAATATGATCTGTCCTTTGAGGCCAAAGACTCTTACCCCGGTTACGAGGAGCTGGCCCGCCACGCCGACGTGGACGTGGATTGGGACGACTACGACGAGGCGCTGGAGGAGCTGGGCTACGAGCTGGACAGCGAGCGGCACAAGCTGTTGGGCTATGCCAATCTGGTACAGGGGGAGATGCTGACCGAGTGCGAGCGCTCCGTCCGAGGCCTGTACAGCGGTGACGCCAAGAGCTACCGCGAGACCCCCGACGACCTCAAGGAGGAGATCCGCAGGGCCGCCTCCGATTGGGTACTTCTGTTCCAGATGGCCTCCATCATGGATGGAGACTACGAGCTGATGTACGGCGATGTGGGGAATCTGTATTTCTATATCCGTAAGCAGGACCTGGCCGAAGGCAACTTTGACCGGGTGTGGTTCGCGCTCCAGTGCGGTTGAGAGGAGGAGACACCATGAAGCTCATGATCGCCTCCGACCTCCACGGCTCGGCCGCCGCCTGCAAAAGGCTGCTGGATACCTTCACCGCCTCGGGCGCGGAACGCCTGATCCTTTTGGGTGATCTCCTTTACCACGGCCCCCGCAACGACCTCCCCGAGGGCTACGACCCCAAGGCGGTCGTCGCCATGCTCTCAGAGTATGCGGACAAGCTGTTCTGCGTGCGCGGCAACTGCGACACCGAGGTGGACCAGATGGTCCTGCCCTTTCCCATCCTGGCCGAGACTGCCCTTTTGTTCGTGGACGGCCGCACCTGGTTCGCCTGCCACGGCCACCGAAGCGGCGCGAATCCCACCGCGAACGATCTCCCCAAGCTCCCCGCAGGCAGCGCGGTGCTGTCGGGGCATACCCATATTCCCGTCCTGGAAGCCAACTCAGACGGGGTCATTCTGCTCAATCCGGGTTCGGTCTCCATCCCCAAAGGAGGTTTTCCTGCATCCTATGGGGTGTATGCGGATGGACGCTTCTCCATTGTGAGCTTGGATGGAACCGTGCTTACGGCTCTTTCGATTTGAGCCGTATGATTTCAATACATTTCGGAGTATAACATGATCGTACTATCAACGACCGACCTGACCCTGCGATTCGGTACCACGTCTGTACTGGAAAAGGTCTCCTTCTCGGTGGACGAGCGGGACAAGCTGGGCATCATCGGTGTCAACGGGAGCGGGAAATCCTCCCTTTTCAAGCTGCTGACCGGGGAATACGAGCCCACCGAGGGAGAGGTCTTCCTCTCCAAGGGCAAGACCATGGGCATTCTGACCCAGGAGGGGGCCTTTGACGAGAACGGCGAGGATGGCACCGGAGAGGAGTCCGCCCTCCAGCATATGGTCCACGCCTTCCCCGCGCTTTTGAAGATGGAATCCGAGCTGGAGGAGCTGCAAAAGCAGTTGGATCTGGGCATGGAGACCCTGGGGGAGGCGGAATATGACCGCGTGACCCGCGCCTATTCCGCCCTCAACGAGAAGTTCATCCGCGACGGCGGTCTGGAATTTCGCGGACGGTGCGTGGGGATCCTGCGGAGTCTGGGTTTTGACGAGACCCTGTCCAATATGCCCGTGAAGGTGCTCAGCGGTGGGCAAAAGACCCGCCTGGCCCAAATATTTTGCATTTTCTGCGCGGCAAGGGGAAAATCCACCTGCCAATACCACACGTTATCCAAGGTGGCTTCCC